>DATJRV010000091.1:0-61153 GCA_035504435.1 Solirubrobacteraceae bacterium
ACTACCATCGGCCTGGCAAACATTGCTGTGCGCGTCGCCCTCTTGATAGCTGCCGTACGGCGTTGGCGTAGTGAAGCCCGTGACCGAGCCTTCATTAGCCGATATCTGCGAGGTCAGATCATCGCCGAGCCTATAGTACACGCAGTAGTCACCGCTCTTCGACAAGAAATCCGGACTGCTCGAAGCAGCTTCGTCCATCCATTCAAGCCCCCCCGCATGGCTTCCGGACGTCGCAAGGTAGCCAGCACCCACACTGCCACATTCCGTCGAGGAAGAGCCAAGCTGCCCGGTCTGCCAACACGTAGAGTTGCCTTCCCCATACCAATAAAAGCTCGAGGACGCTGCAGCACACGACGCAACAGCTAGAAAGAGCACAAAGACCGTGAAGAGCACTAGCCCGGCTCGGCGTGCGGTGACACCGACACAGAGCCTCACACCGCCGGGCTTTCGCCGGTCCATTCGCGATGCTGCGTCCTGACGCCGCTCTGACATTCTTTAGCTCCTCCTGTCGCCCCAGCACGGTCACGTGCGCTCTCGGACGGAAGAGCGCACCCCGCACAGGACTGTGAATTGCGAGCCTTGCCGCCCGGAGAGGACTTCTACCCGCTCGCCGCCAGAGCCGTCAAGAGTTAACACGTCAGAAAACAAGCCATACCCAGTACAGCCAGTCGGTCCTGCGCGTGTAGCTACGTGGAAACCGGTGACACAAGCGCGCGATACTGACCCGACACGACCTGTGATCCGGGCCACGACGCGACGGCCGAGACAGTTCGGAGGGAACACGGTAGGATCGTCCGAGGCTTATGCTTCCTGAGGTGGTTGACATGTTGCGGTGCCCGCGTTGCGGCTCGCCGGGCAGCTTCCGATTGATCGCCACGGGGGGTGACGAGCGGGAGACGCGTGAGGGGTGTCTTGAATGTCGGTCCTGTCGGCTGCGGCGCCCGGTTCGCGACGGGGTTCCCGACCTCATGCTCGATCCATCCCCGGAGGTCATAGCGGAGGCTGAGGGGCTGGCGCGCTTTGCAGACGAGATGCGCCGAGACGGCTGGGATCGTGCCCGGCTGCTCAATCTGCCCTACGAGAAGGGCGGCTATTGGTGGACCCAGCGACGGTCGATGGAGCACCTGCTCGAGACCATCTCTTTCTTACCGGGACAGAGCATCCTCGACGTCGGAGCAAACACCTGCTGGGCGGCTGCAACCTTCGCCAGGATTGGCCTGCGCACGGTGGCGCTTGATATCTCGACCGTCGAGATGCAAGGCCTTCGAACCGCCGACTGGTGGTTCGAGACGGATGGTACGTACTTCGAGCGCGTGCTGGCGCAGATGTCCGCGCTCCCCTTCGTCGATGACAGCTTCGACTGGATCTTCTGCTGCGAGGTGCTCCACCACAATGACCGCTCGGGAATGATTGCTGCGCTGCGCGAGATTCACCGCGTGCTTCGTCCCGGCGGGAGTCTGCTCGTCGTCAACGAGCCACTGCGATGGCCGATTGACCTGAAGCGCGACCACGGTGCCGAGGTCGCCCAGTTCGCCGGTAACGAGCACGTCTACTTCTTCTCGGAGTACCTATGGATGACCTGGCGGGCCGGCTTTCGCCGCATCCGTGTGACCGAGCCCGCGTTCGACATCTTCCACTCGCACGACCCGATCCACCTCACAGTTGAGGCGAGCGCGCTGGGTTCGGTCAAGCTCGCCGCAATCAACATCGCCCGCAAACACTTGTTCGTGCGCCGCCTCCGCATGTGGTGGCGCTACCTCATGGGACCACAAGTATCACTACAGATGATCTGCACCAAGGACACCCGACCGAGGGGCACCTAGAAAACGAATCTTGATCTGCGCTAGCGTGCGAGCATTGCTCGCACGATCTCTTCGCCGCGTTGCGTGACCCACCAAGCGTTGCGCTTTCCCGGACCCATTGAGCGTTTCGTTGCCAGCCCCTCCGCCAGAAGGTACGCCAGCAGCTTGGAGACCTGTGACTGCTGGGGGATGTTGATAGCCACCCCCACTTCGCGGTTGCTCGACCGGGGATGCTCGGCGAGGAAGAGTAGGCATTCACGCGCGCGACGAGCACGGGGAAGGCTGAAAGCATCAGGGTCAGCCTCGCCGTCACGCTCTCGCGCCGCGACGGTCAAGCGGCAGGCGCCATCGAGGATTTCACGCGCAAGTGCGGCCCCCTGCTCGATCTCTTGCTTCATGCCCCGAGCACCATTACACGGTGCGGCGACCAGCGCCATCAACGGGCCGAGCAACTCGATGAGAGGTCCTGGCTCCTCATTGACGATGTGTGCATGCACGATCCCGAACACGCAGCTCATTGCCCCCTGTGCGGCCAGTGGCCAGACCGTAGACCTCTCCTCCTCTATCCGCTCGACGACCAGGACACGCAACATCGCGATGATGCGCTCGCGATGTTTGAGCACAGTCGGGCCGCCGGCCAGTACCTCGACGAAGCAAACCCGCGCGAGCCCGGGTTGACCATCGAAGTACGTCAGCGTCGCTGCCAGCGCTGAGCGCACCCCATCCTGCCAGCGTTCAGCTCTGGCCAGCTCGCAGGCCGCAAGCCGAACGACCTCCTCGGCAGCCCTGTTCATCACCGCCATGAGACACTCCTCTAGACCGTCAAACACCTGATAGAACGTGCGAGTCGAAACTCTCGCCCGCGTAACCACCAGGCGAACCGTGGCACCAGCGAACCCACATTCGGCGAGCACCTCTACGTGCGCCGCCATGATCCGTGCGCGTTGATCCTGCACTAGTCGCTCGTGGGTCCGTAAGCCATCACCTGGTAGTCATCCGTGAAGTTGATTGGTCAATACGTTCGGCAGGCACCATTTATGGCGAAGTGGTGGACACGCATTCGTGCTCTCCTGATCGCGCTTTCCCGATGACGATTGTCTGCCGGCAGCGGTCCTAATCGCGTCGTGTATTTCGATCAAGGAGTTAAGCGATGGAAATCGACGGGCCTGAGCTATGAACTCCTTCAGGCCTCCCGCCTCAGCGCGCCACGATTGCCAGAGAGCGCTCGCGCGATCTCTTCTCCGTACCGTGTGAGCCGCCATTCGTTCGCTCCCCCCGCTGCAAGCGAGCGTTTGGTCGCGAGCTCGTCGCTTTCAAGCCGAGAAAGCAGCTTGGACACCTGCGACTTGTGCACGACGCCCAGGGCCGCGCCGATCGCGCGGTTGCTGGCGCCGGAATGCTCGGCGAGGTGCAGCACGCATTCGCGCAGGCGATACGCGGTTGGGTTGGCGATGCTCGCCGGCAGGGCGGTCGGGGTCTCGGCCACCAAGAGCGCGCCCGTCGGCTTCCGCTCCGGTGCTTCGGCTTCGATCGCGAGCGCGAGCTGCGCGGCGCGCTGGGCCTCCTGGACGGCGATGTCTGGCCCTTCGACGTATTCGACGACCAGCCCCATCAGCGGCCCGAGCAGCCCGATCAGGCGCTGCGGCCCGGTGCTCAGGCGCGCGCGCAGGATCTCCATCACCGACCCCAGCACTCCCTCCGCCGCGAGCGGCGAGCCACCCGTCACTTCGGCCTCGATGCGGGTGACCACCAGCCGCCGGAACGCCCGCACCGCCTGCGCGCGGTGCTCCAGGACGGCCGGGCTGCCGCCGAGCGTTTGCACGAGACACACGCGCGCCAGCTCAGGCTCGGCGTCGAGGAACGCGAGCACCGAGGCCAGCGCCGTGCGTGTTCCGTCGCGCCAGCCCTGCTCGGCGTCGAACGCCCGCGCCACGCGGCCGGCCACCTGCTCCAGACCGTGATCCAGCACCGCCGCAAGGCCCGCGTCCAGGCCGTCGGGGAACAGCTTGTAGAAGGTCGCGCGCGACACCCGTGCGCGCGCTGCGATCGTGCCCACCGGTGCGCGCGCGCAGCCGTGCTCGGCCACCACCTGCACGATCGCCGCCAGCACCCGCTCGCGCTGCGCCCCCGTGACCAGCTCCCTGCAGACTGCGGACTCCGTGCGTGCACGCGACGCCGCACGCGCAGGCTGCGTGGCGGACGCCTGCAGCGCCGAGCTGTCCGCGCTCCCGGTGAGCCCGCCCGCCTGCTCGCTCGCCCGCTTGTACGCGCGGCCGACCGCCGCCGCCAGGCGGTCGACCAGCACGGCGATGATCGCCAGCACTTCCCGCAGGACCGGCCCCTGGCCGCGCAGCACTCCCCCCTCGGCCTCCCGCATGACGAAGTCCTCCACCACCGCGTGCCCCGCGAAGTACCGCCGCAGCACCGTGTCGAGACCCACCCCCATCCGGGCTGCGCGCCGTGCCTGCTCGATCGCCTCGGCCGGCACCGGCGCCAGGCGCTCCCCCCAGCGCTCGATGCCCTCCAGCGCATACTCGAGCGCCGCCACCGCGGCGGCGTGCAGCCCAGCCACATACTCGAGATCGTCGTCGCCTGTCTGATCGAACCAGCGATCGCGCACGCGCAGGACGATCGCCTGCTCGATCTCCGCGCCCCGCGCGCGCAAGCGTTCGACGACATGGGCCCGCGCGGCGCGCCGCACGGGCTCTCGCGAGACAGAGCCCGCACCCGACCCGCCAGTCATCTGGTTGGAATCCTTCCTCTCTATTGTCTCGCCAGGCGGTGCCGGATGGTAGCTGGTCCCGACTGCCTCTGGCACGATTGGCGCAGGCAGCGAAGCATCGACGGGCGATGTCCGACCCGCTCGACGTGTTCGCCACCAACCTGCGCCGGCCGCGGTGAGGAGAGGGCCGTACGTTGCGCAAACCCCGCGGTCGTGCGAGCGGAGCCGTTGAGCGTGTAGCCCGAGCGTCGTGACGGGGGCGGCGGGTACGCTCCGTGCCACCATGAGACACCCCGGACCCAACGCCCTCGCGCGACGTGCTGGAGCGCGCCCGCGTATACGTGCGGGTCGATCAGCGGGTCGTCGCGGCGCTGCCCGAGCTGGGCGAGGCGATCCGTGCGTTCGAGCCGGTCCCGGGTCATGCCGGTGAGAGCGTCGCCGAATGGCTGGTCGAGCGGGCACTGGGCGAGCCGCAGGAGGCGACCGTTCGCGTGCGGCTCAGCCACGGCAGGGTGGCGGGTGTGTATGCGCTGTGCGCCGCTCAGGTCGCGCTCAGCGGCGAGGAGCGTGCCGAGCTCGGCGGCGTGCATTACCGCACCCAGCCGGCGATCTTGCTCGCGCAGTTCGCGCGCGCCGCGCAGGCGTCGGGCATCGGCGTCGAGCTATTCGGACATGCTGCACGCACCGCACAGCAGGCGCTGGCGTACGTCGGCGCGACGGTGCTGGTTGTCGATCCCTTCGATGAGGCGACCGACGCCTACTGGCGGGAACGCTGGGGCCTTCGACCTTCCGAGCAGCGAGTGCCCGGCAACCGTAGGCTGAGACGCTTGTGGACGGCGATTCCGCGCGAGAGCTAGAGATTCGCGCCTTCGGACTCTAGCTCGGCCACCAAGTCCCGGCCCTGCGCAAACAGTTCCTGCACGCGAGGATCGCGGCGCGAGCGCTCCAGCTCCTGCTCATCAATCACGATCACTGCCTGGTCGAGCACATCATGCAGCTTGTCCTTGTCGAGCGCTGTAGCCACGGCCTCAGCGTACCGCAACACGACGCGACCTGGCGAGCCGTACGGACAGGGGCGGACTCGCTGCAAGGCGACTCATTGATATAAAGAGCTGACTGCTCGAGAGCTTGTCGAGGCGTAGCTCGCCGGCGGGGACGCTTGAATTCACCCACAGGTAGCGCTCGGCGCCGAGCAGCAAACCCGCGTGGTTCGACGCGGACAGGCTCTGCCCGTGGATCACGAGCTCGGCGGCACTTCTCGCCCATTGCGCAAGGCCGCCCCGGTCCAGGCGCGGATGGCGACGGCTGGTCTCGACGGTCGTCCCGATGCTGATCACCATGATGTCCTCCAGCGGACGCTCGAAGACCGTCAGGGCCTCGACGATGGCAAGCATGGACGGATTGTTTGCCCACACCCCTCCATCGACCAGGCGCAGGCCTCGCAAGGGGTGGGCTGGGAAGAAGGTCGGGGCCGCCGTGCTCGCGAGAGCAACGTCAACCATGCGCTCACGTCCGTCGCGGCGAAGGCGCGCGGCGTGCGGGGTCCGGAACAGGTGGACATCGTCGTTGCAGAGGTCATAGGCGGGAATCAACAGGGGGATCGGGCTCTCCGCAAGCGTCCGATCCCCCAGGACCTCTTGTAGCGCCGTGGTCAGCGCCACCGGGCTGTACTTGCTCCGAACGAGTCGCCGAGGCGCTCGAACGCGACGATCCGAAAAGATCGCGGGGCCGTGGTCTACGTAGAAGCCGAGTAGCTCGGCCGGAGTCAGCCCAGCGGCGAGCCCGAGCGCGATGATCGCGCCTGTGGAGGTGCCGGCGAGAAGGTCGAAGCTCGAGAGCAGCTCGATACCCAGGTCGACGGCAAGGCGATCAAGGATTGCTGCGCTGAACATCCCCTTGTAGCCGCCCCCATCGAGAGACAGGATCCGGAAGCGCGTTCGGGGGCTGTCTCTGGCGGGGACCGGAGCCGATTCGGGAGGACGCTTCAGTTCGATGGGCCTCATGCCGATAGGATACCAAAGTCTACAAGCTACACAAGCTGGCTATTGACAACATAGTGTATAGTGGCCATATGGCCTATACAGGACACAAGGTGGCTATAGTGCAGCGTCCCCAAAGACGTATCTGCGGAGGTGACCGATATGCCAACGAAAGAGTTCTTGAACGTGCGCGAGACAGCAAGCGAGTTGAACGTGCACGAGAACACGGTGCGCAATCTCGAGAAGCGAGGTCAGCTGAAGGCAATCAGGCTTCCCGGATCGGGGTTCCGTCGATTCCGCAAGGAGGACATTGACCGAATGCGCAAGGAAATGTGGAGCCAGTTCGCGCCAGATACGGCAATGCCAGAGACACCGCGTCGCCCTAGTAAGCGGGCAACGCTTACCGACGAGGACTACGCGAGCTAGCTTCCGTCCCGCTGCGCAGCTACCGTGGCTGCTTGGCACTTTCTGACTGGGAGCCGAGACCTCCCGACACCGACTACTACGCCGAGCGGACCGACTACGTCCGGATGGGCGACCTCTTTCAGGACGTACCGCTCGGCTATCCGTGGCCGCCTGACGCCGTCGACCACGATGCCGGTCAGCGAAAGTTCCTCTCGGGGCCGTTCGATGCCGGATTCGGCATTCTGATATCGCCGACCTGCAGCATGGTCGCTCAAGGCTCGTCTGGCTATGCGCATCCGGTTCGCATGCTCGCTCCAGTCCTGCCCCTCGCGGAACTCGTCGAGCGTGGCGTTGTCAAGGAGTCGTCGGTCGCGGATCTTCGCGTCTACGACCACCTCATCAACTACTTCTACTTGCCGCCGATCGAGTCTGCGCAGATGCCAGAGAGCCTCGCACTGATCTACTCCTCGATCACGATCCATCACGACTACCTCGAGGAGCGACGGATCTCACAGCTCGCGGAGCCGGCGGCAATCCATTTGAAGTACAAGCTCACCGCCTTGTTCGCAGGCGAGCGCTTTTCGCACGCCGACTTCCGGGACGAGATCGACTAGGCCACCTCGGACTCGGGTTCCAGAACGTAAGGCATGCCCTTGTCGTCCCAGAACACGTCGCCCTCCGCGCAGTAGCCACCTTGGCCGTGCCCACAAAGGAGTCGAAAGCGCTTCGGCGCGACACGCTCGTCAGGGAGCACAGGGAGCCCGAGCACCTCATCCCAACCTACGAGAAGGTGGTTCCCGGGATGAAACAGGATTGCCTTCGGCACCTGCTCGCACTCTGCAGCATGCGCCTCATAATCTCGGATGTATTCGAGCATCTCGATCTCAAGCTCCACGACGCTGGATTGTGCAGGACTCACGGGACGGACGTGCGCTGGTCCTCGAGAATGCGGGGCGTCGATCAGTTCTCCAAGCGAGCCAGTAGCTGTAGGCCACCAAGAAGCGTGATCGGCGTAACGGCCGCCTCGGGCTGCTCGAGCGCTTGGCGGGCGTACTGAGCAAGCTCCGCCCGCCACGCCTCCATCTGAGGAACGAAGCTGTAGAGATCAGTCATATCGAGCCGTAGGACACGAAGGTCGGCGATATCGAATGGGAGCTGGACACCCTGAACGTGGTGCTGCGCTCGGCGACTGAGCCGTTCGACACCGGCTCCCCAGCCGGTCGGATGATGCTGCAGATGCTCGGCGTGTTCGCCGAGTTCGAGCACGCCACCATCGTTGACCGCATCACCGCGGGGATCGAGCGCCGCGCCCGCGAAGGCCGCTGGTACAGCGGACGCCCACCCTTCGGCTACACCCTCCACGACGGGCAACTCTCACCCGACCCGATCACCGCACCAACAGTCCGGCGGATCTACCAGCTCTACATCGAGGACCGTCTCGGCACGATCGCGATCGCCCACCAACTCCGCGCCGAGCACGCACCCGCGCCCTCCGCAGGCTGAGGACACCCAGCCGTCCACCGCGTCCTGACCAACCCGACATATCTCGGGCGCATCCGCTGGCGCGATCGAGACTTCGTCTCCACACACGAGCCACTGATCGAGCAGAGCACCTTTGATCAGTCACAGGCGATCCTCACCGAGCGCGGCGAGGATGCCTCCCGCCGACGTGGCAACCGCTCGGACTTCCTGCTCTCCGGGGTCGTGCGCTGCGGACACTGCGGCCGCGCATACATCGCGCCGAACACTCCACCGCCCGGTACTTTGACGCGTTCGAGGAAGGCCGCCTCTCCCCCGAGCGCTGCGAGCAACGCCTCGCCGACCTCACCACCCGCCTCGACGACCTCCGCGCCCAACAAGCCGAGCTAACCGCCAGCGACGAGAAAGCGGACACGCCCACAGCGGCCGATCTCGCAGCCGTCGCCGATCAGCTTGAGAAAGTACTCGCACAAGGCGAGCCCGAGCAAACCAAGGCCCTCCTGCGCATCCTCATCGCCGAGCTTTGCGTCAACAGCAAGACCAGCATCCAGCCCACCTACCGCATCGTCGCGCCAGGGGTTTGCGCAACGTCCGAAAAAGTGGGGAGGACCGTACGTTGCGCAAACCCCGCGACTTTCGGCGCGCCCGCGCTAGACGCCGCGTAGCGACGCCCGTCGGCTCTGCTCAGCGCCTTGCGCACGTCAGGCAGCGACGCTTGGAGCGAGGATGGAGATGTGCGCCTTGTCCGGCCCGAGATCGAGCGCTGCATAGATCACATCTGGATCTAGATCTACGTCACCGGGCCAAGTGATCGTGCCGGTCTGCTCATCGATCTTGATCTGCTCGAACAAAGCCGGGTCGCGCAGTGGCGAGAAGGCCGGAGAGTCGAGCAGTGGCGTGATGTCGACATCGCGAACCTCGCCGTCGGCGAACACGACGCGGACCGTGTGTCCGGGCCGCGCGATCACCGCGACGATCTCGGGGGCGATAGCAGGCTCCATGGCTATTGATCGTAGCGCCCGGTCGGATGGAGATTGCGCTGGGCACGCTGCCAGTCGGAGCGAAGCGCATCGCGATGTCGCGTGCACCAACTGCGAACAGCAGCAACCTTCGCTGGAGCGAGTTGGCCGTCGATGACGTCGCCGGCATCGATCGAGATGCGCGCCATCTGGACGCCGGGGTGGCCGACCCGTCCGGCGTACACATGGACATGTGGAGGCGGGTGGTCGTTGAAGTAGAGCTTGACTATCAGGCCGTCGAGACTCGCGATTCTGGGCACACGTCGGAGCCTACGGTCTGACTGCGACGGTACTCGCGCCAGCGACCGTTTGCGCAACGTCAGGGAAAGTGGGCGAAACTTGTCGGTGCGCATCAACGCGACCAGCGCGTTCGCGTCGATGACGACCGTCACTCGCCGGGGGGGATGCGCCCGTCGAGTTCTTCCCGGCCCTCGCGCACGAGCCCCACGGGATCGACGCCTCTCCCCACGCGAGCGCGGAGCGGCCGCCAAGCGCCAGCCCACCTACCGCATCATCGCGCCCGACCGCATCCACACGGCCGGGGCTTGCGCAACGCCAGGAAAACTTCGTCCTCGACCCGCTGCAGGCGTGGACACCCACCTTCGCGCCGCTCAAGCGGCTCACCTGCACACCCAAGCACCACCTGGTCGACCCGGCGATCGCCGCACGGCTCGTCGGCGTCGACAAGGCCGGGCTGCTGCGGGGCGAGGGCAGCCGCATCTCGGTGGCCACCGGCACGTGGCTCGGCGCGCTCTTCGAGTCGCTCGTCGCCCAGTCGGCCCGGGTCTACGCCAGCGCGGCCACCGCCACGGTCGGCCACCTGCGCACCAAGGACGGCGATCACGAGATCGACCTGATCGTCGAGGGCGAGAACCGGTCGTGCATCGCGATCGAGGCGAAGCTGGCCAACACCGTCGATGACCACGACGTCAAGCACCTCAACTGGCTCCATCAGCAGATCGGCGACAGGCTGATCGAGCGGATCGTGGTCTACACAGGCAGATTCGCCTACCGCAGACCGGACGACGTCGCGGCCATCCCGCTCGCACTGCTCGGACCGTGAACCGCGCGGGCAGCGAGCGCTAATCCCCGAACGGCGAGTTGCGACGCAGCCACTCGGCGAGGAACGGGTCGATGATCTCCCAGCGGTCGCCGGGGGCCTGTTCGACCAGCCCGCGGCGTGCCAACCGGGGCATGGCGTTCTTGGCGGTGGTGTGCGCGCCGAGCCCGTAGCGTGCGGCGAGCGCGGTGCTGGTGAGCCCCCCGTCGGGGTGATCGGCGAGCAGGTACAGCGCCTTGCGTTCGGTGGCCTCGGCTTCCTCGCCGTTGGCGAGCGCCTCTTCGATCACGGCGAAGTCGGCCTGCTGGTCGTCCATCAGCTCCTCGAAGGCGCTCTGCACGGCCGTGACGTCCAAGGGCTTGCGGCCGCCCTGCCGCCACGTGGCCCAGGCGAGCTGCTGGGTGCGCTTGGGGTGCGCGGCGCTGAGCGCTAGCAGGTGCTCGAGCGCGCGCTCGTCGATGCGGCGCCCGGTGGCCTCGAACTGAAACGCGAGGAACTCGTGGAACTCCGCCCGGCCGATCGACGGCAGGCGGGCTTTGAACGCCTGGTTGAACAGCGGCTCGCGGCTGTTGTTGAGCATCATCTCCAGGTACTCGCGGATCGAGCCGGTGAGCAGCAGCGACGCGTTGCCCTTGCCCGGCCCCATGAGCGCCGAGCCGATGATCGCCAGCGGCTCGCCCGGACAGCGGTTGAGGCGCTGGAACTCGTCGAAGCAGACCACCACGTGCGCTGCCAGCCGCGGCAGGCTACGCAGCTGGGCGTGGAGCATCTCGGCGGCCTCCTCGGCCGGGCGCGCTCCACGGCGCACGGCGCCCTTGATCAACCTCAGATCGAAGCCGATCTCGCGTTCGAGCACCTCCAGCTCGCGCGCCGCCGCGCGCCGGATCGCACGGTCGGGATGCTCCTCCAGGGCGGTGTTGACGCAGGAGATGAACGCGGGGATGCTGAGCGCGCGCTTGAGGTCCACCCGCACCATCGTGTACGACGGCGCGTCGGCCTCATGCTCGATCGCCAGCTCGCGCGCGAGCGTCGTGAGGAACGTCGACTTGCCGGTGTCGCGCGCGCCGAAGATCGCGACGTTGGTCTGCGCCTTGAGCATCAGCGCGACATCGCGCGCGAAGTCGTCCATGCCGACGATCTTCGCCGGGTCCTCCAGCGGCCTGTCCCACACGAACGGGTTCAACGCCATGCGCCCGAATGATAGCAGGCCACGCTCGCTAACAGTAGCCCGATGAGCTAGGTATCAATAGCTCATGGCGCTAGCGCTATGGAGCGCGGTCCAGCACGTCAGGGCGTCGAGGCGCTGCGCTCGAAGCCTTCGACGAGCGCGAGCAGCTCCGCGCATTCCCACTGCGCCATCCGCTCGGCCTCCAGTGCGGCGAGCAGGGCAGCGTCCGCGAAGCTGGTGCACCACGCTCCGACGTCGCCCTGGCTGTAGGCGCCCAGCCCTGCCACGTAGTTCTTCGGTTGGCTTGCGAGGACGAGGCTGATTGGAGTATGACACCCGCGATCTCGCGGTCCTCCGTGAAGCGCAGCAGTGTGCGGTGGATATCGCGTCCTCAACGGTGAGCGCCCGCGCGCTCGCTCCGAGCTCGATCGCGCGCTCCATCGCTTCCATGTTGCCGAGCACCTCGGCCGCACGGTGGTCGCCGCCTCGGCCTCCTGCGCGGGCATAATGCCTTCGCCGAGGCAACAATGGCGCTAACCGACCCACCGTCGAGCGGGAACTCGCGCTCGGCAATCTCGGCAGGTACGAACGCCCGATACGACCCACCTCGCCGACCACCTGTCGGCATCGCAGGATCGGCCGGCCGGTAGAGTTCCTCATAGTGGCCGAGTGGCGCTGGCCGGTCCTGCTCGGCGCCTACGCGCGACACGCGATCCTTTCGAAGCTATCGTTGCTTTGAAAGGATAGCTGCACATCGTTACGCCACGACCAAGGGCGTGCAAGCCGCCGGCTGGAGCGTGTCCTATGTTGCGCGCATGAGTGGCTGGGGCATCCCGTTCGTCTTCGACCGCCTGAACGAGATCCGCGACGATTTGGACCTATACGGCTTCGGGCTCGATCCTCGACCCGGCGCCTCGTACGTGGACCCGACATACGCCGCCGATCCTCGCACCGGGATGGTGGAGGTCACGGCTGGCTTGGAGGACTGCCAACTGGACGTACGCGTTGTGCTGATCGAGTATTGGCGAGCAGGCAGCGAAGGGGCGCATGCCCAGCGCGGCGTGAGTGCGCTCGCCTACACCTACTGGGTCGGCTGCGTCAACCCGGCCATCGATCTCCACTACGACCTCGACCCCATGCGCCATCCCGAGACGCCCCTCCATTGGCACCCGCCAGCCAGGACAGTGATTCGCCGGCCGTGCGACACGGCGACCCCCAGGCGCGCGATGCAGGCGGCGCTCCAGCTGGCGGCCGACATCGAGCGACTGCAAGCTCAAGGCCTGAACACTGCTGCCGATATGGTGGATAATCTGGACTTGACGGATTACGTACCTTAACGTGGTAGCCTGCGAGGTGATCATGGGCGATCTCAACAGCCGATATCTCACCGTCCCCCAAGTGGCAGCCGACCTGCAGATGGATGCCTCGGCGGTCTACAAGATGTGCAAGGCACAGCAGCTGCCGTCGGTCCGTCTCGGCAAGTCGGTGCGCATTCCGCGTGTGGCTTATGAGCGATACCTCCAGCGGCTGGAGAGAGGACACCCCAAGCCCGTGAGACATGATGCGCCTGACTCACAGGACCGGCGAGGGGACTTCCGCGATACCACCGGACAGGATCCCGAGACATGGATCGATGGGTGGCGGTCCGGAAGCATCCCCGACACGCCGGAGAACACGCGCCTGGCCATCCGTGCCCTCGGCCTGCGGGACGCGCCGCGCCAGCGAGCGAAGCAAGCCGCTGCGTCGCTCTGACCCCGTTCAGGGTCGCTTCGGCTAAGTCATCGATTCCGAGGCTGCTCGCGTTTGGCGCTCACTCGAACAGCTCCGCCGCGCTCACCAAGAGACGCCTTCGCGGGCGGCGCGCCTGCGCAGCAAGCTGGCGAATCCGCGACGCGCGAACAACGCCCCCCGAGCGTTCGATGTACGCCCGTCGATCGCGTCGCACTACTTTATAAAATACTATTCCATGCAATACAGCTTGCGCAGGTGGCGCATGTCCCGGCCCGTGACCTGACCCGCAGCCTTGACCTCGAAGGCGAGGATGCCGCCTGCGCGGTCCAGTTCCGCCTCGCCGGCGGCTCTCGTGATGTTCAGCACCCCCGCGGTTTGCGCCGCCAGGCGACGAAGCAGCACCGGCAACTGCTCGCGTTGTCGCAGCCGGGAAAGCTCACGCACATCTCGCTCGAGCACAAGCTCTACGTGGCATCTGATCCTCGATTTCGAGGGGGTTGAGTCATCGATTTCGAGGGGGTTGAGCCATCGATTTCGAGGGGGGCGGAGAGGACAGCGCTACGGCAGCTCCCCCGCAACCGCCATCCGCCGCGACTCGGCCACCCGCCGCAGGAACGCCTCGAGCGCGTCGATGCGCCGCTCCCACGCGTAGCTCCTGGCGGTCTCGACGCCCGCGGCGCCAAGGCGAGCGCGCAGCTCGGGGTCGGCGAGCAGGCGGGCGATGGCGGCGGAGACGGCGGCCGTGCGGGGCTCGGGCATCAGGCAGTTGACGCCGTCGACGCAGAAGTCGCGGTTGCCGTGGGCGTCCGTGCACACGACGGCGGCGCCGGTGGCCATCGCCTCCAGCGGCGGCAGCGCGAAGCCCTCGTGCACGGAGGTCTGCACGAACACGGTCGCTTCGCTGAACAGCTCGCCGACCCGCTCGTCGTCGGGCGAGGAGACGTAGCGCACGCCCGTCGCCGCGGCCATCCCGCCGTCCTGCGCGAGCTCCGGCTCGACGCCGAACAGGCACAGCTCCGCCCGCCCGCCGTTGCTTGCGCCCGCGCCGTTGCTCGCGCGCGCGCCCGCCGTCCGCCGCCCGCCGAGCGCCTTCCACGCGGCGACCGTCAGCGGCAGGTTCTTCAGCGGGTTGGCGCGGCCGAGCGCGAGCACCATGTCCTCGCGGCGCCGCACCTCCGGGCGCACGCGGAACGTGTCGAGGTCGACGCCCGGCGGGACCAGCTCGGCCGCGAGGCCGAGCTCGCGCAGCTGCGCGCGGTTCCACTCGGAGATCGTCATGTAGCGGAACTCCGGGCGGTAGGAGTCGAGCACCGCGTGGCGGGCGTGCTCGTGGTCGGGGTAGTAGGAGGTCTCGATGTCCTGCACGAAGTACACGGGCAGCCCGCGCACGACGCTCGCGCGGAACACCGGGCCGGCGGTCATCCACCAGGTGGCGACCTTGATCGCCTCGACCTCGGCGAGCGCGGCGGCGAGCTGGTCGTAGTCCTCGAAGCTGTGCACGGGCACCTGCAGCGCGAACCACTCGGGCGCTGGGTCGAGCGTGTACAGCGACACCTCGTGGCCGCGCGCGGCCAGCCGGTTGAGGTGCTCGAAGATGTCGCGGTGCCCGCCGCCCACGCCCGTGCCCTCGGTCGCGTAGGCGATCCGCAGGCGCCCGTCGCGGGGGCGCGCGTGCTCGGCGGACGTGGAGGAGCGGCTCTCGCCGCTCGGCGCCGCCGGGCCGCTGCCGGCGCTCGCCGTGTGGACGGCCACCGCACGGGCGTCGAAGAGCTCCGACCAGCGCTCCCAGAACGCGCGCTGCGAGGCGAGCTCGCGCGCCCCTTGATCGCTGCCGCGCGTGACCGACTCGTGGTGCACGAGCCGCGCGGCGGGGAAGTACAGCACGCCGAAGCCCGCCTGCCACGCGCGCAGGCACCAGTCGACGTCCTCGTAGGCCATCGCGTAGCGCTCGTCGAGCACGCCGATGCGCTCGATCACGTCCCTGCGCACGTACATGCACGCACCGGTGATCGCCAGCGACGGGCTGGGCCGCCCGGCGGGGCCCCAGTCGCTGGGCTTGAAGCGGTAGCGGTGGTCGAACCACTGCGGCTGGTCGCGGTTGCGGATCGTGCCGGCGAACTGGATGCGCCCGTCGGGGTACTGCAGCTGCGCGCCGACGATGCCCGCGTAGGGGTGGCGCTCGCGCGCGGCGTACTGCAGGCACGCCAGCCAGCCGGGCAGCGCCTGCACGTCGGAGTTCAGCACCACCACGTCGCGCGCGGGGTCCGTGGCGTGCAGGCCGCGGTTGACGTTGGCGGCGAAGCCGCTGTTGCGCTCGGACTCGACCAGCACGTCGATCCCGTCGATCGCGCGCAGCGCCGCGAGATGCTCGGCGCCGGAGCAGTCGTCGCTGACGATCACGCGGCACATGCCCCGGCGCACGGTCTTGTCGATGCTGCGCACGAGCGCGCGCACGCGCTGCGCGTCGCGGTAGCTGGGGATCACGACGTCCACCGGGCGCCCGTGCTCGCGGTGCCACGCGACCGCGCTGCGCAGTTCCTGGTCGCGCGCGTGCGAGCGCAGCCGCAGGCGCCGCTCGAGCGGCGTGAAGCGCAGCGGCAGCGTGAGCGCGCGGAACGCCAGCGTGCGCAGGCCGTAGTTGCGGTAGGTCAGGACGATGCGTCGCCTGAGATTGGCGAACGGGCCCAGCGGGCGTCCATCGATTGGGTCGTCGTTCATCGTCTAATCCACCTCCAGCGGCGCGAAGCCCGCGCGGCCCTCCAGCGAGAGCCGGCGCGTCAGCGCGCCGGGCAGCCGGTCCGCACGCGAGCCGAGCAGCGCGCCCGCACGCGAGAGCGCATGATGGCGGGCGACCGCCGCGAGCGTCGTGCGCCGGCGCGCCGGCGGCACGCCCTCGGCGCGCAGCTGCGCGCGCGCCTGCCCCAGCTCGCCGCGCAGCTGGGAGAGCAGGTGCGCGGGCGCGGCGGGCTCGCGCCAGCCGTACACCTCGCGCAGGGCGCGCCACTCGTCGAAGCTGCGGCGCAGCTGCTGGGCGGCGGTGTAGGCGTGCGAGTGGAGCACGGCGGCCTGCGGCACGTACGCCTTGGCGTAGCCCGCGCGCAGCATGTCGAGCGCGAGCACCCGGTCCTCCGCGTAGGGGACCTCGCGAAACGGGACCCGCTCCCACGCCGCCCGCGCGAGGCACGCGTTGGCGTCGGTGAAGAAGCCGCGCCGGCCCACCAGCTCGCGCGCGGGCAGCGCGCGCTCGCCCGCGGCCAGGCGCTCGACCTGCGCGCTGCCGTCAACCGAGAGCGAGCGAAACCAGCGTTCGAGCTCCAGGCGCACCGGCTCCGGCGCGTCGGCGCGCGGGCGGTAGGGCCCGTAGACGATGCCCACGTCCGGCGCGAGCGCGAAACCGCCGAGCAGCCGCTCGAGCCAGCGCTCGTCGGCCGGCTGGGCGTCCTGGGTGAGCAGCGCCACGTGCGCGCCGCCGGCCGCGTCCATCAGCAGGTTGCGCGCGCCGCCGTGGCTGAAGCGCTCGGGCGCGAGCTGCAGCACGCGCGCCCCGTGCGCCTGGGCGAGCTCGCACGAGCGGTCGGCCGAGCCGGAGTCGCACACCACCAGCTCGTGCGCCACCGTCTGGCGGGCGAGCGCGTCGAGCACGCCGGCGAACGCCGGGCCGCCGTCGCGCACGGGGATCGCGACGCTCACCTCAGGCATAGAACCCCGTCAGCGTGAGCAGCTGCGCGGAGTAGCTGAGCGCGAGCATCGCCACCAGCAGCACGACGCCGGCGGCGAGCATGCGCGAGCGGCCAAAGGCGTGCAGCGCGCCGACGACCAGCAGCGCGAGCGGGGCGATCGCGGGGAACACGTAGCGGCCGAATTCCGCGATCGCGGCTCTGGGCGTCGGCTGGTAGTAGGCGGCCTCGAAGCCCACGATCACCACCACTGGCGTGGCGAGCAGCACCAGCGCTTCGATCCAGTGGCGGCGCACCCACGGCCACTCGCGCCGTGCGGCCGACGCGCCGAGCGGGACGGCGAGCACCATGACCAGGAAGATCACCACGTACACCCAGTGCGCGAACAGCACGTCATACCAGCCGAACGCCCCCCAGCCGCGTTCGACGAAGATCGTGAAGCCGGCGTCGTGCGTCAGCACGAAGCCGGGCGCGTGCTGGGGGAAATAGCGCGTCATGAACGGCAACCGCGGCAAGAGCGCCTGCCACAGGTAGGAGAGGAAGCTGGGGATGTGGTGCAGCGCGTTGCTGGCGGCGCTCGCGTTGGCGCCGATCGTCGCCGAGCCGCTCGCGCCGGCGGCCGGGCGCAGCTTGTCCAGCACGAGGCTGGAGAACAGCAGCATGGCGAGCACGCCCGCGGCCAGCGCCGCCCACGCACGCAGCTGCGCGCGGCCGTGGCGGCGCCACAGCGCCGCCACGAACACCACCGCCGCCAGCGGGTAGAGCGACAGCGCGGTGCCCTTGATCAGCGGCAGCGCGATCAGCAGCAGACCGATCAGCGCCCCCCCGCGGACGGTGATGCCACGGCGCAGCATGCGCATCAGCAGCAGCTCCAGTGCGGCGGCGCCGGCATTGACGCCGACGTCGTTGTTGACCGTGCCGGAGATGAAGCCGTACATCGGCTCGTAGCACACGAGCAACGCAGCGAGCACGGCCAGCCACGGGCGCCCCGGCGCGAGCTCGCGCGCGAGCAGGAAGGCGAACACCACCACCAGCGCGCCGATCAACGCGGAGAGCACGCGCATCAGCGTGAGCTGATCGAGCGGCGAGCTGGACGCGAGCAGGTAGGCGGGGGCGAGCGCACCGTAGTACACGGGGCCGTAGCTGGCATCCGTCTCGTTGCCGCCGCCGTCGGAGGAGCTGGGGTGCAGGCGCAGCGCCTGCGCACGATATTCCGCCTGCTGGCGGCGCGTCCACGGCGGGCGGCTGTCGCCGATCTGGTGATCGGTGTCGAAGCTCATGGCTTCCAGCGCCAGCGTCTCCGCGCTCGACCAGCGCGCCGGCGCGGTGTCGGAGTCAGGCGAGGGCTCTTCGCCGCGTTCGACCAGCGACTGCGTGTAGGCGAAGTGGTCGACCTCGTCGGGGGCCTGGAACGGCGGCGTGATCAGCGACCAGCAGATGAAGTTGAGCGCCGCGAGCGCGAACAGCCAGGCCGCCATCCGCCGGGCGCGTCCGGCGACGGCGAGCGCCAGGCAGCGCACGGCGGCGAGCGCGAGCGCGGGCAGCACGACGAGCAGGAGCAGCGCGTACAGCCACGGGCCGACGAAGCCGGGGCGAAACAGCGACGCGCGGTCGAGGATCGTGCCCGCGCGCGCCAGGCAGCTGCTGCGCACGCCAGCCGGCGGCAGGTACCAGACGGCGATGCGCCCGGCTAGCGGGCGCCCGGCGAGCGTGGGAGGCGATGCGCTGGGGGGCGCGGTGAGCGGCGTGCCGCCCCAGTTGACGAGTTCGGCCGCGGTCAGGCACAGGGACGCCGCGCGTTCGCCGGCGCGGGCGGGCAGCTCGGGCACCGTGAAGACGGCGGCGCTGATGCGGTTCGCGCCGACCGGCTGCGGGCGCAGGCGGCTTTCGGACGGCCGCGCATTGCCGGCGAGGGACAGCGCCAGCGTCAGCGCGGGGCGCAGGCGCGTGCGCGAGATCAGCTGCAGGCGGATGCGCGCGGTGCCGGCGGGGATGTGCAGGCCGGGCACGCACACCTGCTCGCCGGCGGGCGCTTCGGCGATGTAGGTGTAGGCCTCGACGTCGTTGGTGCCGGTGTAGTAGCTGACCGGGCGCACGCAGTAGAAGACGATCAGCGCGAGCGCCGGCGCGGCCGCGAGCGCCGCCGCGCGCCACACGCGGCGATCGCCGGCGAACACCGCCGCCAGCATCCGGCGGGCTGGCTGCACCGTTAGCGGCGACGCAGCCCGAGGATGGACAACAGGAACGAGGAGAAGAAGATCTGGATGCCGACGATCAGCAGCGACGCGGCGATCACCGCCAGGTGTTCGTCGGCGAGCGAGCCGAAGCCGTGCGAGATCCAGGTGACGATGATGACCGCCCCCATGGCCACGCCGATGAGCATGAACGCCCCGCCCAGCAGCAGGCCGTGCTCGAGGCGGAAGCGCGCGCGCATGCGATCGAACCACGGGTCCTGCTCGCCCATGAAGTAGGTGCCGTAGGCGTGCGCGCACAGCCCCAGCGCGAGCACCTGGGTGCCGACGATCATCAGCAGCGCCCCGCCGATCAGCGCGTGCAGCCCCCAGGCGCGCCCGGCGAAGTCGAGGCCGGCGCCGACCAGCACGACGATCGCGGTGCCCAGGCCGGCGAGCAGCGCGCCGGGGACGATGAACAGGTGCGTGGGGCTGTGCACGAGCAGGAAGCGCAGGTGCCGCCAGCCGTCGCGGAAGCTCGACAGCTTGCTCTCGCCCCCGCGCGGGTGGTACTCGATCGGGAACTCGGCGATCGTGAGGTTCTGCTTGGACGCGCGGATCACCATCTCGGAGGCGAACTCCATGCCGGTCGTGCGCAGGTCCAGCCGCGGCAGCACCTCGCGCCGCAGCGCGCGCATGCCGCAGTGGGCGTCGCTGACGCCGGCGCCGAACAGCAGGTTGAGCAGGCCGGTGAGGATCGGGTTGCCGACGTAGCGGTGCAGCCACGGCATCGCGCCGGGCTGGATGTTGTCCATGCGGTCGCCGATCACCATCTCCGCGCCCTCTTCGAGCGCGGCGACGAAGCGCGGGATCTCGTGGAAGTCGTAGGTCAAGTCGGCGTCGGCCATCACGATGTAGCGCCCGCGCGCGGCGGCGAAGCCGGCGAGGTAGGCGCTGCCGTAGCCGCGCCGGCGCTCGAGCACCACGCGCGCGCCCGCGCGTTCGGCCAGCCGCGCGGAGTCGTCCTCGGAGTCGTTGTCCGCGACGATCACCTCGCCGTGCACGCCCATGCGCACGATCGCTTCCAGCGCGGCGGTGACGCACGACTCGATGTTCTGCGCCTCGTTCAGGCAGGGGATCACGACGGACACCAGCGGCAGCTCGGCGTCCGGCGCGCCGGGCGCCGCGGGCTGGTCGCTGGTCGGGACGAGTGTGCTCATCGGGGGTGGGCCCTCACGGCCACGAGTGGGCGACGTGGGACGGCTGGCGCCTGGCGTTCACAACGCCCCCGCGGGCGGAAAGTGGCGCACGATCGGCAAACTGGGATGCTAGCGGGGATGCGCGTGTGCCTGATCTATGACTGCCTTTTCCCACACACGGTGGGGGGCGCCGAGCGCTGGTACCGCGACCTGGCAGAGCGCCTGGCCGCGGAGGGCCACGACGTGACCTACGTCACGCTGCGCCAGTGGCCGCGCGGCGAGCGACCCCAGATCGACCCGCGCGTGCGCGTGCTGGCCGCGGGCCCGCGGATGGCCTTGTACACGGCGAGCGGCCGGCGGCGCACGCTCCCGCCGCTCGTGTTCGGCGCCGGCGTCCTGTGGCACCTGCTGCGCCGCGGGCGCCGCTACGAGGTCGTGCACACGTGCTCGTTCCCGTACTTCCCGGTGCTCGCCGCGGGTCTCGCGCGCCCGCTCGCGGGCTTCTCCCTGGTCGTCGACTGGTTCGAGGTGTGGAGTCGCTCCTACTGGCTCGACTACCTCGGCGGCTTCGGCGGTCGCGTGGGGATGCTCGTGCAGCGGGCGTGCGCGATGGTCAGGCAGCGCGCGGTGTGCTTCTCCGAGCTGCACGCCGCGCGCCTGCGCGAAGCGGGCCTGCGCGGGCCGGTCACCGTGCTGCGCGGCCTGTACGCGGGGAGCGTCGAGCCGGCGCCCGCCCAGCCGACCGCGCCGGTGGTGATGTTCGCCGCACGGCTGATCCCCGAGAAGCAGGTCACGCTGGCGCTCGCCGCCGTGGCGCTCGCCGCCGCGCGCGTGGAGGGGCTGCGGGGCGAGTTCTTCGGCGAGGGGCCCGAGCGCGGCGCGCTCGACGCCGCGATCGCCGAGCACCGGCTGGAGGGCGTCGTCAGCGCGCGCGGCTTCGCCGCGACGGAGACGATCGACGCGGAAATGCGCCGCGCGATGTGCCTGCTCTTGACCTCGCGCCGCGAGGGCTACGGGCTGGTGGTCGTGGAGGCCGCCGCCCGCGCCACCCCCAGCGTGGTGCTGGGCGGCGAGGACAACGCCGCCACCGAGCTGATCGAGGAGGGCGTCAACGGCACCGTCGTCACGAGCGCCGACCCGCAGGCGGTGGCCGACGCGATCGTGCGCGTGCACGCGGGTGGCCTCGCGCTGCGCGAGAGCACCGCGCGCTGGTTCGCGCAGAACGCCGAGTGGCTGTCGCTGGAGTCCTCGCTGCGCAAGGTGCTCGAGCTCTACGCGAGCACACGCGACTTGTAGCGATGATTACAACCCGCGGAGCCGTGCCTGCGTCGCTTGCGATTGCTTCATGCGTGGAGACGACTTCGGCTTGTGCGTCGCGCCCCACATGAGGCTAACGCCGCGTTTGCTGACGGGGTTGCTCACGACGAGACTGGTGCATGTCTGGTCGTGATAGTCCTTCCAGGTGAACGTTCTAGCGGAGAGTCGCCAGCCGAACCTTTCCCGGATGTCCAGATATCCAGCGTTGCAGTGTCGGTTCCACCTCGCATAGGGGCCGCCGTACACCGCGCACGCGATCGGCGCGAGCAATGCGGAGCAAATCATGTCCGCCATCTGCAGACCAGCATGGTTGTCGCTGTGCCCGAACACGGGCATGTCCACTAGCCCGCAGTGCTTGGGCTCCCTCCCGAAACGCTGCGTGAACATGGAGTGCGCGAGCCTGTGGTTGTGCTGGTAGGTCTGGCTGTCAACAACAACCATGCCGCGCTCGCCCGCCGGCAAGGCAGCATCGAAGGCTCCGCAGATGTGCTGGAGCGCGGCGCCGTGCAAACTCATGTCCTGGTTCTCGACGTCGAGGCGCTTCATCCAAATGCGTCCCATGATCTTCGCGTCATAGCGCTCAAGCAACTTCAGGGTGCCGTCAAGCAGCCCAACAGAGTTCTTTTTCTGGCGGACACTCGCTTTCGCCCTGAACCCGGCGCGGATCTTCGCACCCTTGATGTCCTGAAGGATCACGTCGAGCCACCCGTGCCCCGACTGGGCGACGCTCGGATAGAAGGTCTTCTTGAGCTCGATCCACTCGTGCGTGATCTTCGTGAGCTCGCGCTCCGGTAGCGATACGCCGGCGATCACGACCACTGGCTGCTGGTCCCGGTCGGCTTCAGTAAGACGCTCGGCCGTGCCTGACTCGTCTACATAGCACAGCTGCATATCATCGCCCGCAGAACGTAGCCAGGGCCGCCATTGGCGACCCTGGAGGACGGGCGACCTTCAATGGGCCGCCCAAGCGCAGGCTGACGCCATTGCGCGATGTATGTGACATCCAGAATATCGACCCAGGGCGCCAGCGTCAACAGCTTTGCCATCGAGATCACAACTGCTGACCATAGTCTGCGGTGGAGCTGGAACCCCCAAAGCACTGATCCGATGATCGGACTCTCGTCGTGCGAGGTGTTTTCGCGTGTTGCCTCGTCAGCCATAACCGTGCTGGCCCAGCGCCCGCGCGTAGCTGTCGAGCGTCAGCCGCGCGGTGCGCCCCCAAGTGAACCGCTGCGCCTGCTCGCGGCCGAGCGCGCGCAGCCGCTCCCCCAGCGCCTCGTCCGCCAGCAGCCGGGACAGCGCCGCGGCGATCGCGCGCTCGTCGTGCGGGTCGAACAGCAGCGCGGCGTCGCCGGCGACCTCGGGCAGCGAGGAGGCGTTTGAGCAGGCGACGGGCACGCCGCGCGCCATCGCCTCCAGCACCGGCAGCCCGAAGCCCTCGTACAGCGACGGGAACACGAACGCGCACGCGATCGACCACAGGCCCTCGAGCTCCTCGCTGGACAGCCACGCGGGAAAGCGGACGTCCTCGGCGACGCCCAGCTCGGCGGCGCGGGCGCGCAGCTCGGACTCGTACGCGGTGGGGTAGCCGGGGAGCACGAGCACCGGGCGTCGCCCGCCGTCGCCCCGCGCGGACGCTGCCGGGGAGGATGCGGCGGGAAGCATGGCGAGCGCGTCGATCAGCGCCAGCAGGTTCTTGTGCGGGCGCTTGGCCGACAGGCTGAGCACGACCGCGCGCTCGCCGAGCTGGAGGCGCTCGCGCAGCGCGCGCTCGCCCAGCGGCGCGGCGCGCCGGACGCTGCCCAGTCCGAGCGGCACCACGTCGATGCGCGCCGGGTCGATGCCCAGCAGCGCGACCAGGTCGTCGCGGGTGCTGCGCGAGTCGGCCGTCACCCGGTCGGAGCGGCGGACCGCACCCGGAACGAGCACGCGCATGCCCTTGTCGCGCAGGCCCGCGTGCGTGTCGGGGAAGCGCGCGTAGATCAGGTCGTGGACGGTCACCACGCGACGGAAGCGGCCCCACATGGGCGCGGTGCTCGCGAGGCTGTGGACGAGATCGACGCCGGCGCGCGCGGCGAGCACGGGCAGCAGCGCCTGCTCGCCGAGCACCCACTGCACGCGGCTGCGCGCGTTCACGGGCACCGTCACCGCGGGGATCAGCTCACCCCACGGCCCGTCCGCGGCAGCCGCCGCCTCGCGGTTGACGAACGCCGTGAAGCGCACCTCGGGAGCGCGGGCCACGAGCTCGGGGATCAGCTCGCGGGCGACGACCTCCATGCCGCCGGTCTCGCCGGGCACGAGGAAGATCAGGTTGAGACCGACGTGCATCGCGCGGTCGAGGCTACTGGGCGGCCGATCCGCGGCTACTCCTTGAGGACCTCGAGCTCCGCGCGGATGTTCATCGCTGGGCACATGAACGCGAAGTACTTCTCGTATGTCTCCTGCGCGCGGTTGAACAGCAGCCCGAGGCCGAGCGCGCGGTGGGCAAGCCACAGGTCGAGCGTGACGTGCACGACGCGAAAGCGCACGGGCGTGTAGTGCGCGAAGCGCGGCTCGGCGAGCGAGCGGATGGCGATCGTGGAGAAGCAGTGGCGGTGCGTGGGGTCGCCGTAGGCGAGCGCCGAGGAGAAGTGCGGCGTGCGCAGCTGCACGCGCGCGCCCGGCCGCGCGATGCGGTGCAGCTCCTCGAACACCCTGATCGGCTCGCGCACGTGCTCGAGCACGTCCTGCAGCACGATCTGGTCGAAGCTCGCGTCCGCGATCGGGTAGGGGAGCTCGTCGAGGTCGTGGACGATGTCCGCGGCGGTGTCCGGGGAGATGTCCAGGCCGACCGCGCCGGGCAGCTTCGACGCGCCGCAGCCGACGTCGAGGACCGCGCCGGGGCCGGTGGGCGCGAGGTCGAACTGGTGCGGGTCGGTGAGCCGCGCGAGCAGGCCCCTGGCGCCGGGCATGCTCACTCGCCCGCCGCCGGCTGGGGTGCCGCCGCGCCCGCGCTGAGGCCCTCGCCGCCCGCGCTGAGGCCCTCGCCGGAAGCCTCGCCGGGGCCAGCTCCCGCTCCGGCGAGCACGTGGTCGTACGCGGACGCCAGGCGCGCGGCGGCCGCGGCGTTCGAGTAGCCGCGCACGAGCTCCTGCGGATGGGCCACGCGCGCGCCGGCCGCGCGCGCGAGCGGCCCCGCGGCGAGCGCGCGGGCGATGCCCATCCAGTCGCCCGGCGCGAGCAGCGCGACGTCCGCACCAGCGACCACCTCGGGGATCGCGCCGCTGGTGGTGGTCACGATCGCCAGCCCCGCCGCCATCGCCTCGGCGATGACCAGGCCGAACTGCTCCTCCCAGAAGACGCGGGGGACGTCGAACGGGTGGTAGGCGGCGCCGGCCGTGTCGTGGCTGGCGAGCACCATCGCGCTGGCGCCCGCGAACACGTCGGGCATGCGCTCGTAGGGGACGGCGGCGATCTCCACCGCGTGACCCACGCCGAGCTCGGCGGCGTGCGCGCGCAGCCGCTGCTCCTCGGGGCCCGACCCCACGATCGACAGGCGCGGCCGGGCCGTCGACCCGTCGGGCAGCGTGACGGTGCCGCGGTGCAGCGCGGCGAGCGCCCGCAGGACGTCCTGGTGGCCCTTCTCCCACACGAGCCGTCCGGGCGAGACGATCACGTGCTCGTGCGCGGCAGCCGCCGCCCCGTTGGCGCCCACGCGCGCGAAGCGCTCGACGTCGATGCCGGGGGGACACACGAGCATGCGCTCCTGCGCCACCCCCTCCAGCCGCAGCGCCTGCGCGGCGCGCTCGGTGGCCGGCAGGAACAGGTCGGTCTCGGCGAGCACGCGCCGACGGTGCTCGCGCGCGTGGCGGTTGCGGTAGGCGTCCAGGAACGGCAGCGTCTCCCAGATCGTCTGCACCAGCTTGAAGCCGTGACGGCGCTTGCGCTTGGCGGCCTCGGCGGAGAACCAGAACGACAGCTCCTCCGCGTGCACCACGTCAGCATCCGCAAACGCCTGCTCGGCGGACAGGTAGCGGTCGCCGAGCAGGCCCGCGCCGACCTCCCCCAGCGGACCGCGCGGCAGCAGGTCGCGCAGCGAGCGCGCGGGCACCGCGCGCAGCCCCTGCGGCGCGGCATATCCGTTGGCGCGGGTGAGCAGGTAGGAGACCTCGAAGCGCTCCGGCAGCTCTCGCCAGGGGCCGAGCTCCCACGGCGTCACCAGGTGCCCGCGGACGATCAGGATGCGCGGCATCGGGCCAACCGGAGATCTACGCGGCCGCGACCTGTCCGCGACGCGCGAGCAGCGCCCGCCGGTAGCCGGCGAGGCTCGCTTCGCCGGTGCGCCGCCAGGTGAAAGCCGCCGCGCGCCGGCGCCCGGCGGCGCTCAGCGACTGCGCGAGCGCGCGGTCGTCGAGGATGCGCCGCACGGCGGCGCCCACCTGCTCGTGGCTGTGGGGGTCGAACAGCAGCGCCGCGTCGCCCGCCACCTCGGGCAGCGCGGAGACGTCCGAGCACGCCACGGGCACGCCGCGCGCCATCGCCTCCAGCACGGGGATGCCGAAGCCCTCGATCAGCGACGGCAGCACGAACACGCTGCTGAGCGCGTACAGGGCGTCGAGCTCCTCCTCGGACACCCAGTCGAGGAAGCGCACGCGCGCGGCGACCCCCAGTCCACGGGCGAGCGAGCGCAGCTCCGCCTCGTGCCCGGTCGGCGCTCCGGGCAGCACGAGCGTCACGTCATCATCGAAATCCACGAGCGCTTGCAGCAGCGCGCGCAGGTTCTTGTAGGGGCGCTTTTGGGCCACGCACAGCACGACGCGCGCGTCGCCCAACTGCAGGCGCGCGCGCAGCTCGCGCGCGGGGATCGCCGGCGGGCCGCCCGGCGGGTGCACGCCCAGCGGCGTCACGTCGATGCGCTCGCGCAGTAAGCCGAGCGTGTGGTGGATGTCGTGGGCAGCCGCGTGCGAGTCGGCGAACACGCGGTCGGCGTGGCGCACGCAGTGGCGCACCAGCACCTCCATGCGGCGCTGCACGCTCGTGCTGGGCTCCCATTCGTCCGCCCGGTGCAGCCAGATGAGGTCGTGCAGCGACACCACGCTGGCCACGCCGGGGACGATCGTCGGCCCGGTGTTGGCGGGGCTGTGCAGCACGTCCAGCCGCCGCGCGAGCGCCAGCGCGGGCAGCGCGGCGAACTGCGCGAGCTGGTGGGTGGGCGCCCCGGCGAGGCGCACGGGCAGCACGACCCAGCGCACGCTCGACGCCCACGGCGCGCGGCGCAGCTGCTCGGGCGCGTCGCGCGAGACGAACACGTGCAGCTCGCTGTCAGGCTCCGCTTCCAGCAGCGCGCCCGGCAGCTCGCCGGCGTAGCGGCCGACGCCGCCCGCGCGCTCGCCGAGGAACACCAGGTTCAGGCCGATCCGCAGGGGCCGACCGCGGACGTCGTCGTCGCGGAACACCGCCGCCCAGGCTATCCAAGCGGCGGGCGGCGCATGCGCGCGGGCAGCAGGTCGCGCATCTCCGCGGGCAGCGCGCGCGTGAGCACGATCAGCAGCCCGTAGGCGAGCAGGGCGAGCAGCGCCCGGACGACGGACGGCACGCCGGTGAGCAGCGCGAGCACGACCGCGGGGGCGGCTGCGGGCACGACCTTCAACACGATGCCCAGGCGCGGGCGCAGATCGGGGTGGCGGTAGGAGAGCGCGAGCAGCGAGCCGAGCGCGAGCACGCTCTCGCCGGCGACGGTGGCGATCGCGGCGCCGGTGGCGCCGTGGGAGCTGGCGAGCACGAGCGTCGCGCAGAAGCTGACGGCGAAGGCCGCGAGGTTCGCGAGCAGCAGGCCGCGGTAGCGTTTGAGCGACAGCAGCGCAAAGCTCCAGCCGGCGAGCACGAAGGTGGCGATCAGCGCCGTGCCCTGGATCTGCAGCACGCCGGCGGCGGCCGCGTATTTGGGCCCGGCGACCACGTGCACGATGAACTGCGCGCCGCCCAGCAGGCCGAGCGCGGCGGCCACGCCGAGGATCAGCGAGGACTCGAAGATCCGCTGCAGCGCGTAGGACAGACGCTCGCGGTCGTCGCGCGCGGCGCGCGCGAGCAGCGGCAGCGCGCCGCCCACGAGCACGCCGGGGACGGCGCCGATGACCATGAAGATGCGAAACGACGCGGCGAACAGACCGCTCTGGTGCTCGCTCGCCACCAGGCTGGTGAGGATTTGAGCCGTGAATATGTAGATCGTGCCCACGGCCGTAGCCAGCGAGAAGGAGACCGTGAGACGCAGCAGCGCCGACCACTGGCGCGGTCGCAGCCCCATCCGCAGCGCGATCTGGTTGCGCGCGAGCCGCGCGGTGGGCGGGATCAGCACCAGGTTCACCGCCAGCACCACGGCGAGCAGCGGCGCCACCCCCGCGCCGGCCAGCACCAGCCCGACGATCGCCCCCACGGTGAGCACCTGGCGCGCGAGTTCCAGCGCGGACAGCGTGCCCAGGCGCAGCGCGACGGTCAGCGGGATCGTGTGCGTGTGCTGGACGACCAGCGCGATCGTGCCGAGGCTCGCGAGCACGGCGCCCACCAGCAGCGCCGTGCTGTAGCCGGCGGCGAGCGCAAAGGCGGTCACGAGCAGCACGCCGAACGCGGTCAGCGTGATGCGCAGGCCGAGCAGGTCGCGCATCAGCGCGTCGCGCTCGGCGCCCTGCTTGACGGCGAACTCGCGCGTGCCCACCGTGGACATGCCCGCGTCGGTGATCGACGAGACGATCCCCACGAGCGACAGCACGGTCGTGTACTCGCCGAAGCGCACCACGCCCAGGTGGCGCGTGAGCAGCGCGGCGGACACGATCGACAGCGCGACCATCGCCACGTACGTGGCAAAGCGCAGCGCCCCGCCGCGCACGATCAGCCCGCCGGCGGCGGTCGTGTCCAGCACGTCGGCGACCCCGTCCGCCGGGCCGTGCGCGGGCCGCCCACCCTCCGCGGACGACGCGGCTGCGCTCAGCTCCGCCATGCCCACACGCTCAGCCCCGCCATGCCCACAGCATCCCGTGGCCGTCGGCGCGATGCCACAGCGGCTGCACGGTCAGGCCGGCGGCGGCGAGCGCCGACTCGGCCGCGCGGCGCGCGTCGCCGCCGGGACACGCGCGGGGATGGTACTCGAGCACCAGCGCGCGCGGCGGGGCGGCGCGAAAGCGGGGGTCGCAGAGGATCGCCCACTCGCCCCCCTCGATGTCCATCTTCACGAGGTCCGCGCCGGCGAGCAGCGCGAGCACGTCGTGGATCGGCACCTCGATGCTGCTCGCGGTGGGCGTGCCGCCCGCGGTGGGCGTGCCGCCCGCGGTGGGCGTGGTGGGCGTGCTGCTCGCGTCGCGCTCGTCGGCCAGGCGCGAGAGCGCGATCTCGCCGGCGAGGAACGCGGCGCGGCCGTCACGTACGCCGGCGGCGGCGCGGGTGAGCGACCAGCGCGCCTGCAGCCCGTTGAGCGCGATCGTGCGCGCGTGCACGTCCGCGTTGTGCGGGTCGGGCTCGAACGCGACGATCTCGGCGTGCGGCCAGCGCGCGGCTGCGAACGCCCCGAACAGGCCGATGTTGGCGCCGAGGTCCACGATGCGCGCAACGTCCGTCAGCTGCTGCGCGACCGCCGGCGGCGGTCGGTAGTCGTGCTCGTGGAACACCTCGCCGAGCGTCACCACGTCGCCGGTGCGGTGGCGGATCGCCACCTGCAGCCCGTTCTCGCGCAGGCGGTACACGTGGGTCCCGCGGCTGCCGGCGAGCGCACGCGCGAGGAACGCGCTGGACGGGCGCACGGTGCGCGCCCGCAGCGCCAGCGCGGTCGCCGGCAGCAGCCGCGGGTGCCCGGCGAGCCCGCGCGCGGACCGCGCGACCGTGGCGCGCATGCTGCTCATCGTGTACGAGCATAGGCGCGCTGTTGCCACGCCCGCGCGTAGCAGTCGAGCGTTCCCTGGGCGGTCGCCCGCCAGGTGAATTGCGCCTCGCGCGCGCGCCCGCGCTCGCTGAGGCGCTGCGCGAGCCCCCGGTCGCCCAGCAGCTCGCTGAGCGCGCCGGCGATGTCGTGGACGTCGTAGGGGTCGAAGTAGCGCGCGGCGTCTCCAGCCACCTCGGGCAGCGCGGACGCGCGCGAGCACGCCACCGGCACCCCGCGGCGCATGGCCTCGAGGATGGGGATGCCGAAGCCCTCGTTGACGGACGCGAACACGAAGCAGCTGGCGAGCGCGTACAGGCCCTCGAGGTCGGCGGCGTCGACGTACTCAGGGAACACCACGCTGGCGGCGATCCCCAGCTCGCGCGCGAGCGCCCGCAGCTCGCGCTCGTGCGGGGTGGGGTTGCCGGGCATCACGAGCACGGCGTCGGGGTGGCGCGCGCGCACCGCCGCCATCGCGCGCAGCAGCCGCACGAGGTTTTTGTTGGCCTTCTTGGCGGACACCGTGAGGATCACCGGCCGCTCGCCGAGGCCCAGGCGCGCGCGCAGCGCGCCGGCGGGGGTCGGCGCGATCCGCGCGCTGCCGCCGGCGGCGAGCGGCACGACGTCGATGCGCTCGCGCGGCACGCGCAGGTATTCGACCACGTGCTGCGCGCCGGCCTGCGAGAGCGCGAGCACGCGGTCGGCGCGCCGGGCGACGGGCGGCACGATCACGCGCCACAGGCGCATGGTGGCCGCCTCGCCGGGCTCGGGCGCGACGATCCACGTCAAGTCCGCGAGCAGCACCACGCTGACCGCGCGCGTGCGCAGCGGCGCGGTGAGGGCGACGCTGTGCAGCAGGTCCACGCGCCGTGAGGCGAGCGCCCCCAGCAGCGTCAGCTCGGAGGCGGCGCGCAGCCCGCGGCGGCCGAGCAGCGGGTGCGTGACGAGCTCCACCGCCTCGCCCCAGCCCTCCGCCGCGAGGTAGTCGCGGCCCTGCGCGTTGCAGAACACGCTGAAGCGCACGTGCGGCGCGAGGCGCACCAGCTCGGGCACGAGCGCGCGCACGTACGTGTCCAGCCCGCCCATGCGCGGCTGCAGGAACACCGCGTTGACGCCCACGCGCGGCGGCAGCGCGGCGTGGTCGATACGCGGCGGCAGCGGCGCGCGGTCGGTGCGCGGCGGCAGCGCGGCGGGGTTTTCGCTAGAACCGTCCACGTGGCGGAGCTTCGCAGGCGCGCGCAGACACGGCTCACGCGCGCGGCCACGGGCCTGCTGCGCGCGCTGGGGGTGCGCGAGCGGTTCGTACGCTGGCGGCTGGCGCGCGCGCGGGCGCGCCGGGCGGCGGCGGAGGCACGCGGCGAGGACCGCCTGTCGCATCCCGCGCTGCACGAACTGGACTTCAAGCTCAATGCGATCATCGACCGCGACGGCGGCTTCTACGTGGAAGCTGGCGGGCACGACGGCTTCACCCAGTCGAACACCTACTGGCTGGAGCGCTTCCGCGGCTGGCGCGGCGTGCTGGTGGAGCCGATGCCCGAGCTGGCCGCCGAGGCGCGCCTGTCGCGCCCGGCCGCCACGGTGTTCCAGTGCGCGCTGGTCGCCGCCGACGAGCCCCGCGCGACGCTGCGCATGCGCTTCGGCGACCTCATGTCGATGGTCGACGGCGCGCGCGAGTCGCATTGGCCGGCGCTCGGCACCGTGCTCGGCTGGCGCGACCCGTACGAGCTGGACGTGCCAGCGCGCACGCTGTCATCGCTGCTCGACGAGATCGGTGCGCCGGAGGTGGACCTGCTGTCGCTGGACGTGGAGGGCTTCGAGGGCCCCGCGCTGCGCGGCCTCGACCTCGCCCGCCACGCGCCGCGCTACGTGCTCGTGGAGCTCCACGACCGCGCGCACGACAAGCCGCCCGTGGACGCGGTGCTGGGTGGATGCTACGTCGAGCACGGTTGGCTGTCGCCGGTGGATCTGCTGTATGTGCGGCGGGATGTTATGCGGCGGGATGTGCCGCAGGCGGAGGGCGACGAGGCGCCGGCGGGCTCGGACGCAAGCAGCGACGCCGCCACATGAGACCTGTAGACGAATCAAGCGCCTTTATAGTAGACTGAGTTTCATGAGCACCACCATCAGAGTGAGCGAGCCTACTCGGGATCGCTTTGCGCGATTGGCACAAGCCACGGGCCGTCCGATGAGCCAGCTGGTAGATGAGGCGGCCGATGCGCTGGAACGACGCGTATTCTTCGAGCAGCTCTCGGCCGGCTATGAGATTCTGCGTGCTGACCGCGACGCGTGGGGCGAGATCGAGGCCGAACGCGCGGCCGAGAGCGGCACGCTGCGTGACAGCTCACGGTGAGCCCTCGCAGGGGTGAGGTGTGGCTGGCCGACTTCGGCGAGCCCATCGGGCGGGAGCAGTCCGGCCGGCGACCGGCTGTGGTCATCTCATCCGACTTGTTGAACGAAAGTCATGCTGGTGTCGTGATCGTGGTGCCGATCACGACGGCCTACCGTGGCCTGCCATCTCACATCGAGATCGAACCCGGCACCTCCGGGCTCGACGAGATCAGCTATGCGAAGTGCGAGGACGTCAAGTCCGTTTCCGAGGAGCGTCTCGTTGGCCGACTCGGCGCAGTGAGCGACGAAGCCGTCTTCCAGATCGCACGCGGGCTGCGCTTCCTGTTGGACCTCTGACCACGCTGACGAGGTGCCGCTCAGCGCTCGAACACCCCCACCACATTCGAGGCGCCGGTCGCGAACGGGTAGTCGCCCTCGGCTTCGCACAGCACGCGGAACTGGTACTGCGCGGGGCCGGGAAACTTGAAGCGATAGCTCGCGTGGAAGCGCCCGCGGGCGTTCGAGCGGATGACGTCGAACTCCAGCCACGCACCGCCCGGCGAGCGCGCCTCCAGCACGAGCAGCTTGCCGCCTTTGGGGATCGGCCCGCCGCGCAGGCGCCCGGAGAAGTAGATGGCGCGACCCACGCTCGTCGTGCGCGGCGCGATGCGCAGCGCGACGCCCGCACGCACGGTGAGCGTCAGCGCCTTGACGACCACCGGCGGCGAGTCCAGGTCGTCGCTGTACTCGAAGCGCAGCGTGCGCGACGATGTGCCGGCGGGGAGGCGCATCGCAAACCGCCCTTCCGCGTTCGTGCTCACGCCGGCCATCGTCGCCGTCCTCGCCCCCAGGTAGTCCGGCGTCGCCAGCACGTCCACGCGTGCCCCGCCGATCGGCGTGCCGCCGGTGCTGGTCAGCCGCCCGACGATCGTCTCCGCCCGCCCGTAGCCGCTGACCAGGCGCGCGCCCTTCGTCGCCGCCCAGCTCACGTCCAGGCTCGCCTGCGGCGACGCGTTCGTCCCGTTCGGGCCGCCCGGCGGCGCCGGGTTGTCGACGGTGATCGTCCGGTCGAGCACCGTCGCCGTGTTTCCCGCTGCGTCCGTCACATCCACCACCAGGTGGTGTTCGCCGTTTGCCACCCGCGTCGTGTCAAAGCCCACGTCAGCGCTCACCGACGCAGGGCACGGCTGCACGTACAGGAACGCCGGCAGCCCATCCGTCGTCTGCCCCACGTTCCTGCAGCGACCGCCGTCTTCGTTCAGCACCGTGCTCTGCACCACCTGCCCGTCCACGCTGAACACCGCCTCGTACACCCCCGCGCCAGGGTCGCTCGCATCGAAGGCCACGTCGCTCGTGCCCGCCACCGTCGAAGCGCTCGTCAATTCCCCGCTCACGTTCGACGCCGTCGGCGGCGCCGACTGTTCGAGCGTCAGGTCCGCGGCGTAGAGATACACGACTGCCGCGAAGTCGTCGGGGTCACCTTCGTCTTCTTGGCACTTGTATCCCGATTCGCCAGCACATGAGGCATCCATGTAGAGGTGTGAGCCCCCCAGGCTGGAGCTAGGCACGACTAGCCGGTTTTCGACAGCAAGCGGCTGGCTCTGAGTGCCTAGACCTGACGGACACATCGTGCCACCGACACACAGGCCAAACGCGCTACCGGGTTCGTTGACGTTGTTCGGTCCGGCGAACCAGAACTCATAGAACGCGCTTATGGCCGCGCCTCCATCCGCGTCTCCCGCGCGCCACAGCGTAGCCTGGGCGATCTTCTCACCAGACGGAGCACCAAATGCCCAGGTCGCTTCTGTCGAGTTAGCGGTCCTCGCCGTGTGAGCGCGCAGTCCCGCTACCAGCGCTCCGCCCGGCTGCGAGCAGGTGTCTTCGGCCACGGCGGCGGTGCCGGTCTCCGACCCACTCCACCCGTCCGCGGGCGCGATTTCGCCGGACGGCGTCCTGCAGGCATAGACGTGGTACTCCCCCGCCAGCGCGCTGGCGGCGAGCACGAGCATGGCGGCCAGCGCGGCTATGGTCAGCCAGCCCACACGCCGCTGCCGCCCAGACATCGATCCTGCCATCGCCATCGCAACCCTGTCTCACTCGGAGGTCCAGCCCGTCGCCCCCGCCTAAATTGTTCCACCAAACGCGCCGGGCGAATCAGGCGAGCGTCAAGCGCAGCGGCAGCGCGGCGAGGCCGTAGATGCCGGTGATGCTCTCGAACGCCGGCTCGCCGTCCAGCTCCACCGCGCGGACGCGTTGGGCGAGGAACGACAGCGCTTCGGTGAGCTCCAGGCGCGCGAGGTTGGCGCCGACGCAGTAGTGCACGCCGGCGCCGAACGTGAGCGACCGCGCGTGGCCGCGGTCGGCGGCGATGTCGAAGCTGTCGGGGCCTCCCGGACCTTGCTCGTCGGCGGCCAGGTCGCGGTTGCCGGTGAACGCGCACACCATCACGATGGTGCCCTGCGGGAAGGTGACGTCGCGGTAGGTGAGCTGCTCGCTGGTGATGCGCGCGGTGAACGGCGTGATCGGCTCGAAGCGCAGCGCCTCCTCGACGGCCGCCTGGGCGAGCGAGCGGTCGGCGACCAGCTGCTGCCACTGCTCGGGGTGTTCGGCGAGCAGACGCATCGCGTGCGCCAGCTGGCTCTGCGTGGTGTCCACCCCGCCGGCGAGCACGTTGAACACGAGGTTGATGCACTCCACGTCGGACAGGCGCTCCGCCGGGCGGGCGGGGTCGGCGTCGTCGCCGGTGTACGTGGCGGCGAGCAGCTTCGACATCAGATCGTCGCCTGGCGCGCGCCGGCGCTCGCCCAGCAGCGCTTCGGCGTACGCGTAGAACTCCCCCACCGCCAGCTCGATTTGATCGCGCTCGCTGGCCATGCTCGCGGCGTCGAACTGGCGCTGGATCCAGTTCGACCAGTGGTGCAGCCGCGGCGCGTCCGCGAGCGGCGCGCCCATCACGGTCGCGATCACCTGCGAGGGGAAGCGCTTGGCGAACGCCCCGACGAACTCGCAGCGCACCGTGGCGCCCGCGTTCGACGCGCGCGCGTCGAACGGCTCACCCGACGAGCCGGCGACCGCATCCGCCAGCAGCTCCTGCAGGAACTCGCGCATGGCGGGCGCGTAGCGCTGCACCGCACGGGGCGAGAGCGCGGGGTTGATGAGGCCGCGCAGCCGCGCGTGGTCGGGGCCGTTGACGTGCAGGATGTTGCGCTGCATCTGCTCGTACAGCGGCCCCTCGCTCACGCCGAAGATCTCCGCGATCTTCATCCCTGGGAACGTCGCCGCACGCGTGCGCAGGAAGAACTCCGCCGCCTCGCGGTCGAGCACCATGTAGCCGTACGGCCCGCGCGCCAGCCAGCCCGTGCCGACCCCGTGGGCGGGGTTGCGCAGCTCCGCCATCGCCGCGTGGAAGCGCGCTCCACGCAGCGCCGGGTCCGTGTAGTCGAACTCGGGGAGCTCCAGCTCGCTGACCAGCGTCATCGCCGCGCCAGGCGTGTGGGATACGGCCTTGCCGCTATTTCTTCGGGCTCACCGCCTGCTTCAGCCCGGCGCCGGCCGAGAACTTGGGGGCCTTGGACGCTTTGATTTTCACGCGCTCGCCGGTGCGCGGGTTGACGCCCTGACGCGCCGCCCGTTTGACGACCGAGAACTTGCCGAAGCCGGTGATGCTGACCTCGTCGCCTTTTTTGAGCGTCTTGGCGACCGTGTCCACCAGCGACTCCACAGCGCGCGCGGAGTCGGCCTTCGTCAGGCCGCTGTCCGCTGCGATCGCGTCGATCAGTTGCGACTTGTTCATACCGCCGTTCCTTTCAGTTGGTGTGCTTCATGTGCCTGCGCCAGATGTGCCCAGCGAGCGCGCAGGGTACACCGCCAGCTTCTTTCCTGGGTTGAGCAGCCCCTTGGGGTCGAACGCGTGCTTGATCTGCGCGTGCAGCTGCAGCGCCCGCGCGTCCCATTGGGCGGCCAGCCGTCCGCGCTTGTGCCAGCCCACGCCGTGCTCGCCGGCGATCGATCCGCCCAGCATGACGACCAGCGCGAACAGCTCCTCGCCGACCGCGTCGGCCGCGTCCAGCTCCGCCTCGTTGCGGGGGTCGACGAGCACGGTGGCGTGCACGTTGCCCTCCCCCCCGTGGCCCCACGCGCACGAACGCATGTGGTGCGCGGTGGCGATCTGCTCGAAGCGCTCCAGCCCCTCCTGCAAGCGCTCCAGCGGGAACACCACGTCCTCGCTCACCTTGCCCCCGCGCACGGCGGACACCGCGGGGTTGGCGCCGTCGCGCCAGCGCCACAGCGCGCGCGCGTCCTGCGGCTCGTGCACGGCCACCGCCTGGTCGCCGAGCAGCTCGATCAGCGCGTCGCGCTGGGCGTGCGCCTCCGCGAGCGAGCCGTCGAACTCGCACAGCAGCGCAAAGCCGCCGTCCGCGGGCAGCTCGGGCGGCAGGGAGCCTGGGTACGCGCCGGCGAGCGCGGCCAGCGTGCCGGCGTCCATGAAGTCGAGCACCGACGGGCGCATGCCCACGGCGAGCAGCTCGCGCATCGCCGCGCAGCCGTCGGCGCGCGTGCGCGTGAACACGACCAGCGGGATCGCCGCCTCGGGCGCGGGCAGCAGCCGCAGGCGCACGGCGGTGAGCACGCCGAGCGTCCCCTCCGAGCCGATCAGCAGGCTCTTGAGGTCATAGCCGGCGACGTCCTTGCCCGCCCAGCCGCCCAGGCGGACCAGCTCGCCCGGCGCGAGCACCGCCTCCACGCCGGCCACCCACGCGCCGGTGACGCCGTACTTGAGGGCGTGCGGCCCGCCGGCGTTGGTGGCGACGTTGCCGCCGATCTGCGACTGCTCGGCGGCGCCTGGGTCGGGGGCGAACATCAGGCCGTTCTCGCGTGCGAGACGCTGGACGTCGCGTGTGCTCACGCCCGCCTCCACGAACAGCCGCCACAGGCCGGGCTCCAGTTCGCGCACCGCCCGCAGGCGCTCGAGCGAGACCACCACGCCGCCGTGCAGCGGCACCGCCCCACCGGTGAGGCCGGTGCCGCCACCGCGCGCCACGACCGCGACGTCGTGCGCGTAGCACCACGCCAGCACCGCTGCCACCTCCTGCGCGCTCGCCGGCAGGACGACGGCGTCCGCGCGGCCGTCGATGCCGCGGCGGTTGGAGCAGTCGCGGTTGTATGGCGAGGCGGCTGGCGCGTCGAGGGCGTACGCCGAGCCGACCAGGCGGGCGAGCTCGCGGACGATCGCCGGGGTGGCGTTGGACATCGGTGCTCGCGAGGCTAGTGGACGCTCGCCCGTGGCGTCTGCGGCGCAGAGGAATAGAGTGCCCGCCGGCGAGATGCGAACGGGACGGCTCACTGCCTACGTAGCGCGACGCGTGGTGTTCAGTGCGCTCGCGTCGCTCGCGCTGGTGTGCGTGATGATCGTCGGCCATGCCCACGCCCAGGCACAGCCACCGGCGTGTCCGCCCCCCGCCCCCACGCAGGGCGCACCTGCGCCGCAAACCGCGCTGGGCGCCGCTGAACCGACGCCTGAACAAATCGTCGCCTGCGTGAGCGCCCAGGCAATCACCGGGGCGACGTTCCTGGATTGGTTGACCGTGGCGCGCAAGGACGACGGGCCCGCATCCAAGCACAGCCCCAGCAAGGACAGCCAGCTGGTGAGCGAGGTGATGGGCTTCCTGATCTCCAGCGACTGGGTGATTGGCGAAGCGCAGGAACGGCACATCGTTATCTCCGAAACGAAGGTGCGCCACACCTACGATCACATTCGCCATCAGCAGTTTCCTAGAAACAGAGAATTCAAAGCGTTTCTGAAGAGCTCCGGCGAGACGGTCGCCGACCTTCTGTTCCGCGTCCGCCTCAACCTGCTGTCGGCGAAGATCCAGAGGCAGGTGATCGCCGGGCATCACGGCGCACACAGCCAAAAGCAGGCGCTGAGCCGATTTGTGCGCGAATTCAAAACCCGGTGGCAAGCGCAGACATACTGCGAACCGGCGTACGCAGTTTCAGACTGTGGGCACGTGCAAGCGCCGCTGTAGGCGCGCCGGCGGGCAGGGAGGGCAAGCGCATGCGCGAGGAGATAGTCCCGCTGGCGCAGACGCTGGAGGCCGGCGGCGTCGCCTATCCGGCGCGCGTGGCGACGCTGGGCGCGGACAGCCATGCGTTTGTCGAGGGCTGGCTGGCGCGGCTGGAGGGCGAGCTGCAGCTGCAGCAGGCTGCGCGTGCAGGCGGGAAGTAGCATGGGCCAGGAGATGGCGATCAGCTCGGGGCACCACGGGGAAGTAGGCGACCCACGCTTGGGCGAGCCGGAGCGGTCGTTTCGCACGCTCTCGGATGAGCCGGTGCGCGAGTGCTACACGGCGGACGACCTGCCGATCGGCGCGGGCCTGGGCGGCCCGGACGATCCGATCGGCAGGCCGGGTGAGTACCCGTTCACGCGCGGCATCCACCGGACGATGTACCGCGGGCGGCTGTGGACGATGCGCCAGTTTGCGGGCTTTGGCACGAGCGAGGAGACGAACGAGCGCTTTCGCTATCTGCTGGAGCACGGCCAGACGGGCCTGTCGACGGCGTTTGACATGCCGTCGCTGATGGGCCACGACTCCGACAACGCGTGCTCGCTGGGGGAGGTGGGCCGCGAGGGCGTGGCGGTGGACACGCTGGAGGACATGCAGACGCTGTTTGCGGGCATTGACGTGGGCGAGGTGTCGGTGTCGATGACGATCAACGCGCCGGCGGCGATCATGCTGGCGTTCTACGTGGCGGCGGCGGAGTCGCGCGGCAGCGAGAACGGCAGCGGCGCCGGCGCGCTGGACGCCGCCGGCCCGGAGTCGATCCGGGCGGAGCGCCTGTCGGGGACGATCCAGGCGGACATCCTGAAGGAGTACATCGCGCAGAAGGAGTGGTGCTTCCCGATCGACCCGGCGATGCGCCTGTGTGGAGACATGATCGAGTGGTGCACCAGGCGGATGCCGCGCTGGCACCCGATCTCGATCTCCGGCTACCACATCCGCGAGGCGGGGGCGACGGCCCAGCAGGAGCTGGCGTTCACGCTGAAGGATGGTCTGACGTACGTCGAGCAGGCGGTGGCGCGCGGCTTGGACGTGGACGAGTTCGCGCCGCGGTTGTCGTTCTTCTTTAACGCGCAGACGGACTTCTTTGAGGAGATCGCCAAGTATCGGGCGGCGCGGCGCATTTGGGCGAAGGAGATGCGCGAGACGTTCGGCGCCAAGGACCCGCGCTCGTGGCAGATGCGTTTTCACTCACAGACTGCGGGCGTGTCATTGACGGCACAGCAACCGCTGAACAACATCGTGCGCACGGCGGTGGAGGCGCTGGCGGCGATCCTGGGCGGGACGCAGTCACTGCACACGAACTCCTACGACGAGGCGCTGGCGCTGCCGACGGAGCAGGCGGTGACGGTGGCGCTGCGCACGCAGCAGATGCTGGCGCACGAGTTCGGCGTGACGAACACCGTGGACCCGCTTGGTGGCTCGTACTTCGTGGAGTCGCTGACGGATCGCATGGAAGCGCGCGCGTACGACTATTTTAATAAAATCGACGAACTGGGCGGGATGGTTGATGCGGTGAAGTTGAACTATCCCCAGCGGGAGATTGCAGACGCGGCGTTTGCGCTGCAACAGGAGATCGACGCGGGCGAGCGGATGGTGGTGGGGGTCAACTCGTATGTGGCCGCCGAGGAGGAGCCGATCCCCACGCTGCGCGTGGACCCCGCGCTGGAGCGCAAGCAGGTAGAACGCCTGAACGCCGCCCGCGCACGGCGCGACGGCGCGACGGTGGAGCAGACGCTGGCGGCGCTGCGCGAGGACGCCGCGCACCCCGAGCGCAACCTGATGGAGCCGCTGCTGGCGTGCGCACGCGCGCGTGCGTCGGAGGGCGAGATCGTGGAGTCGCTGCAGCAGGTGTTCGGCGATTACACCGAGTCGCCGGTGTTCTGAGGCACCGGCACCGTCAACTCGCCGAAGCGCCGTGGAGCCGCCGGCACCGGCGGGGTCGCCTGGGAGCTCTGAAGCCGCCAGCTTCGGCGAGCCCCCGCAAGATGTTGTGACGCAGGCGCTGGGTGTGTCGTAGTTAAGCTGATGCAAGCGTTCGTGTCGCCCGCTGAGAGCTCGCCCCCGCAGGGCGGGCCAGACCTGGACGCCGATGCGTTCGAGGCGCTGTTCAGGCAGTGCGCGAGCGAGGTGCACGGCTATCTGATCTCGCTCCTGCGCGACCGCTCGGCCGCCGAGGACATAACCGCGCAGGCGTTCGAGCGCTTGTATCGCTCGCGCGGGCGCCTGGATCGCCGCCGCGGCACGCCGCGGGCGTGGCTGTTCGCGATCGCGCGCAACGCCGCACTGGACGAGCTGCGCCGGCGCAGGCGCACGAGCAGCTACCAAGCCGACGTGGGCAGTCCGGTACAGCCGCCCGCCGGCGACGCCGCGGGCAACGAGGGCTTCGAGCAGGCCGAGCGGCGCATGGTCGTGGCGGCGGCCCTCGCCTCGCTGCCGATGCGCGAGCGCGAGCTCGTGCTGCTGAAGTTCCACGGCCAGCTCACGAACGCCGAGCTCGCGCATACGCTGGGCATCAGCGAGTCCAACGTCGGCACCCGCCTGCACCGCACGCTCACGCATCTGCGCGCGCAGTGCGCACCGTCTGAGGAGGACCAGGTCGCATGAGGATCATCCCCTTCCCATCCGAGCAGCCGCTGCCGGGAGAGGATGCCTGGATCGCGGAGCTAGAGGCAGCGCTGTCAGGCGAGCAACAGGGCCCGAGCGCGGACGCCTGGCGTGAGCTGCGCGAGGACGTGCGCTCGCTGGCGCCGTCGATGGACCCCGCCTTCCGGGCACGCCTGGAGCGGGAGCTCCTTCGACGCGAGGTCGTGCCTTCGCGTCAGGCCCGTCCCGCGCTGGCCCGCCGCGCGCTGGCCGACCGCCTGCGCACAGTCGCGCGCCGGCTCATCCTCCGCCCGCGTCCGAGTCCTTCCAGCCTGGCCGGCCACCTACACGCGGTCGTACGTCGGCCGCTCGCCCACCGCCGACTTGCGATCCTCGCAGGCGCGCTCGCGGCAGCGGTCGCGCTCGCGGCAGCGCTCGTGATCGCCACGCCGCGCGAATCGCGCGCACCGGCACAGCTGTCGGCGCCGGCCGGGCGCTTGCCGCGCGCGCCGCAAGCGCAAGCCTCCCCGTCGATCGCTCCGACGCCGAGAGCCAGCAAGGCGGGGCCTGCGCAAGCCGCCGCATCGGGGGCGGCTTCGCCGACGAGCTCGACGGGCGCGGCCTCCGCGCCGGGGCGCGTGCAGCAGCTCGCGGCGTCGATGACGCTGGGCACGTCCGTGAGCGAAGTGCAGGCGGTGTCCGACGAGGTGGCGCAGTTGACGGTGCGCGAGGGCGGCTACGTGCAGTCCTCGAACGTGCGCGTGCAGCAGCAGGGCACGAGCGAAGGCACGCTCTCGCTGCGGCTTCCCAGCGCCAAGCTGAGCGCCGCGCTGGCGGCGATCGGCCGGCTGGCGCCGGTGCGCGCGGAGAACCAGTCGCTGGAAGACATCACGGGTGCCTACGAAGCCGCCCACCGCCAGCTCGCCGACGCGCTGGCCGAACGCAGCGCGCTGCTGCGCGCCCTCGCCGCCGCCACCACCGAAGGCCAGATCGACAGCCTGCGCGAACGCCTGGCGCAGGCACGCCGCGCGATCTCGCGGGCGCAGGCATCGGTGAACGCCGTCTCGCAAAAGGCGAGCACGGCCGAAGTGGAAGTGAGCGTGCTCGGCAACACACACGGTGCGAGCACGGGGCTGACCCTGCACACCGGCCTGCACGACGCCGGCCGCGTGCTGCTCGTAACGCTGATCGTGCTGCTGATCGCCTGCGCCGTGCTCGTGCCGCTGGCGCTCGTCATCGCAGCCGTCCTCAGCGGACGCAGCGCGTGGCGGCGCTACCAGCGCGAGCGCGCGCTGGGCGCGTCGTGAGAGCGCGGCTGCCCTGACCGCCCCATCACGGCTGATCGCCAAGCGGACGGTCAGCCATGCAAATTCCGTTGACTTGGAGCCAGTGGCGCTCGCTGTCGTCCTCAGAGCGCTGGAAGCCTCTGGCGAGGCCGACCATGAGCAGCACCTGAACCCCTCGCTGCATGCGTGCGCTCACGTCGGCTACGACGTCTGACCTGATGCTCTTGTGGTCGGCCTCCACAAATCTCACGTCGGTGACCGGCAAGAACGCCGAGGGAGATGCATCCTTCAAGTGCAGACGCAGCTTTCCGAAGCGATCGACTTTGAGATCCGGCGCTCGGTGGGTTCGGAGGATGCCGAGCGAGGCGGCTCCGCAGCCCTTCTCGACCGCGTAGCTCCGCCCGTGCCGCTCGAGCTCGTCGCCGAAGATGGCCAGGACGCGGTGTTGTGCGTGCTGGCGCAGGAGCTCCAGGTAGCGGTTGGGGCTGAGCCGACCGATCACCTGCATGCCGTCCGGCCTGAACAGGCAGTCCTCCGTCTGAGGTGGCTCGGGAGTGGGAGTCGTTTCGCCAAGCTCGATCAACGTCCCGAGTGCAAGTGGACCGCCATTCTCGGCGAGCAGCGCGCGCGTGAGCGGGTTCCCACGATCCGTCGTAGGGCGGACGTGCTTGCCCGTGTCGGGCGCGATCGCGGCGACGCAGATGCGCGGTGCATCCATCCGCGTGAGATGGTTGACCACGACACGCATCAAAGATGCACGGCACGTACCTCCGGCCAGTGCCCCGCGAGATACTCACACACGAGTCTGCGGTGGCAGTTCTCGGCGGTCGCCTCACTGCAGAGCAGCGCGGTCGGCGTATCGAACTCGGCAGGCGAGAGCGTGCGCTCGATCTGCCGTTGGGCCATCAGCTCCAAGAATGCGTGCTCGTATGTTCCCCAGTCGCCTTTGCGCTTCTTGTACTCGTCCAGCAGCTCCTGCGTGGGGGCGAGGCGCGGGTCGTGCTCGTAGCTCGCCCCGACCAGCTCTTTCAGGAAGAACGGCAGATCCTGCGCCTTGGCAAACCCTGCGAGCTGCGATGAGTTGTTGAGGCGGACGTCGAGGAGCCGCTGGACGCCCGCGGTGTTCAGGCGGCCGAAGAAGCGCTCAGCCGTCGTCTGCGTGAAACCGATCGTGTAGATCTCCACGCCGTCTCCTCGTCGAACAAGCTCTCTTGCGCATCTTCGGGGGCCAAAGATACGGAACCCTCCCGTTCGACGACTCCGGTGGGGAGAATGTGGTGCAACTGCACGCCGTGCTCGGTAAGTACCTTGCCGACGAGCAGCCGGCGGTGACACTCCTGCGGCGAGCCCTCGCTGCACATCAGCGCGACGCGGCGCTCTTGACGTTCGCTGACGAGCTGCCGCACGGCCGCCCGGAACGCTGGCTGCTCAGCCATGCGGTCGTAGCGTGCGTGACCCTGCTCGTCGTAGTCCTCCTCGTGCGCGGGGCGGCCGCCCAACTCCTCCCCCAGAAATCGATAATCCACCCCGATCCGCGCGAGGGCGGCCTCGAGCTCCTCGCGGTTGAACTGTGGAGCGATGCGCGAGTAGGGGTAGGAGCGCACATCGACGACGACGTCGATCGCCTCGCCGCGCAGCAGCTCACCCAGGCGGGCGAACGAGTGGTTTGAATGACCAATGGTCCAGATGCCGAGCGGGACCCCCACGACAATGAGGTTACCCGGCTTTACGGACGCGACCCAACCCGCTGCCCTGCGGTTGCGGCGAGAAACGACGCCTGCCGCGAGAGCGGTCGCTTGCCCCACGCGGCCAGGCGCGCGTAGGCGATCAGCCGCTCCAGGTAGTCCCGCGCGTCCGGCTTCTCGACGCCGGCCCGCCCGAGCACCGCGCGCGCCCGCGCGTCGGTGAAGCGGCAGCGCACGTCGAAGTAGGGCACGAACGTCTCGCCGCCGGCCGGCACGCTGCCGTTCGAGCGGCCGTCGTGCTCGCGGGCGCCACCGTCGGCGAGCCGCCCGCCAGCGCTCGCGCGCGCGTCGTCCGCCGGCGGAGCGACGAACCGCACCGGCTCGCGCCCGCTCAGCGCGGAGTGCAGCTCGACGAGCTCGCCCGCGGTCAACGCCCGGTCGCCCGCCACCAGGCTGTAGGTCCCGCGCGCGTCCTCGTCGTCGAGCAGCGCTAGCAGCCCGTCGGTGACGTAGTCGACGGGGACGAAGTCCACGATCGAGTCCGCGCGCGCGGGCACCTCCGCCAGCAGCCCGCGCTCGAACGCGCGCATCGGCCAGTAGAGCACGTTGAACGCGGACGTCCAGCCGCTGGCGCTGTGCCCCACGACGATGCTCGGCCGCGCGACCGCCAGCGGCAGGTCGCCGGCCCCGCGCAGCAGCCGCTCGGCTTCGTGCTTGGAGCGCTCGTAGGTGTTGCGGAACTGCTGGCCCACGTCGAGGTCTTCCTCGCCGAACTCGCCCGCGTGGCGCCCGCTGACGTACGCGGTGGACACGTGCACGAGACGACGCAGCGAGCCGCCGAGCGCGATTTCGCGCGCCAGCTCGAGCACGCGTGCCACACCGGCGACGTTGATCTCGCGCGCCTGCGCCCACGGCAGGTCGAACGAGATCGAGGCGGCGCAGTGGACGATGCGGTCAACCGAGGCGATCAGCCGTGCGCGGTCGCGCGCGGACAGGCCGAGACCGGGCTCCAACAGGTCGCCGCGCACCGCCGTCACGCGCGCGGCTGCCGGCGGTGGCTCGTCGTACAGCTGCGCCAGCGCTCCCGCCAACCGCTCCTGTGCGCCCCGGTCATCGCGCGCGCGCACCAGCACCACCACCTGCTCGTCCTCACGCTCGACCAGGCGCGCGAGCGCATCCATCCCCAGGAAGCCGGTGGCTCCCGTCAGCAGTGCCGCTCCGCTCACCCGCGTACGCCGATCGCCGCCGGCGGACCCTTTGGCGACGGCGCCTCCCTCGGGGCCGCGCCGATCGCCGCCGGCGCGCCATTCCCGGATGGGGACGGGCAGCCCATCGCGTGGTAGCCGCCGTCCACGTGCACGATCTCGCCGGTGATCGCGCGGGCGAGCGGGGAGAGCAGGAAGCACGCCGCGTCGGCGACCGGCCCAGGGTCCTCGACGTCCCACGCCAGCGGCGCCGTCTGCGACCACACCTCCGCCAGCTGCGAGAAGCCGGGGATGCCGCCGGCGGCGAGCGTCTCGAGCGGACCGGCCGAGACGAGGTTCACGCGAACCGCGCGCGGCCCGAGCTCGCGCGCGAGGTAGCGGGAGACGGCCTCTAGGGCGGCCTTCGCCACGCCCATCCAGTCATATGACGGCCACGCCATGCGCGCGTCGAAGTCGAGGCCCACCACGCCCGCCCCCGGCGCGGCCTCCAGCAGCGGCAGCAACCCGGCCACGAGCGCCTTCAGCGAGAACGCGCTCGTCTGATAGGCGGTGATCGCGCTCTCCACGGGCGTGTCCAGGAAGCCGCCGCCGAGCGCGTCCGCCGGCGCGTAGGCGACCGCGTGCAGGAGCCCGTCGAGCGCGCCCCAGCGCCCCTGCAGCTCCGCGCGCACCTGCTCGATGTCCGCGGCGCTGTTGACGTCCAGCTCCAACACGTCCACCGGCGCGGGCAGCTGGCCGGCGGCGCGCTCGGTCATGCGCCTGGTGCGCCCGAAGCCCGTCAGCAGCACCTGCGCCCCCAGCTCCTGGGCGCGGGCGGCGGTGGCGAACGCGATCGAGTGGCGGTCGAGCACGCCCGTGATCAGGATGCGCCGGCCGTCGAGCATCACAGCGGCAAAGGGACGAACTCACCAGGGGCCGCACCGCCGGTGATCGGCTCGAGCCAGCGCTCGCGTCCGCCAGCCTCGCCGGCGGCGGCACCGGCGGCGGCACCGGTGGCGGCTGCGGTCTCCGCGGCGGGCGTGTCGGCGGCCCCGTCTCCGCGCCACAGCACCTGCACGCTCGCGCGGCACACGAGCGCCCCGTCCTGGTTGCGGATCTGCCAGCCGAACTCCACCAGCCCGCTGGCGTCCCCCTCCGGCGAGGAGGCGTCGATCGGCCGCAGCGCGGTGATCTCGCCGCTGACGGAGATCGTCTCGTTGAGCTTCACCGGCCGCTTGAACACCACGTCGCTGACCCGCCGCAGCGCGAGCACGCGCGTGGGGTCGAGCGGGACGAGCCCGACTGCCAGCGACAGCACGAGCATCCCGTGGGCGATGCGCTCGCCGAACGGGCTGCCGGCAGCCCACTCGGGGTCGCAGTGCTGCGGGTGCCAGTCGCCGGTGAGCGCGCTGAACACGATCACGTCGGTGTCGCGCACGGTGCGCGCGCCGGAGTCGAATCGCTCCCCTACCGACAGTTGCTCGAATGGATCAGACCAACGCATTCTCTCCTCCTCCTCTACAGCGGGATGTTGCTCGCCCGGCGCTCGCCGCGTTGCACGCCGTCCAGCGCCGCCAGGCACGAAGCCACACGCGCGCGTGTGGCCTCCGCGGCGATCACCTCGTCGACGAAGCCGTCGGCGCTCGCGCCCTGCACGTCCAGGTGCTCGGAGGCGTACGCGGCGGCCAGCCGCCGCCGGTGCGCCGCCGGGTCCTCGGCGGCGGCGATCTCGCGGCGGGCGAGGATGCCGACCGCCTGCTCGGCGCCCATCACGCCGACTTGCGCATCCGGCCACGCGAACACGTAGTCGGCGCCGAGCGCCTTGGAGTTCATGGCGATGAACGCGCCGCCGAACGCCTTGCGCAGGATGACCGTCACGCTCGGCACGCTCGCCTCGCAGAACGCGTGCACCAGCTTCGCCCCGTGGCGGATCACAGCACCGGACTCCTGGCGCGAGCCGGGCAGGAAGCCGGGCGTGTCCACGAGCACGAGCAGCGGCAGCCCGAAGGAGTTGCACGCGCGCACGAAGCGCGCGGCCTTCTGCGCGGCGCTAGCGTCGAGCACGCCGCCGAGGTGGTTGGGCTGGTTGGCGACGATGCCGATCGCGCGGCCGTCCAGCCGCGCGAACGCGCACACCACGTTGCGCGACCAGCGCGGGCTGACCTCCATCAGGCGCCCACCGTCCACCAGCGCACCGGCGACGTGGCGGATGTCGTACACCTTGCGCGCCTGCGCCGGCACCGCGCGGTCGGGCGCGTGCCCTGGGGCGTCCACGCTCGGCCACAGCTGTGGCGTGAGCCCCGCGTGCTGGGGCAGGTAGTCGAGCAGGTCGCGCGCCAGCAGCGCGCCGTCGACCTCGGTGGGCGCGGTGAAGTGGCACACGCCGTTGCGCTCGTGCACGCGCGGGCCACCCAGCGTCGCCATGTCCACGTCCTCGCCTGTGACCTCCGCCACCACCCCCGGCCCCGTCAGGAACATCGACGCCCCGCCGGTCATGATCACGAAGTCGTTGAGCGCAGGGCCGTAGGAGGAGCCGCCCGCCGCGGGACCGCAGACGATCGAGATCTGCGGCACCACCCCCGACAGGCGCACGTGCTCGCGGAAGATCGCCCCGTAGCCCGACAGCGCGGCCAGGCCCTCCTGCATGCGCGCGCCCGCGGACTCGACGAAGCCGAGCACCGGCACGCGCGCGCGCCCGGCCAGGCGCAGCAGCTCGACGATGCTCTGCGCGTGCGCTTCACCGAGCGAGCCGCCGGCGAACGACGCGTCCTGGGCGTAGCAGAACACCTGGCGACCGTCCACGCGCGCGGACGCCGCCAGCACCCCGTCGCCCGCGCGCGCCCGCTCGCCCATCCGCCGCGAGCGCACCTGCGTGCGCAGCAGCTGCAGCGAGCCGGGGTCCGCGAGCACCTCCAGGCGCTCGCGTGGCGCCAGGCGCTCGTCGGGGCGCTCGAGCAGCGCGAGGCTCACGCGAACTCCGGCGCCGCGTTTCGTATAACTATCGTTATACAGAACTTAAAAGAGAACACAACCTGCGCGGGGCTCACGCGGCCTCCAGGCACAGCACCGCGTTGTGCCCGCCGAAGCCGAACGAGTTCGACAGCGCCAGCACCGGGCGGCCTTCCTGCGCTGCCAGCGGCCGCGCGGAGCCGGGCACGTAGTCGAGGTCGAGCTCGGCGTCGGGCTCGCACAGGCCGAGCGTGGGCGGCGCCACGCGGTCGCGCAGCGCGAGCAGCGTGGCGACCGCCTCGACCGCGCCGGCGGCGCCGAGCAGGTGGCCGATGGCGGACTTGGTCGAAGAGACGGGGACGGCGCTCGCGTGCTCGCCGAGCGCCAGCTTCAGCGCGTGCGTCTCCGCGCGGTCGTTGAGCGGCGTGGAGGTCCCGTGGGCGTTCACGTAGTCGATCTCCCGCGCGCGCACGCCCGCGTCCGTGAGCGCCGCGGTCATCGCGGCGGCCTGGCCGGCGCCGTCCTCGCGCGGGGCGGTCAGGTGGTGGGCGTCGGAGCTCGCGCCGTAGCCGCGGATCCTGCCGAGCGCGCGCGCGCCCCGCGCATGCGCCGTGTCCGCGCGCTCGAGCACCAGCACGGCCGCGCCCTCGCCCATCACGAACCCGTCGCGGCGCGCGTCGAAGGGACGTGAGATGCCGCTCGGCGAGAGCGCGTCCAGCGCGCCGAACGCAGCCCGCGCCAGCGGCGTGAGGCCGGCCTCGGAGCCGCCCGCCACGACCGCGTCCGCTTCGCCGCACTGGAGCATGCGCAGCGCGCTGCCGAGCGCGTGCGCACCGGACGCGCACGCCGAGCTGACCGCGTAGGAGGGGCCGCGCAGGCCGTGGCGCATCGACAGCGCGCCGGCGCCGGCGTTGCTCATCATCAGCGGCACCGACAGCGGCGAGACGTGCTCGCCGCCGCGTTCGCGCAGCGTGTCCTGGCCGTCAACCAGCGTGGCGATGCCGCCGATGCCCGTGCCGAGCACGCAGCCGATGCGTTCGGGGGGATAGGGAAGCCCATCCACCGGCCCGCCCGCCCGCGCGCTCCCGCCGGCGTCGGTCCAGCCGGCGTCGGCGAGCGCCTCCGCGCACGCGGCGATCGCCAGCTGCGTGAAGCGGTCGGCACGGCGCGCCTCCTTGGCGGAGAGGAAGTCCCTGGCGTCGAAGTCAGCGCACGCGCCCTCGCCGTCCTCGATCCCGCACGCGCCCGCGCACCAGCGCTCGTGCAGCGTGCGCGCGCCGACGCCCAGCGGCGTGACGGCGCCGAGGCCGGTGACGACCACGGGCTGCGGGTCTGCGCTGGGGGGCATTGGTGCAGCCTCGCTCACAGGCGCGAGGCGATCAGCTCGACGGCGTCTTTGACCGTCTTCACCTCGGCCACGTCCGCGCCCTTGAGCTCCACGCCGAACTGCTCGTGGATGATCTGCGAGAGCTCAGCCAGGTCGAGCGAGTCGACGTCGAGCGCCTCGAAGGTCGCGTCGGGGGCGATCAGCTCGGCCTCCGCGCCGAACGTCTGCAGCGACTCGACGACCACCGCTTCTATCTGCTCCTGCGTGACTGCCGTGCTCATGTGCTCTCCTTACTGTTGGTTGTGCGGCTAGGCGGACAAGCCGCCGTCCACGTACAGGGTCGTGCCGGTCACGTAGCCGGCCGCGTCGGATGCGAGGAAGCGCGCGCACGCGGCCACCTCCGCGGGCGTCCCGGCGCGGCGCGCGGGGACCGCGGCGAGCAGCTCCCCGTGCAGGTCGGCGGTCATGTCCGTCTCAATCAGGCCGGGGGCGATCGCGTTGACGGTCACGCCGCGGCGGGCGACCTCGACGGCGATCGTCTTGGTCATCGCGATCAGGCCGGCCTTCGCGGCGGCGTAGTTGGCCTGTCCGGCGTTCGCGCGCGGCCCGACGATCGAGGCGATGTTGATCACGCGCCCGAAGCGCGCGCGGATCATCCCGCGCAGCGCGTGCCTGGTGGCGCGGAAGGCGGCGCCGAGATTGGTGTCGATCACCCGCGTCCAGTCCTCGTCGCTGAGCGAGATCGCGAGGTCGTCGTGACGCACGCCGGCGTTGTTGACGAGCACGAGCACGCGTCCGAGCTCACGCTCGGCGGTCGCGAACAGCTGCTCGAGCGCGTCGGGCGCGCACACGTCCGCACGCACCGCCAGCGCGCGCCCGTCGCCGTCCTCGATCCGCGCGACCGTCGCCGCGGCCGCCGCCTCGTCGGCGCGGTAGTTGACGGCCACCGGCCAGCCGTCGGCGGCGAGCGCGCACGCGATCGCCGCGCCGATGCCGCGCGAGCCGCCGGTGACCAGCGCGCAGCCTTCGCGCACCCGCGCCTGCTGCGGTGCCGGCGCGGCCACGCTCGCAAGCGCAGGCGCCTGCCGTGCGGCGACCGCGCCCACGCGCTCGGCGACGCTCACAGCCCACCCCGCGCGCTTCCCGCCCCCACGCTCACGCCCCGCCCCACTCGATCACGCTCGCGCCCCACACGAGCCCGGCGCCGACGGCGCCGACGACGATGCGCATGCCCGGCGTGAGCGCGCCGGCGCGCACGGCTTCGCCGAGCGCGATCGGCACGCTCGCGGCGCTCGTGTTGCCGAGCTCTGCGATGCAGTCGAACACGCGCTCGCGCGGGACGGCCAGGCGCTCGGCGACTGCTGTGAGGATGCGCGAGTTGGCCTGGTGGTAGACGAACAGGTCGACGTCCGCGAGCTCCAGCTGCGCGCGCGCGAGCACTTCCGTGGTGCTGCGCGTGAGCTGCTCGACGGCCATCAGGAACGTGTCGTGGCCTTCCATCTCCAGCACGCCGCGCTCGCGCGTCGCGCAGATCGCCCGCGCTGCGGCCCCGTCGCTGCCGAGCACGAACGGCCCGATCGCCCCGCCGGCGTCGACGCTCAGCACGAGTGCGCCGGCGCCGTCGGCGAACAGCGGCGCGGTGCGGCGGTCCGCGAAGTCGACGAAGCGCGTGAGCACCTCCGCGCCGATCACCAGCACGTTGCGCGCGCGGCCAGCCTCGATCCAGCCGCAGGCGAGCGCGAGCGCGGCGAGCGAGCCGGCGCACGCCGCGCCGACGTCGATCGCGGCGATGCTGCCCGCGCCGAGCGCGTGCGCGACGAGCGGCGCGGTGGAGGGCGTGATCTCATCGGGGGCGAGCGTCGCCACGAGGATCATGTCGAGCTCGCGCGCGTCCAAGCCGGCGTCGGCCAGCGCCGCGCGCGCGGCGCTGGTGGCGAGCTCGCTGACGCGCTGTCCGGGCGCGGCGTAGCGGCGCGCGCTGATGCCGGTGCGCCGCGCGATCCACTCGTCGCTGACCCCCAGCGACGCGGCGATCTCGGCGTTGGGCACGCTGCGCTCGGGCAGCGCGAGACCGAGCCCCACGATCCCCGCCGTGCGCGCCGGGGCGGGCCGGCGCAGGCGTTCACGCGCCGGGGCAGGCGCTCGCACGGGCGCAGGCGAGCGCGCGGGCGCGGCTGCAGGCGCGGGCGGCGCGGTGGACGGCGCAGGCGCGGCGAGCATGGCCGGCTCAGGCAACGCCGCTCAGCTCCGCAGCGAGGTCGAGCACGCCGGCGTCGGGCAGGTTGCGCGCGACCAGCTTCGCGAGCACCTCGCCTGGGCCGAAGTCGACGAACGTGTCGGCCCCCAGACCGGCGAGCGCGCGCATCGTCTCGCGCCAGCGCACCGGCTTGACGATCGCGTCGGCGAGCTCCGCGCGAATGTCCACGAACGGCTGCGCGCTCGCGCCGGAGATCACCGGGATCGCCGGCGGGGCGAGCGCGACCCGCGCGAGCTCAGCACGGAACGGCTCGACGGCGGGCGCCATGGCGGGGCTATGAAACGCGCCGGCGACGTCCAGCAGGATCGCTTTCACGCGCTGCGCGCGGGCCGCGCGGGCGGCGGCGCGCAGGCGCTCGGTGGGCCCGGCGAGCACCGCCTGTCCGGGCGCGTTGTCGTTGGCGAGCACCAGCTCGTGCTCGCCCGCGAGGCCCGCGAGCTGCTCCTCGGAGGCGCCGAGCACCGCGAGCATGCTCTCCTCGCGCTCGCCTGGCGCCGCCGCCATCAGCGCGCCGCGGCGCACCGCCAGGCGCAGCCCCGCGTGCTCATCCAGCGCGCCGGCGGCGACCAGCGCGCTCAGCTCGCCCAGCGAGTGCCCCGCGAGCGCGGCCACGCGCAGCGACGCCGGGCGCTGCTTCCAGCCGGCGACGCTCGCACAGTAGATCGCCGGCTGGGCGAAGCGGGTGCTCTCACCCGCGCGCGCAAACGGGTCCTCGCCGACGAGCTCCTCGCATTCGGCGAGCAGGCTGGGGACGACGCGCTCGACGCGCTCGCGCTGCGCGCCGGTGTGGCTTCCCTGTCCGGGGAACAGCCCTGCAATGACAGCTGGAGACACTCACTACAGAGTTCGTCGAACCGGGCCTTCGGGTACGCGCGACGCGCCAGGAACCGCCCAAATGGGGGGTTGGCTCGGGCGGGCGTGGGGTGCGCGGCGCTCGGCGGGGCACCGGCGCTCGGCGGGGCACCGGCGCTCGGCCGTGCGGGGCGCCCGACGCTAGCGGTGCAGGCCGAGGCGCTGCGCGCGCTGCACGGCGTCGGCGCGGTTGCGCGCGCCGAGCTTGCGATAGAGGCTGCTCGTGTGCTCGTGGATCGTGTGCGGCGAGAGGTGCAGCGCGGCGGCGATCTCGCGGTTGGTCGCGCCGCGCGCCATCAGGTCGAGGACCTCGCGCTCGCGCGGCGAGAGCGCCGGCGTGGCGCCATCGGTCTGCGGCTGGAAGACCGTCATCCCGAGCCCGACCATCCGCACCGCCCGCGCGATGTCCGCCGCCCCCCAGTCCTTGGGGATGAAGCCGGCCGCCCCGGCCGCCCTGGCCGCGCCCGGCGACACGCGCCCGGCGCCGCTGATCAGCAGCACGTGCGTGCTCGGCGAGCGCTCGCGCAGCTGCTGGCAGATGTCCGGGCCCGACTCCTCGCCGATGAACACGTCGACGAGCGCGACGTCGGGCTTGTAGCGGGCCGCCAGCTCGTAGGCCTCCGACCCCGAGCGGGCGCTGAGCGTGCGCTCGATCCACGGTTGGTTGCCGAGCATCGTGCGGAAGCCCCAGTGGACGACGTCGTGGTCGTCGACGATCAGCACGCGCAGCTTCGGCTCCGAGGCGTCGAGGGTGTCGCCGGTCGCGCTCACGGCTCCTCGAAGGGGACGACGAGGCGAACCTGCCAGCGACCCGCGTCGCGCGGGCCGAACTCCAAGAGGCCGCCGGCCTGCAGGGCCTCGAACCCGGCCAGGCGCAGGCCCATTCCGGCGGGGCCGTCGCCGCCGTCGCGGACGCCGTCGTTTGTCACCTCGAGCACGAACGTCGCGTCGTCGGCCTGCGTGCGCACGTGGACGTGCGCGGCGCCGGCGTGCTTGGCGGCGTTGCGGATCGCCTCGGCGAGCACCGACTGGGCGAGCGGCTCGAGCGCCTCGGGGACCGCGACCGCCGCGCCGTCGACGTCGATCTCCAGCGACGGGTACTCGTGGCGCAGGCGCGCGATCTCCTCGGCGAGCGTCGTGCGCGTCGCCGCGGCGGCCCGGCCGAGCGGGCGCTGCAGCGCCGCGCGCAGGTCGCCGAGCGCCTCCTGGACCTCCTCGGCGCAGCGCCGCCGCGTCTCCTCGTCGAAGGGCTGGTCGCCGGAGAGGGCGAGCGAGACGCCGAACAGGCGCTGCACGACGCCCTCATGGACCTCGCGCGCGAGGTCGATGCGCTGCTCGAGGGCGGCGGCGCGCTCGTGCTGGCGCGTCGCGGCGCGCGCCATCGCCGCGAGCGCCGCCATCTTGCCGAGGATCCACAGCACCTCGCGCTCGCCCGCCGTCAGCGGCGGTCCGTCGCCGCCGCGGTCGCCGAGGATCGCGCCGAGCCAGCGGCGGCGGGCGGAGATCGGCGTGCAGACGACGGTGCGAGCCTCGAGGCGCTCGACGTAGCCGGCCGGCAGCTGCTCGTCGAGGCCTTCGCTGAGCTCGATCACGCGGTCCTGCTCGAGTGCCTCGCGGGCGAGCGCCGCCGTCTCCAGCGTGAAGAAGTCGTCGGCGAACAGCTCCAGGTCGACCCCGTAGGAGCCGGCGGCGAGGATCCGCCGGCGCGTCGAGTCGTAGCGGAACAGCACGACGCGGCGCAGCGCCGTGCAGCGCGTGATGCCCTCGCACAGGCGGCTGTAGAAGTCGTCGCCGAGGCCCTCGTCCTCGCTCTGCGCGAGCACCGCCGCGAAGATCTCGATCGCGTCGGCGTGCGCGGGCGCGAGCTGCGCTGCGGACACGGTCTCGTCTTGCATGCGCTGCTGATTGTCGCGCATCGCGCCGGCGCGCGGGCGTAGGGTTTCGATCGTGGAGCTCCGTCACCTGCGCTACTTCGTCGCGGTCGCCGAGGAGCTGCACTTCCACCGCGCCGCGACGCGCCTGCACATCTCGCAGCCGCCGCTCAGCCAGCAGGTCCGCGCGCTCGAGCGGGAGATCGGCGTGGCGCTGCTGGCCCGCAACCGCCGGCGCGTGACGCTGACGGCGGCCGGTGCGGCGTTCCTCGACGACGCGCGGGCGATCCTCGCCGCGGTCGACCGTGCCGCCGAGCGGGCCCAGGCGATCGCGCGCGGGTCGCGCGGCACGCTGTCGATCGGCTTCGTCGGGTCGGCGATGTTCGGCGAGACGCTGCCGACGATCCTGCGCGAGTTCCGCTCCGGCCATCCCGACGTCGAGCTCGTCCTGCGCGAGCTGCCGACGACGGTGCAGATCTCGTCGCTGATCGGGGGCGAGCTCGACGTCGGCGTGATCCGCCCGCCGGTCGAGTCGCTCGACAGCCAGATCGAGCTCGCGACGATCCAGCGCGAGCGGCTCGTCGCGGCGCTGCCCGCCGACCACCCGCTCGCGGCGCGCCGGCGGCTGCGCACCGCCGATCTGCGCGGCGAGGCGTTCGTGATCCTCGCACGCCGCGAGGCGCCCGGCCTCTATGCGGGGCTTGCGGCCGCGATGGGCGAGGCGGGCGGGGTCGGCGACGACGTGCTCGAGGTCGCCGAGATGCAGACGATCATCAGCCTTGTCGCGGGCGGCTTCGGGGTCTCGCTGGTGCCGTGGTCGGTCGGCCAGATCGAGCGGACCGGCGTGTCGTTCGTGCCGCTGTCGGGGCCGACGCCGACGATCGAGCTGGCCGTCGCCTGGCGGCCCGCCAGCGAGTCGCCCGTCCGCAACGAGTTCCTGAACGTCGTCCGCGAGCAGTCGCGCAACGCGGGCTGAGCGGCGGCGGGTCGCCCGGCGCGGACCGTCCCTTAAATGCACAAGGCCCCCGGGGATATGTACTTCAGTTCACGGGGGCCCTGTGCGGGGAGGAGAGGAGGACACAGCCTACGATCGACCCCGTGGTATGTCCAATACTCATTTTGTCTCGCTGTGAGTCGAGCGATGTATCAGAGCTCGCGGCCGTCCCCGGCGCGCGGCGGCCGCTCGGCCCGCCGCCGCAGTAACGTCCCGGCCAGTTCGCAACCGCAACCTGAGAAGCGAGGCCGCAGTGACCGACGAGTCGACCACCGTCCTGCTCTGCTACGACGGATCCGCACAATCGATGCACGCCGTCAGCGTGGTCGGCACGCTCTTCCCCGGCGCGGACACGCACGTGCTGAACGTCTGGGAGCCGATCGAGAGGATCATCGCCCGCTACGCGGTGCTCGCGCCGTTCATGGGCGAGGAGGTCAGCGCCGCCGACGTCGACGCGGAGACCGCCGCCAAGACGCTCGTCGAGGCCGCGGTCGCGCAGGCCACGACCGCCGGGCTGAAGGCCGTCGGCCACACCGCCGAGCTGCGCAGCACCGTATGGGAGGCGGTCGTGGCCGCCGCCGACAGGATCGAGGCCGACGTGATCGTCACCGGCACGCGCTCGCTGCACGGCCTCCGCGAGGCGGTCTCCAACACGCTCTCGCATTCGCTGATCCAGCACAGCGCCCGACCCGTGCTGGCGATCCCGATGCACCCCGAGGAGACGACCGACTCGTAGGGCGCGGGGACGGCGCGCGCTCCGGCGTCGCGGCGTACCCCGCGAAGTCACGACACGCGCGCAGCGCGGGCTGACCCGCAGCGCGCGTGCGGGTTTGCCCGGACGGGGCGCGCCCTCGCGTGGACGACACTCGTGCCATGCGAGCGCTGACGCTGGAGGACCCGCCGAGCGAGCGGCGCGTCGAGGCCCCCGGGGCCGACCAGGTCCTCGACGCCGCACTCGAGGCGCTGCGCGTCGAGCACGCCCACGCCGAGGCGGCGCGCTCGCGCGCCGCCGGGCTCCTGACCGCCTGCGGCGTGCTGCTCGCGTTGACCGTCGGGCTCGGCGCAACCGCCGCCCAGGCCGCCCAGAAGCTCTCGCGGATCGGCGCGCCGATCGCCGTCTGCGCGGCGGCCGCCGCCGCGATCTGCCTGCTCGTCGCCGCCGTGCTGTCCGGGCTGGTGTTCGCCCCGTCGAGCCGCACGCGCGGCGCCGTCGAGGAGCTTCGCGAGCTGTCGCAGACCCGCTTCCGGGTCGGCGACGCGGGCGTGCTCGGCGCGCACGCTCGAGCGCACCTCGTGGCCGCACAGGAGGCCAACCGCCAATCGCGCCGCCGGATCCTGCGGGCGATGGCCTTCTACGTCGCGGCGCTCGGCTGCCTCGGCGCGCAGGCGCTCGTGATCGCGGCCGTCCGCCTGCTCGGCGTGTGAGCGCACGATGGTCGCCCGACGCCGCCGAGCTGCCGCACTCGCCGGGGCGGCGACCGCCGCGCTCGCGCTTGCCGCGGCGCCCGCCACGCATGCATCGGCGGCGACGGTGCGCGCCTGCGCCTACCGCAACCCCCAGAACGGAGCGGTCCCCTTCGTCGAGCACGTCACCACCAACCTGAGCGCTCGAGCGGGCGGTCCGGCCGGCGTCTGCGCGGTCGTCGATGCCGCCGTCAGCCGCACGCAGGCGCTCGGCTTCACGCTGCCCCGCTCGCCCCACCCGATCGACGCCGGCGGCCGGTGGACGCTCGATCACCGGCTCGTCTACCCGGCCGGCTGGCCGAGCCCGACCGGGCCGGTCTATGACCCACACATGCACGTCACGCTGCGGCTGGTGGGAGGCCGGACGATGGTGTCGCAGCGCGCGAGCGCCACCGCAGGCGCCGGCTCCGGCTCCAGCGGTTTCTGGATCAGGTTCGACGAGTACGCGTAGAGCGAGGCGGGCCGCCGCTACGCGCCGGCCATCAGCTCAGGCTGGTCGGGCGTCGTGCCGCCGTCCGCGGACGCGGATCGCTCGAACTCGTCCTCGGGCTCGATCGGCCGCACGCTGCGGTAATAGAGACGAAGATAGGTCCACGGCTCGAGCGCTGAGATGCCCTCCACCCGTCCGACCTGCGTCTCGATCAGGTCGAGCAGGTCCTCGCCGTCGGTGCAGGCGACCTCGACGTGCAGGCGGAAGCGTCCGCCGGTGATCACGACGTAGATGACGGCCGGGAGCTGGGCGAGGCGTGCGGCGATCGCCTCGACGCTGACACCGGCGTACGTGGCGATCCCGATCAGCGTGACCGTCTCGAACCCGAGCGCCATCGGCGACGTCATTGCCATGACGCGCAACGCCCCGGCGTCGATCATCCTGCGCACCCGCTGGCGGACCTGGCTGTCGGAGATCTGCAGCCCGCGTGCGATCGTCTGGTAGGGGACGCGGCCGTTCTCGTTGAGCCGGGCGATGATGTCGCGATCGACCCAGTCGAATGACACCCGCTCGGGGTGCAACGCCGGGTCGACGTCCTGCTTCTCGCGCGAGGCCTCGAAGGAGGGGTCCTGGTAGAAGAGCCGCATGTACGGGTGGATCTCGTAGTCGAGCACCCCGCGCACGCGCGCGATGTCGCGCTCGACGGTCTCCAGGAGGTCGGCATTGTCGATGCACGAGATCTCGACCATCACGTTGTAGCGGCCCGTGACGATCGCGACGTAGAACGCTCGCCTACCTGCCGCGAGCTCCTCGGCGACCTCGCGGACGTCGCGCGAGCAGTCGACGCGTACGCCCACGTTGGCAATCACCCGGTACCCCATGAGGTATGGGTCACCGACCGTCGTGATCTTCACGACCCCACTCGCCTCGAGCTCGCTGAGGCGGCGCCGAACGGTCTTCTTCGCGACGCCGAGTTCCTGGGCGAGATAGGCGAGCGATCTGCGACCGTCGACCTGCAGCAGCCTGATCAGCGAACGGTCGAACGGCGAGAGTCCCGGGGTCAGCTCGAGCCAGTCGCCGATGTTGCGTCGCGGGTCGAGCATGTCAGTGCGCGCGGGCGGACCTGCCGATGGTCAGGAGCCGAGTACCCGCGCGTGCATCGTCTGGAAGTGGCAGAGCAGCGCCTCCTCGTGAGGGAGAACGATCCCGGACTCGAACACACCCGACTCGATGCCCTGCTGGCAGCTCTCGAACGCGGCCCAGTCCTCTCGCATGATCACCAGGATCTCATCGATCTCCTCGTCGATCCGCTCCGAGGTCCAATCCGGCGGGAAGAAGTAGTCGTTGACTTGCAACGTGCGGTTCGGCCCGATCGGGCGATAGTGGTAGACGTAGAAGTATTCGCGCCGGCGTGCGCTGAGCATGAAGTTCGGCCACACGTAATAGAGGTGGAAGTCGGGAGCCGGGCCGTCCGATGCCCCGCGCTTCATCGGCGCCTGATGGGTGAACGACTGCTCGAAGGTCTCCATCAGGTAGTGCTCGCGGTCAACGTAGTAGTCGGTCGCGAACGATCGGTGGATCGTGGCGCAGTGGTAGCACTCGCTGTTGTTGTCGAGCGTCACCTTCCAGTTGCACTTCAGCTCGAAGGCCCGGCTTGCGCGACGCGGGTGCATCTCGGGGTCGAAGCCGCGCCGCGCCGCGGCGGCGCGGATCCCGGCCGTGGCCTCAGCGAAGCTCAGGGCAGGATCGGCACATGCGAACACCAGCGGCCCCCACGTGTCGACCGCGAACTCGCACAGCGAGACGCCGGAGCGGTCGAACGTCGGATCCTCGTCGGTACGCGGTGCCGCACGCAGCGCACCGTTGAGGCCGAAGGTCCAGCCGTGATATCGGCACTGGAGGGTGCCCCGGGAACCCTCGCCGTCGGCGACGGCATGCCCGCGGTGTGGGCACACGTTCGCGAACGCACGCAGCACCCCGGCGCCGTCGCGGGTGACGACGACGGGGGTCTGCGCGATCCAGGAGGTGAAGTACGACCCGGGCTCCGCGACTCGATCGGCCGTCCCGACGTACTGCCAGCCACGGCGGAACACCGTGCGCAGCTCGCGCTGGTGCACCTCCGGCGCGTGGAACCACTCCATCGGGAGCGACTCCCCGCGCGCGATTCGCTGCTCAAGGTCGAGGGCGGTAGGCCGTCCTGAAATCGTCACTTTTGGGCCTCGCTTGCGTCGCCGTCGCGCCAAGTGTAGCATCGCAGACAACGAGTTCGGTCCCAGCTTCGGCTTTTCGCGACGATATCGGAACCTCCTGACCATCCCGGGCGCCGTCCACCGGACCTGATCGCCACATGCATGTCGCCATCGTAGGCGCTGGACTGGCCGGGCTCTCGGCGGCCCTCGAGCTGCGCGCCCTCGATCACGAGGTGACGGTGCTCGAGGCACGCGACCGCGTCGGCGGCCGGACGCTCACCGAGACCCACATGGGCGTAGCGGTCGACGGCGGGGGCCAGTATGTCGGGCCCGAACAGCACAACGTCCTCGCGTGGGCACGCCGCTACGGCCTCGAGGTCTGGCCGGCATACGCTGAGGGGGATTGGCTCCTCGAGCTGTCCGGGTCGGTCCGCAGTCAGCACGGCGAGTGGCCGGCGCTCGCGCCGGCCGCCGACGCGGAGCTGCGCGCCGCCGTCGACGCGCTCGACGCGATGTGCGCGCAGGTCCCGGTCGATGCGCCGTGGGCCGCCCCGAGCGCCGCGGCGTGGGATGCGATGACGGCGCGCGAGTGGGTCATCGAGAACGTCGCCGATCCCGATGCGCGGACGTTCCTGCGGCTGTGCATGGAGGTGACGCTCGCCGCCGAGTGGTACGAGGCGTCGCTCCTCCACATGCTCTTCATGTTCCACAGCCTCGGCGGCGGCTTCGCGAGTGCGATCTGGCGCGCCCAGGACCTGCGGATCATCGGCGGCACGCACGCGCTCTCCCTCGCGGCCGCGGGCGAGCTCGGGGACCGCGTGATCCTCGACGCCCCGGTGACCGCGATCACCAGTCGCGGCGAGCACCTCGAGGTGCACGTCGACGGCCGCGCCGCGGTCATCGCCGACCGGGCGGTCGTCGCGCTCCCGCCACCGCTCGCGGCCCGGCTGCGCTACGACCCGCCGCTGCCGGGGCGCCGCGACCAGCTCTGCCAGCGAATGCCGCTCGGCGCGGCCCTGAAGGCCGTCTCGTTCTACGACCGGCCGTTCTGGCGCGAGCGCGGGCACAACGGCCTCGTGCTGAGCGATCGCGGGCCGGCGGGCTGGGTGTATGACAACTGCTGGCCGGACGCAGATCCGGCGATGCTCGTGGCCTTCGTGACGGGCCGCGCCGCACTCGACCTGAGCGCGATGCGCCCCGGCGAGCGTCGTGAGGCGGTGCTGGCCGGAATCGCTCGAGCCTTGGGCAGCGAGGCGGCACGACCGCTCGACTACGTCGAGTGGTCGTGGGCCGACGAGCACTGGTCGCGCGGCTGCTACGCGACGTATGCGCCGCCGGGCGCCTGGACCGCGCTCGGCTCAGCGCTGCGCGCGCCGATCGGGCGGATTCACTGGGCCGGGTCCGACACGGCCGGGGACTGGTCCGGTTTCATGGACGGCGCGATCGCGTCAGGCCGGCGCGTCGCCACGGAGATCGCGGCTGCCGGGCGCCGTTGAGCCGTCGCGTGGCCGATCGGCCGGCGCCGGCGAGCGCGACGGGACCTCGTCGAGCAGGCCCGCCGCCGCGTCGATGATGCGCCGCTGCTCATCGGTCAGCGCGTGCCCGGCCATCGCCCGCGCCTCGTCGAGGTACGGGTCCTCCACCGTCGGGGGCGCGCCGACCAACGCCTCGACGACAGCGATCGCGCAGAAGGGCACGTAGAACTCGCTGTAGCCGCCCTCGTGCACCATCACGAGGCGCCCGCCACACGCGTCGAGCATCGTCTGCGCCAGATCGCGGTAGCTCCCCGAGTGCAGGAGCATTCGCCCGAGCGGGTCGTAGGCGCTCGCGTCGAAGCCGCTGGCGACGATCACGAGGTCCGCCCCGAACCGCTCGAGCGCGGGCACGACGACGCGGCGCATCGCCTCGGAGTAGGCGCCCTCGCCAGAGCCGGGCGGGAGTGGGACGTTGAGGTTCGCGCCGAAGCCGGCCCGCGCGCCGCGCTCCTCGAGGCCCCCGGAATCGACGGGGTAGCAGCGGTCCTGATGCAGCGAGATCGTCAGGACCTCGGGTCGCTCGTAGAAGATCGCCTGCGTCCC
>DATJRV010000092.1:0-1324 GCA_035504435.1 Solirubrobacteraceae bacterium
GCGGGATGCAGGTCGGCGGCCGACCGGCGCCGGTCCACCTCGCGAGCGTCCAGGCTGGCCAGGCCGAGCCCGAGCAGCGCGTCGGCGGCCGCGACCACGACGCGCAGTCCCTCGGTGCTGATGTCCGGGTCGCGCAGCGACTCCTGGAGGGTGGCGAGGATCCGCGGGGTGGCGAGGTCGGCGGAGATCGCCGCGTCGATCTCCTCCAGGTAGGCCGCCGCCGCCTTGTCGGCGACCGCGCCCTGGTCTCGCGGCAGCAGGGCAAGCGCCTGCTCGAGCGTCTCGACCGCGGGCAGCGGGCGGAGCGCCTCGACGCGACCCGTCAGGCGGCGCAGGGTGGCCTGCGCGGCATCCACCGCGTTCGTGGTGAGGTCGAGCTGGCTGCGGTAGTGGCCGCCGAGCAGGAACAGCCGGAAGGCCATCGGGTGGTAGCCGGACTCGACGAGGTCGGCCAGCCTCGGCACCGGTCCGGACGACTTGGCGATCTTCGCGTTGTTCAGCAGCAGGAACTCGCAGTGCAGCCAGTACGGCACCCACGGCTGCCCGTCACCGAGGTACGCCTCGCTCTGCGCGATCTCGTTGACGTGGTGCAGCTGGCGGTGGTCAACGCCGCCGGTGTGGATGTCGAAATGCGGCCCGAGCAGCGCCATCGACATCACCGAGCATTCCAGGTGCCAGCCGGGCGCGCCCCAGCCCCACGGCGAGTTCCAGCGCATCACGCGGCGGACGCCAGGCTCCTCGGCGCGCCACAGCGCGAAGTCGCTCTTGTTCCGGCGGCCCTCGACCTGCTCGACGCGAGCGCCTTCCCGCTGGCCTTCGACGTCCAGCAGGGCCAGCGTGCCGTACCCCGGCGACTTGGACGTGTCGAAGTACAGCCCGGACGGCAGCACGTAGGTGTACCCGAGCTCCTCGAGGCGGGCCGCGAACTCGATCATCTGCGGCACGTACTCGGTGGCCCGCGGGTACACGTCGGCCGGCATCACGTTCAGCGCCGTCACGTCGTCGAGGTACGTCTGCGTGTAGAACGCCGCGATCTCCTCGACGGTGCGCTCCTCCCGCGCGGCCGCCAGCTCGATCTTGTCTTCGCCGGTGTCGGAGTCGGCGACGGCGTGCCCGACGTCGGTGATGTTCACCACCTGCCGGGCGGGGATGCCCTTCCAGCGCAGCGCGCGGCGCAGCGTGTCGGCGAAGACGTACGGCCGCATGTTGCCCAGGTGCGCGAAGTGGTAGACGGTGGGACCGCAGCTGTAGATGCCCACAACGTCCGCGGACGGCGTGAAGTCCATCATCCGCCGTCCGAGCGAGTTGTAGAGCCGCAGCTGCT
>DATJRV010000093.1:0-99858 GCA_035504435.1 Solirubrobacteraceae bacterium
CCCGCTGGCATTTCGCTGCGCTCGCCCTCCGGGCTCGCTCCGCGAAACGCCAGCAGCACCCGGGTCCTGCCTCTCAACCTGCGTTGCTGTCGACATGAGCCTCCTTTGGACTCATGCCTACACAGAAGGCCGGACACTCCCGCCAGCTCGCCATGGCAGATCTGGTGCGCGCGTTGGACGTGCATGAGCTGAAAGGAGGCGGCCGCGATGCCATCTGATGCGCTAGGCGCGATGGAAGTACAAGCGGCACATCGTTGAGATGAAGGGGTGCGCCGATAGGTCTGCCGCCACGAGCTACGCGGAGCTGACGCTCGGCCGATCCGCGTCGGACTTCTTCCCTGAAAAGCAGCAGGAGTCTGGACCCGCGTCACCCTGACTACTGGATGGGACGAGTTCCAGGCGTCTCGTGCGCGCGGGCTCGTGCGCGCTCTGATCGACCCCGGTGAGCCGTTGTGGGTCGTGCCTACTTGTGGGCGTGGCGTTGGTGGTAGGTGTCGAGGAGCCTGATGGCGTCGGCTTCGCCTGCGGGGAGGAGGTGTCCGTAGCGGTCGATTGTGATGGTGATTGAGGCGTGTCCCATGAGCTTGCTGACTTTGTCGATCGTGATCCCGGCGTCGAGCATTTGCGAGACTGCGGTGTGGCGGCACTCTTGGAGCCCGATCGGGCGGATGCGATCGGTCGCGGGGCTGGTGTTCTGATGGTTTTCTCGCTCGCGAGCGGCGGCCCACGCCCTGCGGGCACGCTTGGTGACAGTACTACTGGCGAAGGGCTTGGTCGGGGTGCGCCCGAAGACGAGATCGGTGTCTTTGCGCGCGGTGCCTTGGAGGTGTTTTCTGAGGAGTCGCTGCAGCGCCATGGTGATGATGGTTGGCCGGTTGCCGGTTTCGCTCTTGGGGTCGATTTCGCCCTCGTAGGCGTCCCAGCCTCGTCGCACGTTGATCCGGCGTCGCTGGAGATCGATGTCGCGGACCTGCAAGGCGCGCAGCTCGCCGTGTCGTAGCCCGTCGTAGATCGCGGTCGCCCACAGCGCACGATCGTGTGGTGGGAGTGCCTCGATCAGCCGGCGGGCTTCCTCGGGGGACGCGACCCGTTCGCGTCGACCGGTGCTGGCGGGCAGTCGCAACCCGCGGGTCGGGTCGATCAGCGGCGGGGCATCGTGCGCGGCCAGGAGATCAAAGTCTCGCCACAGCACGCGTGCGGCATTGACGATCGACCGGGTCTTGCTCGCACTCAGTCCCGCTGCCAGCCGGCTGCCCACGAGCCGTTGCAGATCCGCGCGGGTGACCGCGGCCATGACTTTCGTGCCCAGGGCCGGGACGAGGTGCAGGCGTAGGTCTGCCTCGATCGTGCGCAGCGCGCTCGGCTTATACCGCCGCCCAGAGCGATTGCGTATCTGCCCCTCCCGGGCCATCCTGACCCACAGCGACGCGGCCTCGACGAGCGTATAGCGGCTCGGCGCACGCACTCGCCGGAGGCTCGCCAGCTCAAGCTGCTGGTGGCGCCAGACCTTCGCTTCCCAGTACGCCGCGAACGTCTTTCGGATCTTGCCCCGGTCAGCGCGCGAATACACCCACGCCTCCCACCGCGGTAGGCACCCACAAGCACCGCCCTGACGAACCGCACACCAGCTGGAATGCCGCTCGCGCACGCCCTCCGCGACACGCACACCAGCCCCACCCGACGGCCGGTCAGGCGTAGCCGCGCCGGCCAGCAGCTTGATCTCGAGCGCGAGCATCTCGGCCTGCTCCGCCGTCAGGGCGCCGACGAGCCGCCACAGCGCCACAGCGGGGCTCGCAGAACCATCGAGTTGCAGCGCCGACGACGACGCAACAGCAAAGTCAACCATCCGTGGCTTGTTGATAATAACAAACGCTAACTACCTATAGTCTCCTGCCTGGTGGAGCAAGCAGACCGGCATCCCAAGCAGCGGTCGAGATTCCCCAGCCCCCGGCACGCCAGGCCGCCGGCACTCCCGGCTCCGCGGCCATGCTCGCATCCTCCGATCCGAACCCGGTTTGGGATACGCCACTTCTGCGAGGAGGTCCTTGGTCCGCCGCCGGGCGCGTCAGGATTGACGCCCGCGATGAGGATCAGCAGGCACGCTAAGAACGCGATGCGGCTCTACCGGATCGGCGTCGACGACGTGGAGCGCACAATCACCAACCCCTCTGGTCGGGAGCTGGACGAACGCGGCAATCTTCGGCTTGCCGGCGAGACAAGCGATGGCCGCCCTATCCTTGTCGTTGTGGCCGGGAATGAGCCCGGATTCGTGATCACAGTCTTTCTTCGGAGCTGACATGCGAGCCGACTACGACACCAGCGCCAACGCGATCTCGATCGCGATCGTCGAAACTCAGACTGCCGAGCACAGCGACGAGGTGCATCCACGGGCGATCGTCGCCCTCTCTGCGGGCCGGCCCGTCGAGGTGCAGTTGCTCTATCCAGACATGGGGATCACAGAGCCGCTCGCGGCAGTGGCCGATCGCTACGACCTCGACCGCGAAGCGCTCGAGGCAGCGGCGCAGTCGGCGCTCGCCGCCCCCAACCGCGTCGTCTCAGTCGAAGTAGCCGCCGCATCGCCAGCGTGAGCAGCGCTGCTCCCTCCCTCGAAGCCGCCTTGGCCGCCGCGGAGCAACCTGGCCAGCGCAGTCATCGCGCTCACTGACGCGCTGGCGGAGGCAACATCCCAACGCTAGCGATTGGCCGGCGCAGCCGAGCAACGTCCCTCGCTGCGAGCCGGGACTCCCCGGGAACCTCCATCCAACGCCCGATGAAACCCTCAACCAACCCCGCCTGACTCGCGCCAAACTCGCGCCAGTCCAAGCGCGGATCGTGCGGTTTCAGGCGGTTCACAGCGGCTTCGCGGTGCCGCGCAACGCCAGCGATCAACCCGCCGCATCCCGCTCAACCGTGCGGAAAACGGCATAGGAAAGCCAAAAAACTGAGGCGGGGGACCGAGGAGTCGAACCTCGCGTTGCGGTTTTGGAGACCACCGTGTTACCGATACACCAGTCCCCCGCGGAGCCCGCATTGTAGGCGCTTGGCCAACACGCTCGAGCTCGATCTCGCCCGAGATCAGCGCCGACGCGTGAGCGCGGCGTCGCGATATCCACACGCGGGTCGTCGGCGCGCCCAACGCGCGACAAGACGAGCGTCCAGCCATCCCCAGGAGCGCTCAAGCAAGCGCCGTGGCCTGTCGAAGCACGCGTAGCAGGCCTGTCGCGACTTGTAACAATGGTCACTTTCTTTCGAAACTTTCGTCGCCGTGCCGGACTCAGGAGCGGGGTGTCGGTGAGCGCGCGGGCCGACGCGCGCGCGCAGGACGGCTTCATGCTGATCGAAGTGCTGATCAGCGCGCTGCTGCTCGGCCTGATCGCAGCCGCCACCGTCACCGGCCTGCAGGCCGTCGACGACGGGACCACAAACCAGCGCTTTCACAACGAGGCTGTGCTGCTTGCCGCGCAGTCGCAGGAGGACATGCGCAGCTCCCCCATCAGCTCGCTCGAAAAACTGATCAGCCATCCGCGCTCGTACACCGACACCGTCGACAGCACCAACTACACGATCAAGCAAGAAGTCCACGAGCTCAGCTCCAAAGAAGAAAACACGACCTGCTCGGTGGCCGAACACGGTGCGTACACCGCGCCCAACTTCCGCGTCACCTCGATCGTCTCGTGGCACTTCTTGAAAGGCCACCCGGTCAGCGAGTCGAGCATCCTCACGCCGCCCACCTCCTCCTCGCTCGAGGTCGATGTCGACAACGAGCCTTCGCCGACCGGCGGCGTTGCAGAAGTGCCCGTCGACGTCACCCACGACGCCTACGAAACCGGCACGCCGATCACGGTCCAAGACAGCACCAACAGCCAGGGGTGCGTGCTCTTCACCGGCATCCGCGCGACCTCCGCCACCGTCGAAGTCCCCGAAAAGGCCAAGTACGTCACCACCAGCGGGGCGCTCAAACTGCCCTCCGCCGAAGTGAGCGTCGCACCTGGGCTCGCCACACGTGACGCCGTCACGTTCAACGAGGGCGGGGCGATCGCCGCCGACTTCGCCTACCAAGGCAAAGCCGAATACGAAGGCAAAAGAGTCACCGGCGACACCTTCGTCGTCGCCAACGGCGAACTGGGGGTCCCGCCAGAACTCGAGCTCGGGACCGCGGGGACCTTCTCCTACGAAAGCGGCGGCGAAGAACACTACACCGCCTCCACCGGCACCTACGGACCCACCGGGCTGACCGCCAAAGGCGCCCGCTACGAACGCGGCGATCTATTCCCCTTCACGTCAGCCTGGAGCGTCTACGCAGGCGACTGCGCGGCCAACAACCCGAGCACCATCACCAAAGGCGCCGTCGTCCCCGGCGAAGGCATCGTCACCCCGGGTAACACCACAGCCGTCGCAGCGCCCACGAGCCTAGTCAGCCTCGAAGCACTCGAAGGAAGCGAAAAAGCTCCCGGGAAAACGCGCGACGCCGAAGCGCTGCACGTGAAGATCACCAATCTCTCCTGCAGCGCGGCCTCGCCTGCTCCAGCCATACCCAACAACGCCGCCACCGCCATCTACACCCACACCCAGAAGCTCTCCGGCGGCGCGCTCGAAGATCCCTTCCAGCCGTTCGGCAAGTTCGAACTTTGCGTACAAGCGGTCGAATCGGCCACCGAACCGTCGAAAGACCGCGTCGACAAGCGGCTCTACGAAAACGTCAGCCTCAAAGGCGCCGAATTCAAGATCTACCCGCAGGAAAAGTCGGCCGAAGAAAACAAGGCGATACGCGAAGCAGGTGAAGCCACCGAACGCACCACCTGGAAAACCGAAGAAACCGAGGGCAAAATCACTCACACCCAACGGACCCAAAAAGAATCGACGCAGACAACCAACCGAACGGCCGCCGAAACGAAAGAAACAACCGAAGCAACCGAAAACAACAAGGCCGAGAGCGAAGGCAAGGCGCAGAAGGTCGAAACCAGCTCAAAAGGCGTGAAATGCTAGCTGTGCCTCCCCCCTTGCACGACCTCTCCTCCGAGCATGGCTTCTCGCTGCTCGAACTGCTCGTCGCCATGGTTGCGGGCATGGTCCTCACCTTCGCCACCTTCTCGCTGCTGGAGCTCGCCACCAACCAGACCTCGCGCGCCACCGACTACGTGCAGGCCAGCCAGCTCGGCCGGACGGCCATGAACCACATCGTCGACCAGCTCAACTCGACCTGCGTCGCCGAAAACTCGGCCCCCGTGCTCGGAACGAGCACCTCCGAAGCGCTCTTCTTCGTCACCGCCTTCAGCAAAAAAACCGAAATCCAGCCAAGCGAAGTGCAGGAGCACGAGATCTACTGGAAAAAAACGAGCGGTGAAATCGGCAGCTTGTACGACGAGAAGTGGATCGCCGAATCGAAAAAGAACGCAACCGAATGGACGTTCAAAACGAAAGCCGCGTCGACCGTCCTCATCGACCCTGACATCGTCCGCTACACCAATCCCAAAACCGGCGCACGGGAAATCTTCCAGTATTTCAAATATGAAAAGGAAGTCAAATCTGGAGAAATCTCGTCGCTGCAAGAAATTCAGCTCAAAAGCCCGGAACTGGGCTCCGAAGCCAGCCACGTCGCCGCGGTGACCGTCAACTTCCGCTCGCTGCCCGCAGACAAGAACGAAAAGCTCGGCCGCTACGTCGACCTGAGCAGCCAGGTGACCTTCGCGTTCAGCGCAGGCTTCACAGAACCCACCGTCGTCAGCACAGGGGCCTGTCAAAACCAATGATCTCCCCCACCAACACATATTCCCGCATGCGCGCAGAGGATGGCTTCTCCCTGATCGTCGTGCTCACCGTCATGCTCATCACCAGCGCACTGATCGTCGCCGGCCTCACCGCCACCAGAACGGACATCCACCTGTCGTCCACCTCTGCCAACCACACCCAGGCCTACTACGCCGCGCTCGCCGGCGTCCAAGAGTACGCCTACAAGCTGCAGAACAACCCGGACTACTGGGAGACCTGCGAAGGACCGAGCGGAGAATCCGAAGTGCCCGAAGGCAAAAAAGGAGAAGGCGCGCACTATGAAGTGACGGTACTGCCCGCCGAAAGCGCGCCCACCGGAACGACGGCTTGCAGCTCGGCCAGCCCGTTCAAGACCGCAATCGAGTCGAAAGGCGAATTTGCCAACACGTTCAGGATCGAGGCGATCGGCTGCAGCGGCGCGGCCAAGCTCACCAGCTGCCAGAAACAGCCGGCGACCGTACAGGTTCGCCGTGTGGTGGCCACCTTCGGCGTGACCGGCTTCCTCGACTTCGCCTACTTCACTCAGTACGAGGACGAGGACTACACTTTGACCGGGGCGTCGCAGTCCGAATGCGAACAGTACTACTCCGTGCGCAGCAAAGACAAAGCCAACTGCACCGAAATCGAGTTTGCCCCCGAAGACGGGGTGCGTGGCCCGATGCACACCGACGACGCCGCCAACGTGTGCGGCAACGTCGAATTCGGCCGCAAAGGCGAGGAACCGCCGGACACCGTCGAAATCAACGGCGGCGTCAACCTCGTGTGCACCGGCTCCTCGCCCACGTACAACACGGCCACCGGCACCTACACGAAGGGCAAAGAACTCAAGGCACCCGAAAGCGACACCAGCTTGAAGCTGTACGTCGAATCGGCCAACGAGTTCGAAGGCGCCACGCATCTCGTGCTCAACGGCGCTTCCAACACGATCGAAGTCACCAACCAGGGCACCACGCACACGATCTCGTGGCCCGCAAACGGCCTCATCTACATCGGGAAAAAGGAAAAAGGCGGGACCTGCACCTACTCCTACAAACAGGTCGCCGCCGACCTGAGCAACGAGGTGCCCGAAGAAGAAGGCTGTGGCACGGTCTACGTCAACGGCAGCTACAGCAAATCACTGACCATCGCCGCCGAACGCGAACTGATCATCAACGGCAACATCATACCCACCGGCGTCACACCCGGCGAAGAGCCCGCCGGGACGGAGACGCTGGGACTGATCGCCTCCCATTTCGTGCGCATCTACCACCCGGTTGAACAGACGTACAAAAAGAAAGGGTCGTCGTGTGAACCCCACGACACCGAAATCAACTCGAAAACCTGCGAACGCGAGAACAACACCGGCGGCTGCGACGCCGAAAACGTCGCGGGCTCGCTCGAAAGCCCGTGGATCTACGCCGCCATCCTCTCCACCAGCCATTCGTTCCTCGTCGACAACCCCGATTGCGGCAACCAAAAACAGCTCGGCAAACTCAACATCTACGGCGCCATCGCGCAGAAGTTCCGCGGCATAGTCGGCACCGCCGGCACCCCCAGCACCGGCTATCTCAAGAACTACGTGTACGACGAGCGTCTCGCTACCGACGAGCCGCCGTACTTCCTCGCGCCGCTGAAAGCCGGCTGGAAGGTCATCCGCGAGACCGCCGCCGAAGCCGGCTAGCGCCAGCTTCGACGGCCGGCGCGACCGACCCCAGCTTCCACGGCCGCCGCAACGTGGCCGCAATGCGCGACGCGGCGCCGATGCGCCACGCGGCTGCCTACGCGCCCGGCTCGCCGATGCGCGACGCGGCTGCCTACGCGGCCGGCTCGGCGACCCGTGCGCGCGTGCGCTCCGCGTCGCTCACCGCCCATGCCAAACGCTCGATCAGCTGCGCCGCCGCGTGATCGTTGGCGAGATGCACGGGGTACACGCGCTCATCGAGCACCACCGCCGCCGCGTCGTGCTCGCTTGGATCGGCTGTAACGATGATCCGGGCCATGAGATCTCTCCTCGTCTGGTCGTGTGACGTCGAGCCTCCATCGGTAGCCTCGCGTACCGACTTGAGCGTCAGCTAACGCGCGCATGAAGCTTTGCTCACGCGCCGCTCGCGCACCCGCAGTCAGCAACCCAGCTCGCCGCGCAGCCAGCCCAGCGTCGCATCCAGGCCCGCCGCGTAGCCCACGCGCGGCTCCCAGCCGAGCGTCTCGCGCAGCCGGCGATTGCTGAAGTCCTGATCGCGCCCCAGCACCTGCACCGCCTGGCGCGACAGCAGCGCCGGCAGCGTCAAACCCGTGCCCGCGCGCAGCGCACGGTAGGCGTGCTCCAGCGAGCAGCCGATCGCGCTCGCCACCCCATACGGAAGGCTGAAGCGCGCGCCCGCGCACCCCAGCCCCGCGGCCAGGTCGTCGGTGAACTGCCGCCACGTCACCTCCACGCCGTCGCTCACGTTGAACGCCTCGCCCGCAGCCGCCGGGCTGGCGAGCGCGAGCAGCGCCGCGTCCACCACGTTCTCCACGTAGCACAGCCCCGCGATCGCGCGACCTTTGTCGATCAGCAGCATGTGGCCCGCGCGCAGCGCGCGCGCGATCTCCCCCACCACGTCCGTCGAGCCGGGGCCGTACACCGTCGCCGGGCGCAGCACCACCGTCTCCAGCGTGCCCGCCGACTGCGCGGCGCGCACGTGCGCCTCCGCTTCCAGCTTCGTCTGCGCGTACCAGTTGGCAAAGCGCCTCGGCACATGCGTCTCGTCCACCCCCCTGCCGCCTGGGTGCGCGTACACGTCGGTGCTGCTCACGTACACCAAGCGCTCCACCGACGCTCCCGCCGCCGCGTCCAGCAGGTTGCGCGTGCCGGTCACGTTCGCCGCCACGATCTCGCCGCGTCTCGCCCAGTCGGACACCAGCGCAGCGCAGTGCAGCACGTAGCGGCAGCCCTCGCTCGCCCGCTCCAGCGACCGCCTGTCAGCGAGATCGCCTGCCACCAGCTCCACCCCCAGCCCAGCCAGCCGCGAGACGTCGCTGCTCGCGCGCACCAGGCAGCGCAGCGAACACGCCCCCGCCAAGCGCTCCGCCACACGCCCGCCGATGAACCCGCTCGCGCCCGTCAGCAGGCACACGTCCGCGCGCGCCAGCCCGGCGGACGCGCCCGCAAGCGGCTGCTCGTCGCTCACCTGGAAGGCACGCGCGCCTTGCGGCGCAGCGTCGTCACAGCGATGTCGCGCACCACGCCCCAGTTCTTGCCCGCCGCGCCCTCACACTCCGCCAGCACCGCGTCGAGCGCCACCAGGAACTCCCGCGCCTGCGCCTCCGACAGCGTCAGCGGCGGCAGCAGCTTGATCACGTCGTTCTTGCCCGCCGCCATCGTCACCACCCCGTGATCGCGGTGCAGCGGGATCACGATCAGCTGCGGAAACAGACCCTCGCTGGCCCTGTGGATCAGCCCCCAGCTGAAGCGCGCCGCGCGCGAGCTCGGCGGGCCGAGCTCGATGCCCAACATCAGCCCGTCCGCGCGCACCTGCGCGATCATCTCGTGGCGGCGCTGCAGCTCCTGCAGCCCGTCCACCAGCAGCGCGCCCATGCGCGCCGCGTGCGCGCACAGGCCGTCGCGCTCGATGACGCGCAACGTCGCCAGGCCCGCCGCCATCGACAGACGATTGCGCCCGAACGTCGACTGGTGCACATAACAGCGCTCCAGCGTGCCCACCGCCCGCTGGTAGATCTCCCGGCGCATCACCGTCGCCGCCACCGGCATGTAGCCGCCGCTCAGCGCCTTGCCCACCAGCACCACATCAGGCTCCAGCTGCCAGCGCTCGAGCGCAAACCACCTGCCCGTGCGCCCCAGCCCCGTCTGGATCTCATCGACCACAAACAGCGTGCCGTAGCGCCTGCACAGCTCCTGCGCCGCCCGCAAATAGTCCGGCGGCGGCAGCGTCACCATGCGCCCCTGGATCGGCTCCACGATGAACGCCGCCACGTCACCCTGGCGCAGCTCCGTCTGCAGACGGTCGAGATCGCCAAACGGAACCCGCACGCAGCCCGGCAACAGCGGACCGAACTCCTCCTTAAAAAAATCGTCCCCCACCAGCGAAAGCGGACCAAGCGTCACACCATGAAACGAGCTGTCACAGCTGATCAGGCGCGGCCGGCCGCTCGCCGCGCGCGCGAACTTCATCGCCGTGTCCACCGCCTCCGCGCCCGTGCTCGCAAAGAACACCGCATCCAAGCCCTCCGGCAGGCGCTGCGAGAGCTCCTGCGCGAGCATCCCCGCCAGCGTCGAGTAGTGCAGCTGCACGCCGTCCACCAGGTCCGTCGCCAGCGTCGCCTGCAGCACCTCGCGCACGTCCGCATGGTTGTGGCCCAAGCTCGCAAAGCCCTCGCCCGTGTGGAAGTCCAGGTACGCACGGCCGCTCGCGTCGTACAGGTAGGAGCCGCGCGCCGACACGTACTGCTTGTCGAAGCCCAAAATCGCCAGCACGTCCACCAGCGACGGGTCCAGGTAGCGCGACGCCAGCTCCAGCGTTTCCTCGCCACGCGCCAGCGCGTCCGCGACCACGCCCAGCGTGTCCGCAGCCTCAGTCGTCCCAGCGATGACGTTCACGGTCGTTTGCGCTCCCGAGCTTCCACTAGCCAGCGTCTTGCGCCGGGAGCGTATTCGACGGCGGGCTGCTCGGGGCCGGCACGACTCGATTGATTGGGCTCACGCGGGGTATACATTCGAGTGGTTAGCCAGTGAGCCATAGACCGGAAACGCACCGCCATGACGGGCGCGACGAGCAGCAGACGCTGGTGCTCGACGCGTTGCGCTGCGCCGGCGGCGCGCCGGTCAGCTACCAGCAGCTGCGCGACCTCGGGGTCGAGTACCCCGCCAGCGTCGTGTCCGAGCTAGAGCTCGCCGGGCTGCCATTGGAGCGCGACTTCGACAGCGCGCCAAGGAGCGGCTCGCCCGGCGTGCGCCTTGACCCACGCTCCAACGCCGGCCACGACATCGCCGCCAGTGGGGACGAAGCTCAGCCTCTCGCCCCGCTCGCGACGCCGTCCACGCCAGCCAGCACCTCGCGTCGAGGGCGGTCGGAGCGCTGGCTCGCGCCCGCGGCGCTGCTCGCTGTGGGCGCAACGGTCGCTGCGCTTGTCGCGAGCGTCGTGGGCGGCCCCGGACACGCACGACGGGCCGCTGCGCACCGGAGCTCGGCCGAGCGCTCCGTGGTTGGAGACATCCGGCCCGCAAACAGGCCGCCGGCGGCGGCCACTCGCGCCGCGCGCAGCAGCGCTCCGCAGCCTGCGCCTGCCCAACCCCAGCCGACGACCGTGCCGGCCACCCAGGCCTCACCCGCGCTCGCCGCCGAACTGGAGGCCCGCGGGCACCAACTGCTCGAAGCCGGCGAACCCAACGACGCGCTCCCGGAGCTGCGCCAGGCGCTGGCGGCGACCGGCAAGACCCTCGCCGGCTGCCTGGAACCAACCAGCCAAGCGTGCCTCACGTACGCCCGTCAGGCCGCACAAGCCCCCGCGTGACGCGCTAACGCGCGCCGCGCGTCGAGGATGGCGTGCTCATGCCGTGCGGGCTGGCGGCCGATAAAACCAGATGTCGGTGTTTTTCCGAAGGAGTGGGGATGGCCCGCTGCGCGGCGGGTCGGGCATCGGCACGAGCTTCAACACAAGCCTCACCGCAAAGGTGCTCGCCGGCCTGTTCGCCGCCGGCGCGACGCTCGCGGCGCTGACCGTCGCCCTGCCGCACCCAGCGGACGCAAACACACGCGGGCTGCTGGCGATCGTCGCGAACGCCTACGTGATCGCAGCGCTCCTGTACTGGCGTGCTGAGACCCTGCCGACGTGGGTGCTGAGCGTCGCGCTCGGCTGGGGCAGCACGCTGATCACCGGCGTCGCCTACTTCTCCGGGGAGAGCCCCAGCCCGCTCGTGTTCTTCTACCTGTGGGTCTTCCTGTACGCCTCCTACTTCTTCACCCGCAGGCAAGCCGCGCTGCAGATCGCCTACGTCGGGCTGGCCTACGGCGGGCTACTGCTCGCGCGGCCCCCGGCGGGCGGAACCCCGGCCTGGTGGATCGTGGGCATGGGCACCCTGCTCGTCGCCGCGATCCTGATCATGACGATGCGCGCCCGCGCCGAGCTGTTGATCGCACGCCTCTACGACGCCGCCCGCACCGATCCGTTGACGGGACTGTCCAACCGGCGGGGCTTTCGCGAGCTGCTCGACCTCGAGCTCGAACGCGCCCGGCGCGGCAGCAGCGAGCTGACGGTGCTCGTCGGCGACCTGGACCATTTCAAGGAAGTCAACGACCGCTCCGGCCCCCAGGTCGGCGACGCCGCCCTGCGGCGCGTCGCGCGCGTGCTCAGCGCGCACAAGCGCCAGATCGACTCCGCTGCGCGCGTCGGCGGTGAGCAGTTCGCGCTGATCCTCCCCAACACCAGCCAGGATGAGGCGTTCGTGCTCGCCGAGCGTCTGCGCTGCGCCGTGCGCGACGAGTTCGCCGAGGAGTCCGTGCCGATCACCACCAGCTTCGGCCTGGCGAGCTACCCGGAGCACGGCCAGACCGCCGCCTCGCTGCTGCACGCCGCAGACGAAGCTCTGTACGCGGCGAAGGACAGCGGTCGTGATCGCACCGTCCGCCACAGCCCCGTCCTCAGCGAGCTCTCGCGCGAAGGCGGCGGCGGGGCGCGCGACATCGAAGGCGAGCGCTTCCTCGCCGTGGTGCTCGACCTCGCCGAAGCGATCGACCTGCGATTCAGCGGCAGCGCCCGGCACTCCGAGACGGTCGCGCGCTACGCCGAGCTGATGGCCCGGGAGCTCGGCCTCCCCGAGCCGCGCGTCAGCCGCATACGGCTCGCCGGGATGCTGCACGACATCGGCAAGGCGTGCGTGCCCGACAGCATCCTGCAAAAGCCCGGCCGGCTCACCGACGGGGAGTTCGCGGTCATCCGCCGCCACCCGGAAATGGGCGCCGAAATCCTGCAACACCCGACCCTCGCAGACGTGCGCGCGTGGGTCGGCGCCCACCACGAGCGTCCCGACGGCCGCGGCTACCCGCTCGGCGTCGCCGGTGACGCGCTCGCGCTGGAGGCCCGCATCCTCGCGGTCGCCGACGCCTACGAGGCGATGACCAGCGACCGCTCCTACCGTCCGTCAATCGGCCACACGGCCGCCCGCGCCGAGCTGAAACGCTGCGCCGGCAGCCAGTTCGACCAGCACGTGATCCACGCGTTCCTCACAGCCCTCGAGCGCGAGGGCGACCGCGCCAAGCTGACGCTGGACGACCGGTCGGCCGCGCACGCAGTCGCTGTATGCGGGCGGGGAGACTCGAACTCCCAAGACCGTCAGGCCACCGGCTCCTAAGGCCGGCGTGTCTACCAATTCCACCACGCCCGCGTGGGCACCCGGCAGGCTAGCGCGCCCGCGCACGCAGACCGCACGAGCTTGTATCGTCAGCTACTCAATGTCCTCGCCACCGCCCCAGGAACGCAAGCCGGGCGTGATCGTCACGCACCCCAACCGCGACAAGCCCGTGGTGCAGGCCACGCGCGCGACGGTCGTGCTGCTGCTGCTCGTCAGCGCCGGGCTCGTGACGATCGTGACGGTCGGCGGCTGGAGCGTGCTCGAGGGCGCCCTGCCGATCCAGATCGCCTACATCGCCGTGTACGTGGTGTTCGCGTTCTACGCCGCCCGCTGGAATCGCGGCGTGCTGCCCGTGGGGGCGGTGCTCGGCGTGTTCCTCGCGATCTTCGCCGCGGTCGCCGGGCCGGGCTGGTTCGACCGCAACAAGTCGGGGTTCGCGCAGCCGGCGCTCAACGCGGGGCTGCTCGGCGTGCTGACGTTCCTGATCGTGCCCGTGCAGATCCTGCTGGTCGCGTTCTGCATGCGCGGCTTCCAGCAGGGGTGGAACGTCGAGCTCGAGCGCCGCGACCCGGGAGCTGTGCCAGACGGCGGATATCTACCGCCGCCGCACGCGGCTTAACTACCGCGGCTATCCTCGCATCGTCGAGCACGTTGCGGCGGTGGCGGAACGGTAGACGCGGGGCCCTCAAAAGGCCCTGTCCGCAAGGGCGTGTGGGTTCGATTCCCACCCGCCGCACCAAATGCTCGGTAATCGAACCAGAATGCTGGTTCGATAGCACTTGCGTCGCCTGCACGGGGCCAAATCGGCCCCCGTTACAGTCGGCTGGGACGAACCGCGGGTGCAAGAACCCTCCATCTAGGACCCGACCAAGCTCGAATCACGCTCAGCGGGTACTGCTACGCGCGTCAATCAGCCGCCGAACCCTGTCGCCGCTAGCGGGGCCACGAACAGGCACGGCACGTCAACCGATGCCGTGACAGGGATGTGGCGTCTGCGCAACCGAATAGGGTCGGAGGCGTGCAGCTTGCTCTCCCAGGCTCGGCGGATGCCGCAAAGCTTCCTACGAGCCTTACTAGTCGCCATCGCGAGATTCATCGCTGGTTCAACTTCATCGCGGGATTCTCGCCGGAGTTCGTAGCATCCTGCATTGACGGGGCTGAGGGGGTGCGCGATGGCTATGTACTCGATCCGTTCGCCGGAGCCGGGACCACCCTCGTAGAGGCACAGCTCGCAGGATTGCCGGCCACCGGGTATGAGCCGCACCCTTTCTTCGCAGAAATGGCGCGAGCGAAGCTTGATCGTGAGCTGACCATCGACGACGTGAGCATGGTGGAGGCACTAGTGGCCGACTCATTCTCGTCACGAGCCGACCCAGGCGCGGTATGGGCGGACACGCCGCTTACGTTCCTCCGAAAGCTCATACCCGAGCCTGCCCTCACACAGTTGGCGGCCAGTCCGGAACTGGTGGAGTCTCTGCCGGGGCGGCTGCACCCCATCTTCAGGCTGGTTGTCTCGCGCACACTGGAGGGGACGTCCGGATCGAAGACAGACGGCGTCTACAAGGCCCCAACGAGCAGCAAGCGGTCTCTCGAGCCCCGCGAGGTGCTCGCGACCGTGTGCTCGGAACTACGCCACGATCTAGTAGTTGCATGCGACCGGACTACGGCGACGCTCATAGAGCGGCCCGCGGGCGGCGGCATCGCGGGCGGCGCATCGTTGTGCGTCACATCCCCGCCGTACCTCAACAACTTTGACTTCGCAGAGATGACCCGAATGGAGCTGTATTTCTGGCGATTTGCGGAGAGCTGGCGCGAGATTACGGAGACCGTGCGCTCGCAGTTGCTCGTTAACACGACTACAGCGCCGGCCCATCTGCGATGTGACGAGGCAGCATTCCGAGCGGTAGTTGATAGGGACGTCTTCGCCTTTGCGGAGCGGCTTCACTCGAAGCTAGCCACGGTGTGTAGTGGACGTACCAAGCCCTATGACCGACTGGTGTATCCATACACCAGCGGTCTCAGCGAGATCTTTGGACGGGTGTATGACGCCCTGCAGAAGGACGCCCCTATGCATGTCGTAGTCGCAGATTCGGCCTTGTATGGGGTTCATATCAGGCTGCATGATCTCGTGGCACTAATTCTGGCCGGCCTCGGGTTTAGGCGAGTGACCATTCGCCACCTGCGCGAGCGAGGTGAGCGTTGGGTCCTTGCAAAGCGCAAGGGGCCGCCGGGAAGACTCGGTGAGTACTGGGTTTCAGCGACCAGATGACGAACGCCGGAGGCACAGCGGGACCCGAGAGCACGCTCTACGACATCGCCCGCGAGGAGATGCAGGGGCTCATCGACAGATATCTGACCCTCGCGGAAGCATCGGACGGCTTGGCAACGATCGAAGCCGGATCGATCGAGACTGTCCATGAGCGACGAATACTGCTCGCAGGATTTGGGGCGCAGGATGATGCGAGCATGGTGTCAGCGGACTTCGTGGCGGAGGAGGTGCGACGGAGAAGTGCTGTGCCCTTCGACGTCGAGCGGGCGATAACGACCGGCGTGTATATCGTTCTGCGAGAGAAAGCACAAGGGTGGCTAAACACACTTTCAAGCGAAACCGAGGAGTTCACAAAGCTTGACGCGGCATACATCCAGGCGCATCCCGCGTGGCTGCCACTGTTCATGCGGATCGCTGGCGTCTTTAGCAAGGCGGAGCTAAAACGACTGATCGGCTCGGCAACTGACCAACGAATATCGGCGCCAGCCGCAGCGAAGCTTGCCGGCCTCGTCCATGACCGAGTGACCGGAGTGAATGCGCTGACGCTAGGTGAGGTGCTGCGGGGGTTGGAGGGCACGCTCGAGGGGATTGTGCGCGATCTCGTGGGGAGGCTCCTACTCGAGAGCTTGGTCGAGCACGCGCTGAAGTCGCGTGGGCTCGAGTTTCAACGAGAGACGGAGTACAAGTCGCTCACAGGCGTCGTCTACGACATACGGGCAGACTTCGTGCTGCCTTCCGCCAAGAAGCCGCTTGCGTTCATCGAGGTCCGAAAGTCGTCGTCGCGCCACGCATCGCTATACGCGAAGGACAAGATGTTCTCGGCGATCAACTGGAAGGGGAAGCATCCCGATCTACTCGGGGTCCTGGTAACTGATGGCGACTGGACTCGTGCGACCCTCGAAATCCTGCCGAGGGTGTTCGATTATGTGGTCCCGATAACCAATCTGCCGGTTATGGCAGACACGCTGAAGGCCTACGTCGTCGACAAAAATCGGTCCAAGTTGAAGTGGCTAATCGACTTTGCCGTGCGTGCCAACGCGGTCTCCTGAGCGACCGGGCGGAGAACTCGTGGCAGCGAGGCACGACACTTTATGTGGCGCCAATGTGCGCGGTCGGCAGCTTGCAGAACTCCCACTGAAGACTTACCGCCCGTGCACCGAATTAGCGGAGCAGCAAGCCGACGAGGGCGCTCAACAGTGGTGTGAGGATCGCGACTCCCGACTGGGAGCTTGCTGTTGCGGACATCTTGAGCCCGACAAGCGCTTCATAGGCGGAGCGTCGCTCTAGCTCGACATGCCACTGCTCTGATCGCGGCTCATCGGCAAGCGTTGCATCGACCACACCGAGTTGGACATAGATCGGCGTCCCAAAACCGCTAGTATCAGCGAAAACGCGCCACCGTAAACCAGAACATCTGAGGACGGGAAGGTGGGCACCGCCACGTGCGAGAAGTGCGCCGGGTGGGCCTTGATCGTCGTTGCATAAGCGAGTATGGCGCTTCTCAGCCCTGCGGTCGTGAGCACAGCAGCGCCGATGATTACCCCCTCGATGCCGAGCAAGCGCCGAAGTTTGCTGCGTAGATCGCAAAGAGCTACTGCTGCGCTTGCGCGAGAGCGCTCACTCGTGAATCCTCGCACCCCAGTCGGCGCGTGGCTCGGGTTCTTCTTTACGGCGGTTCTAGGAGTAACGGCAATCGTCGGACCGAAGCTCGACATGCATAGCTCTAGATCTATATTGGTCGATGCCGCTTTTGCGACCCGACACGGACCGACACGATGAGAATGAGAGACGCGTCTAGCGAACAAGCTTCGTGAAGTCATACGCTTTTGAGCAAACGAGCGCACGGAGAATCCCAATGGCGTCACAGGCTAGGTTTTGCTGCAAATCGCCGGTCGCATCCTTACCGCCCTGGTGCTCCGATCACGCTCATGGGCAGAACTACTATTTCTCGGGAGGGATGATCCATATGCATCGCAAGGCGATTGCGGGTGTTGCGCTCGCCGTCCTACTAGCGATCAACGCAGCCGCAGTGAGTACAGCGTCGGCGGCAACAAAACTTACGCTGAGCGAAAATGGGGCAGCTCTAGCGCCTGGCACCATCTTCGAAGGCTATGGCAGCTTCGGCGTGGTCACATCGGAGGGGGTTTGTAGTTCCGGGGGAGATAGCCTGGAGGTCAGTGTGGTAACCAACTCCAAACGCAAGGACGAACTAGCAATCTACAACTACAACGCCGAGTTTGAGACTTGTGAGAGCGATACGGGCAACGCGGTCGGCGGGCTAAGGTCACTAGGTGGGACCCTCGATCTCGGAGCAAACGGCAAAGTAAGTGGCGGGCCAGTAGCGCTGGTTATCGGATTCGAACACATCGAGTATAAGGACAGAAGGTATGAAGATGTCGAATGCTGGTACGTAGGCAAGCGCCTAACGGGCACAAGCACTGCGACTACGAGCAGGCAAAAGCTCTCGATCGAATTGGAAGGCGAGGTAAAACTTGACCCCTCACTGAGCAGTCCGAAGGCTAAGCATCTATGCCCTAAGACAGCAGAATGGGGGCTCTCCCTCCCCGTCACTGAAAACGAAGAGGGAGAACTAATCGAAGAGCAAACGTATACCGGTCGCTGATGAGGACCGGCGTGCAGCCGTTTGGGGTCCACTGTATCGAAGCGGACCCCAAACCCATCCGACGGTCACGCGTATCACAGCTCGCGCGGTGCTTAACAGAGTGCCGTGCAAGGGCGCACAGTGGAGCGCATGGCAGCACTAACGCGTCGACGCTCAGCACCACCAATGACTCGTTTCTGGGAAGACGATCGAGTCCCCTAGTCAGGTGGATGAGTTCTCTGTCCTGGCTGACATGAACGATCAGCTCTTGGTCTTGACAGAGGCCAGCGACCTACCCCAAGCTAGTCACAGGAGTGGACGGCATAAGGCCCGGTGCCACATCGCCGTATGCCTGAGTTCGGCTTCCTAGCCGCGACAGACAGGTAGCAACCAACAGTGCTTTGCGAGACCGGGCGAGACAACGCAGCCTCGACGAGAGCATGCAACTCGCGCGGCGAGAATGGCCGTCCTGCGCTACGGAGTGCCGTAAGCGCGGCTCCTTGGATCGCTCCGAGAGGCAGCTTGAGCGATGGACGATCGACCAACGGACGAACATCTCCAAGGCGTCTGCGAGCTGTCAATGCCGACTGCAGCCGCTGCGCTACCAGCGGGTTCAAGCCTGCGCCGCTCGGGCGCCCCAAATCGACTGAGCTCCTCGTTGGCCGCGAACGACCGGCGGGACGCGCTCAAGCCCCCCCAACAACCCCCAGCAGCTCCTCCGCCAACGCCTTCCGCGCGACGAGGATCCCCCACGGCAGGTGCTCATGCACGGGCAGCTCCAGCACGCGCAGCCCCGCGCGTTCGCACACGAGCACCCCGGCCGCGATGTCCCACAGCTTTACGGTGCGCTCGAAATACGCGTCGTAGCGACCGGCTGCCGTCCACGCGAGGTCGAGCGCAGCACTGCCGAAGCGGCGGATGTCGCGCACGCGCGGAATCAGCCGTGCGAGCACGCGGCCCTGGGCGGCGCGCACATCCGCGTCGTAGGCGAGGCCGGTGGCGACCATCGCGGTGGCCATGCGGCCTCCCAGGGCGCTCTCACGATCCGCTGCGCCGGCGACGTCACTCGCGTCGGCGGCGTCACTCGCGCCGGCGCGGCCCAGCTCGACCGTCGCGTGTGACGTGACGAGCGTGGCCGGCCCGTTGCGCGTGGCGGTGAACAGCTCGTCGCGGTTGGGGTCGTACACGGCGCCCGCGAGTGTGCCGGCGGCGTCGCGCACGGCCACGCTGACGCACCACTGGGGGATGCCGTACAGGAAGTTGACGGTCCCGTCGAGCGGGTCCACGACCCAGCTGAGGCCGCTGGTGCCCGCCACGTCATCGCCCTCCTCCCCCACGAAGGCGTCGTGCGGGCGCTCGCGCGCGAGCAGCTCGCGGATGGTGCGCTCGGAGACGAGGTCCGCCTCGCTGACGAGATCGGTGGGCGTGCTCTTGGCGCTCATCTGACGCTCGGCGCCGTGGCGCGCGCGCGCGGCCAGCAGCGCGCCGGCGCCGGTGGCCGCCTCGACCGCCAGCGCCAGCAGCGTGGCTTCGTCGCTCACGAGAACCCGGACGGGCGCCGGTCGGCCCACGGGCGCTCGGCCTCGAGCTGAGCGGCGAGCGACAGCAGCGTGGCCTCGTCGTTCGCGCGGCCGACCAGCTGCACGGCGCGCGGCAGCCCGTCGGCGCCGAACCCGGCGGGCACCGAGGCGGCCGGCTGGCCGGTGAGGTTCCACACGCCGTTGTACGGCACCCAGCCGGCGACCGTGTTGAGCGTGAGCAGCGCGCCGCGGCCCTGCAGGCGGCCGATGCGCGGGGGCGGCGCGGCGGTCGCGGGGGTGATGAGCACGTCGTGGTCCTCGAACAGCGCGCCCAACCTGCGCGTCACCTCGGCCTGGGCGGCCTGCGCGCGCGCGAGCAGGCCAGGCGACACGAGCGCGCCGAGGCGCGCCATCGTGCGCGTGCGCCGTTCCATGCGCTCGGGGTGGGCGACGGCGAGCGCGTCGTCGTGGATGCCGCGCAGGTACAGCGCGGTCAGCGTCACGCCCGCTCCCAGCCCGTAGTCGGGCTCCTGCTCGACCACCTGGTGTCCGAGCGAGCGCAGCAGCTCGACGGTGTCGCGCAGCGCGCGCTCGGCGTCGGCGTCGAGGTGCGAGACGATCCCCGGCGGCGTGCTTGTGGAGAAGGCGATCCGCAGTTGGGCGGGCGGCGTGGCGGCGGCCTGCGCAAACGGCACGTCGGGCGGCGGCGCGCGGTCGAGGTCGACGTCGCTGGCGCCGGAGGCGACGTCATGGAAGAGGGCGGTGTCGGCGACGCGCCGCGCGAGCACACCGATAACCGACAGCCCATACCAGTGACGCGGATGCGGCGCGAGCGGGATTCGACCGCGCTGGGGCTTCAGCCCGAACAGGCCGCACCAGGCGGAGGGAATGCGGATGGAGCCAGCGCCGTCGGAGCCGAGTGCAGCGCCGACGAGGCCGGCGGCGACGGCGGCGGCGCTGCCGCCGCTGGAGCCCCCCGGCGCGTGCTGGCGCTCCCACGGGTTGCGCGTGACGCCGAACGTGGCCGTCTCGGTGAACGGCCACATGCACAGCTCAGGGACGTTGGTCTTGCCGATGACCACCGCGCCGGCCTCGCGCAGGCGCCGCACGACCTCCGCGTCCGCGCGCGCCGGCTCGTCCTGGGCGTCGGTGCCTTCGCAGGTGAGCTCGCCGGCGACGTCGATGTTGTCCTTGACGGCGATCGGCACCCCCAGCAGCGGACGCCCGCCGGACTCTCCGCCGGCGCCCCGCCGAGCGTCCGCCTGGTCGGCTTCCAGCAGCGCGCGTTCGGCGAACACGACGCGAAACGCGTTCAGCTGCGGGTCCAGGCGCTGGATGCGCGCGAGGCACACATCGACGAGCTCGCGCGAGGACACCTCGCCGGCGGCGATCAGCTGTGCTTGGCGGGCGATGCCAGCGTAGGCCAGCTCCACGGCGTCCATCGCGGGGAATCTATTGCAAGCGCGCTGCCGACGAGCGTATAACCATCGCTACCGCGCTTCGCAAAAGTAAAGACTCCCCGCGCCGGTCACACTGGCGTCACATTGGTCACACCGGCGTCACTGCGTTGTGCTTGGCCGGCCACTCGCGCCGCTTGGACGCGGCGTGCGCGAAGCGACGCGCGAGCTCGCCGCGCAGCTCGCCGGGCTCGACGACCGCATCGACGACCATTTCGGAGGCGAGGTGCAGGATGTCGATGTCGCGCGCGTACTCCTCGCGCAGCTCCTGCGTCTTGGCAGCGCGCTCGGCCTCGTCGTCGATCGCCTGCAGCTGGTTGTAGTACACCGCGTTGATCGCCGCCTGTGGGCCCATCACGGCGATCGACGCGCTCGGCAAGGCAATACAGCAATCAGGGTCGAACGCGGGCCCCGCCATCGCGTACAGCCCAGCGCCGTAGGCCTTGCGCACGATCACCGAGATCTTCGGCACGGTGGCCTCGCTGACGGCGCTGATCATCTTGGCGCCGTGGCGGATGATGCCCTGGCGCTCGACCTGCGTGCCGATCATGAAGCCGGGGACGTCCGCGAGGAACAGCAGCGGCACGTTGAACGCGTTGCACGTCCAGATGAAGCGCGCGGCCTTGTCGGCGGAGTCGCTGAACAGCACGCCGCCCTTGTGCTTGGGCTGGTTGGCGACCACGCCGATCGCGCGGCCGTCGAGGCGCGCGTAGCCGACGAGCAGCTCCTTGGCCCAGCGCGGCTGGATCTCCAGCAGCGAGCCGCGATCGACGAGCGCGTCGATCAGCAGCTTGATGTCAAACGGCTTGTTCTCATCGGCGGGGATCAGCTCGGCGATCGTCGTCGCGTCGTCCTGCTGGGCGGGTGCGCGCGGCGGGATTGCGGGCGGCTCTGCACGCCAGTTGCTGGGAAGATATGAGAGATAGATGCGTGCAAAGTGGATGCCCTCGCTGTCGTCGGCGACGAGCTGGTGCGCACACCCCGAGATGCCGGTGTGCATGCGTGCACCCCCCATCTGCTCGAGCGTGACCTGCTCGCCGATCACCATCTCGGCCATGCGCGGCGAGCCGAGGTACATGGAGGCGTTGCCGTCGCGCATGATCACGATGTCGCAGAACGCGGGGATGTACGCGCCGCCGGCGGCTGAGGGGCCGAACAGCACGCACACCTGCGGCACGACGCCGGAGAGCTTGACCTGGTTGTGGAAGATGCGCCCGGCGCCGCGGCGGCCGGGGAACATCTGCACCTGCTCGGTGATGCGCGCGCCGGCGGAGTCCACGAGATACACCATCGGGATCTCCAGCGCCAGCGCGCGCTCCTGGATGCGCAGGATCTTCTCCACGGTCTTCGGCCCCCACGAGCCGGCCTTGACGGTGGGGTCGTTGGCCATCAGCGCGACGGGACGCCCGTCGATCTCCCCCACCCCCGTCACCACCCCGTCGGCGCCCAGGCCCTCCTCGTGCCAGTTGGCGAGCAGCGCTTCCTCGGCGAACGAGCTGTCGCGTGTGCCCTCGGGGGCATCGAGCAGCAGCGCGACGCGCTCGCGCACCGCCAGCTTGCCCTGCTCGCGCGCCTTCTCGCGATGGCGCTCCGGCCCTCCCGCGAGCGCGCGCGCGCTCGCGTCCTCGAGTGCGCTCACGAAACTACCGTCACCCCTGCGAGCGCGATCGCACGCACGCACGCCGCGGGGAGTGGCCCGCCCGCCGCCCGCCGGGCGCTCACCACGGCAGGCCCCGGTAGCGGTGCCCGTAGCGCCGGTGCTGACCGCGCGCGAGGCGCCGCTCGTGGCGGGCCTGCATGCGCGCTTCGACGGCCTCCAGGTCAGACGCCGGCCCGAACAGCCGCCACGCGTCGCGCACTACCGGCAAGAGCGTCACGCCGATCACCCACGCCGGCCAGAACGCGCCGTGGGCGCCGACGGCGATCCACACGCCCACCGACAGCGCCGATACGCCGATGCTGCCGCCGCCCTCCTGCGCGAGGCGCCGGCGCAGCTGGCCCTTGCGCTTGCGCAACGCGAGCGCCACCGATTTGGAGCTGACGGGGAGGTCGGCGCGCAGCGCGTCGATGTCCGCGCGGGTGGTCGCCTTGTAGGCGGCGCCCACGCGCTCTTCGAGCTCCTCCGAGCTCAGCCGACCGGCGAGCGCGTGGTCGCGCAGCTCCTCGACCAGCTGTTCGCGGTCGGCGTCGGCGACACGCAGCTGCGACGGGTCGGTCATACCCATGAATGTAGTCGAATGGGGCCTGCCCGACCGCGAATGGGGCCCGCCCGGCCGTGCCCGCCGATCGACTACACGCCGAGATTTTCGCTGGGGCTCTCGCCGGCGTAGTCGTAGAAGCCGATCCCCGACTTGCGCCCGAACCAGCCCGCGCTGAGCATCTTGCGCAGCGTGGGCGGGCGGGCGAAGCGCCGCTCGCGGAACTCGTCGAACAGCACGTCGCAGATCGAGCCGAGCGTGTCCAGACCAACGAAGTCGGCGAGCGTGAGCGGCCCCATCGGGTGCCCCGCGCCGGCCTTCATCGCCTCGTCGATCTCCGCGATCGAGCCGACGCCTTCTTCGTAGGCGCGGATCGCGTCGAGCATGTACGGGACGAGCAGGCGGTTGACGATGAAGCCCGCGCGGTCGCGCGTGGGGATCGCGAGCTTGCCCTCGCCGCGCGCGAACGCCAGCGCGGTCTCGAAGGACTCGTCGCTGGTGGTCACGCAGCGCACGACCTCCACGAGCTTCATCACTTGCGCGGGGTTGAAATAGTGCAGGCCGACGAACCGCTGCGGGCGGCCGGTCACGGCCGCCTGGTCGATGACGGCCAAAGACGACGTGTTGGTGGCGAACACCGCCTCCGGCTTGACGATCTGGTCGACCTCGCGCCACATCTCGAGCTTCAACGGCAGGCTCTCGGTGATCGCCTCGATCACCAGGTCGCAGTCGGCGAGCTCGCGGTAGTGGACGGTGCCGTGGATGCGCGCGAGCAGCGCGTCGGCGTCCTCCTGGGAGGAGCGGCCCTTCTCGACCGCGCGCGCGAGCTGCTTTTCGATCCGGCCCATGCCGCTCAGCAGCGTCGCCTCGTCGACCTCGCGCAGCACCACTTGGTGGCCGGCCTGCGCGGCGACCTGCGCGATGCCGTGGCCCATCAGGCCGGCTCCGAGCACTCCCACCTTCTCGATCTTCTGCGCCATGCACGCCGGAGCCTATTACCCACGCCGCCGCCGCGCCTGAAGGCGGTGGCAGGCGGCGCGCGTGGTGAGTACGCTCCACGGTGTGAGCGAGTTCGACGCGTTCGATCTGGCGGCCGCCGGGCTGCGCGGCGACGGCACCGACCTGCGCATCTCCGTGGAGGTGCTGGCGAGCAAGCTCGAGCAGGCGCTGCCCGGCCGCACGCGCGTGAAGCGCGCCGGCGGCGGCCTACTGGGCCGCGGGCAGCGCAGCGTGCGCGCGCTGGAGGTGGAGCTGGCGGGCTGTCGCTACGAGCTGCTCGTGCAGAACGCCGGCCTGCAGGCCTCACGCCAGCGCGAGGTGGGTGGCATCGCGATCAAGCGCGAGGCGCTCGCGCCGGACGCGTGGATCGCGGCGCTCACCGGCGACCTGCAGGCCGAGGCCGAGCGCAGCACCGACGCGCGGGCGGCACTCGAAGGCCTCTTGCGATGAGCCCGGCGCGGGGCGAAGACGCCGAACCGCCCGAGGACCCCGCGCAGGAGGCCGAAGAGGAGCGCGAGCTCGAGCGCATCGCCGCCGGCGGCATCCCGCTGGCCGCCGAACGGCGCCTGCGCGGGCTACGGGGCGGCGGCGGCGCGTTCACCTCCGACCTGTCGGTGAGCGGCTTTGCGCTGTGCCACAAGCTGGGCTTGAAACCGCTGTCGCAGGTGATGGGCAGCTCGATCTACCAGGTGGGCTACCAGGGCGCCAACTGGCCGATGCTGATGGGCGGCGTGCTGACCGAGCTGGACGTGCTCTCGCAGGCGTGGAACGAGGTGCGCAGGCGCGCGCTGAACCGCCTGGAGCAGGAGGCGCGGGAAGCGGGCGCGGACGCGGTGGTGGGCGTGGAGGTGCGCACCGCCTACCACGAGTGGGCGGAAGGGGCGCTCGAGTACGCGGTGCTGGGCACGGCGGTCAAGCGCGCGGGCGCGAAGACGGAGCAGCCGGTGCTCACGGAGCTGTCGGTGGGCGACTACGCGAAGCTCCTGAACGCGGGCGTCGAGCCGCTGGGGATCGTCGCGTGGACGTCGGTGTTCTTCGTCGGCGAATCCCCCGAACTGGCGATGATGGGCGGCCTCACCGGCCGCATGATGTTCTCTGAAAACCAGGAGCTCACCGCGTACACGCAGGCGCTGTACAGCGCGCGCGAGCAGGTGATGGAACGCCTCGGCCACCAGGCCCAGCAGCACGGCGCGTCGGGCATCGTCGGCGTGCGCATCTCGCACACCATCCGCCGCCATTCGGTGGGCGCCGCCAACCGTGCGCAGACCGGCCTGATGATCACCTTCGACGCGATCGGCACCGCCGTGCGCGACACCGCCGCCACCAGCGTGCGTTCACCACAAACCAACATCGATCTATCTAATTAATAAAAAGAGGAGCAAACGCTATGAGCGACCCCACGTACGACCCCACATCGCTCGAGGGTGTCCCCGAGGCCGGCCGCGCGCGCCTGCAGCAAAACCGTCAGGGACTGTTCACCTCCGATCTGTCGGTAAACGAGTTCCTGCTGGTGAAGGAGGCGGGCTTCGACCCGGTGGGACTGGTGGTGGGCAGCTCGATCTACCACATCGGCCTGCAGATGGCAGGGTGGAAGAAAAGCCAGGAGATGACGGTGCTCTCAGAGGCAATGTACGGCGCGCGCCAGCTGGCGATGACGCGCATGGAGGAGGAGGCCGACCAGCTGGGCGCCGACGGTGTGGTCGGCGTGCGCCTAGACATCGGCCGCTACGAGTGGGGTCAGGACATGGCGGAGTTCATCGCCATCGGCACCGCTGTGAAGCACCGCGAAGGCCAGCTGCACCGCGCCCCCAACGGTCGCCCTTTCACCAGTGATTTGTCAGGTCAGGACTTCTGGACGCTGTTGCGTACCGGCCATCGGCCGGTGGGCATGGTGATGGGCACCTGCGTCTACCACGTCGCCCACCGCGGCATGTTCCAGTCGATGGCACAGGCCGGGCGCAACGTCGAGCTGTCCAACTTCACCCAAGCGCTGTACGACGCGCGCGAGCTGGCGATGGAGCGCATGCAGTCAGAGGCGCAGGAGATCAAAGCGGAGGGCATCGTCGGTGTGCAACTGGAAGAGAAGAGTCACGGCTGGGGTAGCCACACGATCGAGTTCTTCGCCGTCGGCACCGCCATCGTCCCGCGCGAGGGCTACGACGAGGACATCCAGCCGCCGACCACCGTGCTGGATTTGAGCTGAGCAACGACAGGAGGCCCACGCCATGAACATCGTCTACACCCAGGACCGCGGCCACGCCCGCCACGTGGTGCTCAACCGCCCGGAGAAGCGCAACGCGATGAGCCAGGAGCTGCTGCGGGCGCTCGGCCAGGCATTGCGCGAGGCCGCCGCCGATCAGGCGGTGCACTGTGTGGTGCTGCGCGGCGAGGGACCCGTGTTCTCCGCCGGCGTCGATCTCGTCGAGCTGGCGGCCTCCACCGGCACGCCCGGAAACCTGCGCCACTTTCGCCAGGTGTTCCTCGACTGCCCCAACCTGTGCGAAGAAATGGCCAAGCCCGTCGTCTGCCAGATCCACCGCACGTGCGTGGGCGGCGCGCTGGAGGTGGCGCTCGGGTGCGACCTGCGCATCGCGTCCAACGACGCGCAGCTGGGACTGCCGGAGGTGAAGTTCGGGATCATCCCCGACGTCGGCGGCTCCACGCGCTTGCCAGCCGTCGTCGGGCTCGGGCGGGCGAAGGAGCTGATCATGACCGGGCGCACGATCGACGCCGCCGAGGCCGAGCGCATCGGCCTCGTCAACCGCGTCGTCGCGCCCGAGGAGCTGGCGGACGCCACCGACGCGCTGGTGCACGAGCTGCTCACCAACTCGCCCGTCGCCGTCGGGCGCGCCAAGCGCGTGCTCGACGCCGTCGCGCGCCCCACGCTCGCGCACAGCCTGGAGATGGAGGTGGCGGTGCAGGAGTACTGCGTGGCCGCCGCGCGCGAGCAGGCGGTCCAGGCCGAGGACGCACACGACGCTCCCGCGCCGGTCGCCAGCTAGCGCCGGGCGTGGCAGCGACGCAGCTCAGCCGCGCCACTCCACCGGCCCCGCCACCAGCGTGTGGCTGCCCAGCGACCGCCCCAGGATCGCCTGCACCCGCCGTGCGCACGCCAGCAGCCCAGGCAGGTCGATGCCCGTGTGAATCCCCATCTCGTGCAGCATCGACACCAGGTCCTCGGTGGCGATGTTGCCGGTCGCGCCCGCCGGCACCGGGCAGCCGCCCAGCTCGCCGAAGCTCGACTCGAAGCTGTCCACGCCCGCCTCCAGCGCCGCCAGCACGTTGGCGAGGCCCTGCCCACGCGTGTTGTGAAAGTGCGCCGTCAGCTCCAGCTCCTCCCCCAGCCGCTCACGCGCTGCGACGAAGAACGCGCGTACCTGGCGCGGGTTGGCCATGCCGGTGGTGTCGCCGAAGCCGACCTCCTGCGCGCCCGCGTCGCGTAGGCGCGCCGCTATCTCCAGCACGCGCTCGACCGGCACGTGGCCCTCGTACGGGCAGCCGAACGAAGTCGAGATCACGCCCTCGCAGCGCAACCCCGCGCCGCGCGCACGCGCGAGCACCGTCTCCAGCCCCGCCAGCGACTCAGCGATCGAGCGGTTGACGTTCTTGCGGTTGTGGGTCTCCGACGCCGACATGAACACGTTGATCTCGTCAAACACCGGCCGCGGCGGCGCTGCCGACGCCTGCGCGGCGCGCTCGGCGGTCAGCCGCTCGCGCAACTCCAACGCCACGTCCAAGCCGCGCTCGTTGGGGATCAGCACCGACACGCTCACCTGCGCGGGCACGTCGATCCCTGCCAGCACCTGCGCCGCGTCGGCCAGCTGCGGGATCACGTCCGCGCGCACGAAGCTCGTCGCCTCCACGCGTCGCAGGCCGGTGCGGGCGAGCGCGTCGATCAACTCGATCTTGCGCTCGGTGGGGATCACCTCCGGCTCGTTCTGGAAGCCGTCGCGCGGGCCCACCTCCCTGATGTTCACCGCCTCCGGCAGCTCACCCACGGCGCTGTGGCTCCCTCGGCGCTCATCCTCCGAAGCCTATACTCGGCCGCCGTGTCCCCGCCAAGCCTTGCGTCGTCATCGCATCGTCCCGGTACGGGGAAGGTGGAGCCCGTGGCGATCATCGGCGCCTCCGGGGCCCTCGGCTTCGGGCTCGCGCTGCGGCTGGCGCGCGCCGGCGTGGCGATTGCGATCGGCTCGCGCGACTCGCACCGGGCGCAGCAGACGGTCGAGCGCGCGCACGAGATCCTCCCCGCGGGCGCCTTCTCCGCGCACGAGAACGCCGCGGCGGCGAGCGCCGCCGACACCGTGATCCTCAGCGTGCCCTTCCGCAACCAAGCCGAGACCCTCGCCAACCTCAGGCACGCGCTCACGCCCGGCCAGCTGTTGATCGACGCCACCGTGCCGCTCGCCGCCGCCGTCGCCGGCAAGGCCACGCGCATGCTCGGCGTGTGGCAGGGATCGGCCGCCCAGCAGGCGCTGGAGATGGTGCCCGAGGGCGTGCGCGTGGTCTCCGCGCTGCACACCGTCAGCGCCGCCTCGCTGGCGGACCTCGAGCACCCGCTCGCGCAGGACGTGCTCGTGTGCGGCGACGCGCGCGCGGACAAGCGGCAGGCGGCGCTGCTCATCGAGCGCATCGACGGCCTGCGCTGCGTGGACTGCGGGCGGCTGGAGATGGCGCGCACGACCGAGGCGCTGACCGCGCTGCTGATCGCGGTCAACGCCCGCTACAAGATCCACGCGGGCATTCGCCTGACGAGCCTGCCCGACCGGCTGTGGGACAACTAGCGAGGACGCGGTGGCGAATCAGGACACCATCGTGCTGCTCACCGGCGGCACCGGCGGCGCCAAGCTCGCCTGTGGGATCGCCGCGGTCGCAGGACCCGAGCGGCTGACCGCGATCGTCAACACGGGCGACGACATCGAGATCTACGGCGCGCACGTGTCCCCCGACCCCGACCTCGTGTCCTTCTGGCTCGCCGAGCTCATCGACGAGCGCGGCTGGGGCCTGCGCGGCGACAGCTTCGCCGTCATGGACGCCCTGCGCGCGCTCGGCGTGGACGTGTGGTTCAACCTCGGCGACCGTGACCTCGCGTGGTGCATGGAGCGCGCACGGATGCTCGCCGAGGGCCAAACTCCCACCGCCGCGCTCGCCCAGCTGACCGCCACGATCGGCGTGCGCTCACAGGTGCTGCCGATGAGCGACGACCCCGTGCGCACGTGGGTTCGCACCGGCGCCGCCGGTTGGTGCGCCTTCCAGGAGTTCATGATCCGCGAGCGCGCCGAGGGCCTGATCGAGGGGCTCGAGTACCGCGGCGCCGAGCAGGCGCGTGCCAGCCCGCAGGCGCTGGCGGCGATCGCGCGCGCGAGCGTGATCGTGATCGGGCCGTCCAACCCGCTCGCCTCGATCGCCCCCATCCTCGCGGTGCCCGGCATCCACGAAGCGCTGCACGACGCCGACGCGCCGATCGTCGCCGTCAGCCCGATCGTCGGCGGCGAGGTGCTCAAGGGCCCCACCGCTGCGTTCATGGCGTTCGGCGCGCTCGACTGCAACGCCGACGGCATCGTCGACTTCTACGGCGAACTGCTCGACGGGATCGTCGCCGACGAGGACGTCGGGCGCCTCACCACGCTGCGCATCGACACGCGCATGGACGACGCCGCCGCGCGCGCACGCCTGGCCGAGCAGACGCTGACCTTCGCGCAGGCGCTCAGCTGAGCTCGCTCGCGTTGCTCGCGCGCCACGCCTGCAGCGTGGTGAGCGCGCCGTCCGTCACGCGCCCGAGGAACGTGCCGCGGTCGTTGGCGTGCGGGAACGGCGTGTCCGGGACGTCCACCCCAAGGAACTCACACAGCCGCGGCCACCCTTCCGCCACCTCCCACACGAGCAGCCGCTCCGCCGGCACGTCGCGCTTCACGCGCTCCTCGTGGGCGATCATCTGCGCGATCATCTGCGCCGGCTCCCGACCCTCCGAGAAGGTGCCCTGCGGGCCCCAGAACATGCGGTCGACGAGCGCCAGGTAGCGCTCCCAGCGCGGGTCGATCTGGGCGCGCGCGCGCGACAGCAGCGGCATGACCGTGTCCCCGTAGCTCATCGCCCAGATCGTCTCCCGGAAGCTCGGCTCCCACTTCTCGGGGTCGCGCACGCTCAGCAGCACCTTCGCGTCCGGGTACGCGTCCATCAGCTCGCGGTAGAAGTAGCCGCCAGGCCAGTCGACGGTGGACAGCTGCCCTTGGAAGATCTCCCCCCAGCGTCCTTCTCCGTCCAGCGCCTGCTCCCACAGCTCGACCTGATGCTCGAGGTCCGCGATCACGTTCACCCAGTGGTAGGAGGGGCCCAGGCCCAGCGCCTCCAGCGCCTCCTTCTGCGAGAGCGTGCCCGTGCGCGGCAGCCCGGCACCGATCAGCTTCAAACCCGACGATCCGTTGTTCTCATCCACACGAAACTCCCCTCAGATGACCGTGTTATCCCAGCAGGATAGGCTTCCGGACACGCGAAGAACTCGATAAGAACCCCTGATCTGCGCCCGGATACGTCGTCTGCGGCTCATATCGTCCCCCCAACCTAAAGCCTGGACAGCCGCCAGCGGCCGCCCACCGCCCACCAAGGAGTCCCACAGTGCTCAACGGCCCGCACGGCAGCGACGAACCGCATGGCGGCAGCACGGGGATGTCGATCCTCACCGGACCGCTCGCCCCCACGCCGCATCGCACGCGCCGCGGCGAGCACCGGGCGCGTCCGGCCGGACCACGGATCACCGGCCTCGCGGTCTCCGACTCGCAGTCCGTGTTCACGCAACAGCAGGTGCTCGAGCGCCTCGGGCTCCTCGGCAACGAGTTCGCCGAATCGATCTTCGCGCGCTCGGGAGTCAAGCGCCGCCACCTCAACCTCGACGGCGCGTTCCTGGCGCACACGCTGCAGGACCGCACCGAGCAGGTCGAGCGTGAGCTGCTGCATCACGCGTGCAAGGCGATCGACGCGCTGCACGTCGACCCGGCGGAGGTCGGCACCGTGATCAGCGCCAGCCTCTACTCGCTCGGCGTCCCCACGCTCGCCCACCGCCTGGTCGAGCACTATGCGATGGACCCCACCACCGACAAGTACCACATCACCGGCGTCGGCTGTGCGGGCGCCGTGCCGCTCATGCGCCTCGCCGCGCAAACGCTCGGCGAGCACCCCGACCACTACACGCTGGTGGTGGCCGCCGAGAGCATGAGCTCCATCCAGTCGCCCGCCTCGCCGCACGACCCCAAGGCGAAGACCGTCGGCGCGGCGATCTTCGGCGACGGCTGCGCCGCCGCGCTGCTCTCCGGGCACCCACGCGCGCGCGGCCCCATGATCCTCGCCTCGCAGGTGCACCAGATCGGCAACACGCTCGGCGCCGTCAGCCTGAATACGACAGACGAATATCTGCATCTCGCGCGCGAGCTGCCCGACCTCGCGGGCGCCGGACTGCCGGGTGTGGTCGGCGGCTTCCTCGCCCGCCACGGACTCGAGCACGCGGACATCGACCACTGGATCGTGCACCCCGGCGGCAGGCGCATCATCGAAAACGTGCAGAGCGCGCTCGAGCTCTCCCACGAGGACGTCGCCACCAGCTGGGACGCGCTCGCCGACCACGGCAACATCGGCACGCCGTCGATCATGTACGTGCTCAAGGACACCATCGAGCGCCACCAGCCAGTGCCCGGCGAGCGCGGGCTGATGGTCACGATCGGCCCAGGCGTGACCGTCGGCATGATGCTGCTCGGCTGGTAGGCCGACGGCAGCCCGGCCCGTCTCCCGGCCATCACTATCGTCTGGGGGCAGATGCGCACCGCCGCGGTCCTGCCCGTCAAGCGCTTCGCCCGCGCCAAGCAGCGTTTGCGCGCGAGCGTCACAGACGCGCTGCGCCTGGAGCTGGCCGGCGCGATGGTCGAAGACGTGCTCGACGCGCTCGCACGCGCGCACGCCATCGAGCGCACGATCCTCGTCACCGGCGAGCACGCCGTCGCGCACGCGGCGCACGCGCACGCGGCGATCGTCGTCGCCGACGGGCTCGACACCGGCCAGCCGGCCGCGGCGAGCCTCGGCGTGCAGCGCGCCTTGCACGAGGGCTACCAGCGCGTGCTGTGCGTGCCCGGCGACTGCCCCGCGCTCGACCCGCGCGAGCTGGACGAGCTGCTCGACAGCCACGCGCGCCCAGGCGTCGTGATCCTCCCCGACCGGCACGGCGCTGGGACCAACGGCCTGTTGCTCGCGCCGCCCGACGCCATCTCCCCCAGCTTCGGGCCCGGCAGCTGTGAGCGCCACCAGCAGCTCGCGCGCGCCGCCGGCGTCGCCTGTCGCGTCGCGCGCGTGCCCTCGCTGCTGCTCGACATCGACACCAGCGAGGATCTGCACGCGCTGCGAGCGCGCCTGGCCGGCCACCCTGAGCGGGCGCCGCGCACACGCGCGGTGCTCGCGCACGACGAACGCGCGCACGTCCTCTCCGTGAAGACCCCCGCCTGAGCAGCGCGAGCGCATGAGCAGCCTCGCCGCACGGGCTCTGCACGGCCTACCGGAGGTCCGTCGAGGAGACGATCTCGCCGCGCTCATCCTCGCCGCGCTCGGTGGCGAGCGGCTGCATGCCGGCGAGGTGGTGGCGATCGCGCAGAAGGTCGTGTCCAAGTCCCAGGGTGCGATCGTCCAGCTGGCGGACGTGCGGCCCAGCGCGCGCGCGATCGCGCTCGCCGCCGCGCCGCCCGGCGGCCAGGCGAAGGACCCGCGCGCGGTGCAGGTCGTGCTCGACCAGTCCACTGAGGTGCTGCGCGCCGAACGCGGCGTGCTCGTGTGCCGCACCCATCACGGTTTCGTGTGCGCCAACGCCGGCGTCGACGCCTCCAACCTCGGCGACGGCGCCGGCGAGCAGTTGGTGCTGCTGCCGCGCGACCCCGACGCCTCCGCCAGGCGCATTCGCGCGCGCCTACGGGAGCTGAGCGGCTGGAGCGAGCACGACGGCGTGGCGCCCGCGGTGCTCATCAGCGACAGCTTCGGACGCGCCTGGCGCCACGGGCAGCTCGACGTGGCGATCGGGCTCGCCGGCATGCAGCCCCTCGATGACTGGCGCGGTCGCACCGACGCCGCAGGCAGGGAGCTGCACGCCACGTGGCTCGCCGTCGCCGACGCCGCCGCCGGCGCCGCCGACCTCGTGCGCGCGAAGGACTCGCGCGAGCCCGTCGCGCTGATCGAGGGTCTCGAGCGCTTCGTCACCGACGACGATGGGCCCGGTGCCGGCGCGCTGCTGCGCGCTCCGGGCGAAGACCTGTTCCGCTAAGGAGCAGCGTCCGGCGCGCACCCCGCGCCCGGACCGCGCGCGGCTAGCGCGCCTGCTCGAGCACCTGCGACCAAAAGCGGATGAACTCCCGCTCGTGGCCGATGCCGCACTCCAGCGCCAGCACCTGCCCGTGGGTCTCGTTCTCGCCGATGCTCGCGTGCAGGCGCTCGTAAACCTCCAGCTGGCGTCTGTGCGCTTGCAGCTGGCTCGCCGCAAGCCTCGCCGGGTCGCCGCCGAAGAAAAGCTTCAGCGTGCTCTCGTCGCGTAGCTCGTACAGCTCCCCCGTCGGTTCGTCGCGCCACTCGTGCAACAGCTCACGCCCGCGATCGGTCAGGCGGTAGGTTCGCCGCCGACGGCCCGTCTGCTCCTGGCGTTCGATCAACAGACCCTCGTCCGCCAGGCGCGCGCACTCGGTGTACAGCTGCGTGTGCGGGATCGACCAGAAGTTGTTCGTGCTCATCTGCGCCACGCGCTTGAGGTCGTACGGCGTCGCCAGACCCGCCATCTCGAGCAGCCCGAGGACGATGTAGGACGTCTCGCTCAGGCGAGGCCGCGGCGTGTCGGACTCTGCGCTTGACATTCCCGCCACAGTAGCGTACGGTATGTATGGTACATTCCGCACTATTCAGGAGGCACTATGGCCACGCCTGTTGCAGCGACCCCAACGACCGACCCCGCACTCGGCTTCACCACGCTCGAGCAGGAGGTGGTGCTCGACGAGCTGGCGCTCACAGGCGAGCTTCCCAACTGGTTGACGGGCTCGCTGCTGCGTACCGGCCCGGCCAAGTTCGAGGTCGGTGGTCAACGCATGCGTCACTGGTTCGACGGTCTGGCGATGCTGCATCGCTTCACCATCGAGCGCGGGCGTGTTTCTTACGGCAGCCGTTTCCTGGAGAGCCGCTCCTACCGCGCCGCGCGCGCACAGGGTCAGATCGTCTACGGCGAGTTCGCCACCGACCCCTGCCGCTCGCTGTTCAAGCGCGTGCAGACGCTGTTCACCGGGGGCGGCCTGCTGCCCGACAACGCCAACGTCAACCTCGTCAAGCTGGGTGAACGCTTCATCGCGATGACCGAGACGCCGCTACCCGTGCAGTTCGATCCGAGCACCCTGAAGGCGGCCGGGGTGCGGGCGGGCGGGCGTCCCTTCACGGTCCCCGGCCAGCTCACGACCGCGCACCCGCACCTCGACCGCGCGAGTGGCGGCATGCTCAACTACGCCGCCAAGCTGGGGCCGCGCAGCAGCTACCGCTTCTTCGCGCTCGACCCGCTCCACGACGGCGAGCGCCAGCCGGCGAAGCCGCGCCTAATCGCCTCGCTGCCCGTCAAACAGCCCGCCTACATGCACTCCTTCGGGCTCACGCAGCGCTGGCTCGTGCTCGCCGAGTTTCCGCTCGTCGTCAATCCGCTCGCGCTCGCGCTGTCGGGGCGCCCGTACATCGAGAACTACCGCTGGAAGCCCGAGCTGGGGACGCGCTTCACGCTCGTCGACCGCCGCACCGGTGAGGCCACCGGCGGCTTTCGCAGCGACGCGTGCTTCGCCTTCCACCACGTGGGCGCCTACGAGGACGGCGACGAGGTCGTAGTCGACCTGTGCGCGTTTGAGGACGCCGGCATCATCCAGGACCTCTACCTCGAGCGCCTGCGTGCCGGCAAGCCCGTCAGCACCGCCGCGCTCACGCGCTTTCGCCTACGACCCTCCGACCGCTCGGTCAGCGCTCACCGACTCGCGGACGAGGACATCGAGCTGCCACGCATCAACTACGCGCGCTGCAACGAGCGCCCCTACCGCTATGTGTGGGGTGTCGGCGGCGGGCCCACCGGCTGGCTCGAGCGGATCGTCAAGATCGACACCCACGACGGCTCGTCGCTGTCGTGGGCACTGGAGGACTGCTACCCCGGCGAGCCCGTCTTCGTCGCCAGCCCGCGCGCGGATGGTGAGGACGATGGCGTGCTGCTTTCGGTAGTGCTCGATGCGCGCGCCGGCACGTCGTTCCTGCTTGCACTCGACGCGAGCGACCTCACCGAGCTCGCGCGGGCGCACGTGCCCCATCACATCCCATTCGGGTTTCACGGGCAGTTCGCGCGGGAGTAACACTCAGCGCGAGCGGGCCTCCAGCACTTCCTCCAGCGTCCGCCCGCTGAGCACAGATCCCGGCTGCTCGGCCACCACGTCCGATCCGGGACGCGCGTGCTCGTCGCGGCGCTTGATCAGCAGCCACTGCGATCGCGGCCCCGTCGAAGCGTCCCCAGCGCCTCCCGTGCGTTGCAGCGCAAAGCCGCCGCGGAGCTTCTCGCCGTGCAGCACGAACACCGCGTGTCCGCGCTCCAGCGCCTGCGGCCACGGCACCCTGCCGCCCTGCTCGTAGTGGCCACGGTCCCACACGATCACCGCGCCACCGTCGCTCGCGCCCTCGAAGCTGCCCCGCTCGATGGCGTGGTCCTCCACCTGCACCGCCAGGCGCTTCACCGCCGGGTCGAGCGACGGGCCCTTGGGCACCGCCCACGAGCGCATCACGCCCGCCACCTCCAGGCGCAGATCGAAGTGCAGCGCCGTCGCCGCGTGCTGTTGCACGACGAACGCCCCGGCGCTCACGCCGCGAATCGCGAACTGCTCGTGGCCCTCGGGGCGCAGCCGCTCGACCGCCACATCCGACACGTCTGCGCCGCGCGGGCCGCGGCGCAGGAACGCAAGCAACTGCTCGATCGCACTGTCCGCACCCTCAGCGTGCACGAGCACGCTGCCGTCGTCGGCGTTGCGCACCCAGCCCCTCACCCCGAGCTCGCCCGCCCGGCGTCGCGCCGCCTCACGGAAACCAACGCCCTGCACGCGGCCGGTGACCGTCGCGCGGACGGCGCGCATCAGGCGCAAGCGGCGGGCTCGCCCAGCGGGTGGCGAGCGCGAATCGCATACAACGTGGTGCGCTCCGCCGCGGGGCGCTCGGCGGCGTGCGCCGCCGCGATCAGTTGCTCGGGCTCCAGGCGCGTGCCGTGGTAGCTGCCGGCGAGGCGGCTGATGGACTCCTCCATGAGCGTCCCCCCGAGGTCGTTGACGCCCCAGCGCAGCGACTCGGTGGCGGCGTCGAGGCCCATCTTCACCCACGAGGCCTGCACGTTGCGCACCGTGCGCCCGAGCGCGAGCCGGAACACGGCGGTGTGCTTGAGGTTCTCCTCGCGTGAGATCTCCGCCACGCCGTGCGTGCGCCCGAGCAGCGTCTGGAAGGGGATGAAGGACAGCGGCACGAACTCGGTGATGCCGCCGGTGCGCTGCTGCAGCTCGCGCACCACGCGCATGTGCTCGGCGAGCTCCCACGGCTCCTCGATGTGCCCGAACATGACCGTGGCGGTGGAGCGCAGGCCGGCGGCGTGCGAGGCCTCGACGATCTGCACCCAGCGCGCCACCGGCAGCTTGTTCGGCGAGATGCGCTGGCGCACGCCGTCGTGCAGCACCTCCGCGGCGGTGCCGGGGGTGGAGCCGAGGCCGGCGTCCTTGAGCTGCGCGAACACCTCGCTCGGCGGCAGGCCGGAGATGTCGCACATGTGCGCGATCTCCATCGGGCTGTAGGCGTGCAGGTGCAGGTCGCTGCCCGCCCGCCGCGCGGTGGCCTTGGCCAGGCGCAGCCAGCCGAGGTAGTCCTCCAGCTCCCAGTCGGGGTGGATGCCCGACTGGATGCACAGCTCGGTGGCGCCGAAGTCGAGCGCGTCGTGGATGCGCGCGACGAAGTCCGCCGCGTCGTGCTCGTAGGCGTCGGGCGAGCGCTTGCCCTGGCCGAAGCCGCAGAAGGCGCAGCCGACGGTGCAGATGTTGGAGATGTTGATGTTGCGGTTGACCACGAACGTGACCGTGTCCCCCGCGAGCTGCGCGCGCAGCTCGTCTGCCGCCGCCCGCATGTGCTCGATCGCCTCAGGGCGGGTCTCGGCGAACATCGCCGTGAGCTCATCCGCGGTGAGCGGATGCCCGTCCAGCGCGCGCTCGGCAGCGCCGGCGACGAGCTCGTGGCGGATCGGCGCGGGCGCGTCGGTGCGGCCGGAGCCGCGCCTGGGGATGAAGCTCCAGTAGCGCGCCTTGATCGTGTCCATCACGCCACGGGAGACCCACTGGGGGTCGATGTACTGCGGGTACACGCACAGCCGCTCGGTCAGCGCGTAGCCGTCGCCCTGCAGCGCCTTGCGCACCTGGTGGGGCGAGGGGAAGGGGTGCTCGGGGGAGATGTGATCGCCGTTGGCGGACAGGCCGCCCAGGTCGGTGGCGCCCGCGCGCACGAGCTCGCCCCACCAATCGGCGAGGTTCGGCGGCACCTGGATGCCCACGTCGGGCATCAGCCGCCGGGTCTCGGAGATCAGGCGCTTCATGTCCTCGATGCCCACCGGCCCTGCCCCCTGCGTGGCCCACTCCGGCAGCGGCAGCGGCGGGCGCTGAGAGCCGGCGGCGGCGTGCGCGTCGGCCGCGGCGAAGTCCTCCTCGCTGGCCCACCGTTCGCGTGCGGCCTGCTCGGCGATCTGCGCCGGCTCCTGGCCGTAGTAGCGCGGGTGGGGCACGAAGTTCTGCAGGATCACCTCCTGGATGTGGCCGTGCTCGGCGTGCAGCGCCGCCAGCGCCTCCAGCGAGGCGATGCGCTCCTCCTCGCGCTCCCCGATCCCCACCAGGATGCCGCTCGTGAACGGGATCCGCAGCTCGCCGGCGCGGCGGATGGTGGCGAGGCGCACGGACGGGTGCTTGGTGGGCGAGCCCGCGTGGACGCTCTCCATCAGCCGCTCGGAGACCGACTCCAGCATCAGCCCCTGCGAGGCCGTCACCTCCCGCAGCCGCACCAGGTCCCCGCGCTCGAGCACGCCGAGGTTCGTGTGCGGCAGCAGCCCCCGCTCGAGCGCCCGCTCGCACGTCCACACGACGTAGGCGGTGAAGTCCTCGTGCCCATGGTCACGCAGCCGCTGCGCCACCTGGGGATTGACCTCCGGGCGCTCCCCCGTGAGCACCAACAGCTCCTTCACGCTCCGCCGCGCCGCCCCGTCGAGGATCTCCAGCACCTGCTCGGGCGAGTACAGGTGCGCCCGGTGGGTGGCGAACGCGCAGTACTTGCAGTAGCAGCGACACGTGCGCGACAGCGACAGCGTGAGGTTGCGCGAGAAGGTGACGCGGCGGCGCACCATGCGCTCAGTCTATGAAGGCCCCGCCCGCGCCGCCAGCGCCGCGCCGCGCACCAGCTCCGCTGCGGTCCGTTGGGCCTCGGCGCGCGCCAGCCCGGCGTCCTCGCGCAGCAGCTTCCACACCAGCACGTCCGTCGCCGCCACGATCGCCGTCAGGCAGCGCTCGCGCGGGTGCCCCTGGAGGCCGCTCATCAGCGGCGCAAACGTGACCTGGGCCCAATGGCGGTGGTAGGCCCGCCCCGCGTCGGTCATGCGCCGCACGGCCGCGATCCGCTGCTCCTGGGAGAGCATCCGCAGGACGGCCTGCCCGTGACGCTCGTAGCGCTCGTACAGCGTCGCGATCGCCTCCTCCACGTCGGGGCTTGCGACGGCGGGCCGCGCGGCCAGCTCCTCGCGGCCGAACCAGGCGTAGGCGGCGGTGAACAGACCGTCCTTGGTGCCAAAGCGCGCGTGCAGCGTCTGCACCGTCACCTGCGCGTCCGCGGCGATCTCCCGCAGCAGCACGTCCTCGTAGGGACGCGAGCCGAAGTGCCGCCACGCGGCCGCCAGCACACGCTCACCCGTCGCCGCGGCAGCCTGCGCGCGTGCGGTCATCTGGTACGGCCGTCGTCTGCCCTCGCTTGACATATTAACTTTATATAGAATAAGATCAAAATCTGCGGATGGCCGTCATCCTCGCCTATACCTCCCCCGCGCGCAGCCACCTGTTCGCGCTCACGCCGGTCCTCGACGAGCTCGCCCGCCGTGGGCACCGGATCGTGCTGCGCACGCTCGCCTCCCAGGTGCCGATGATGCGCGAACGCGGCTTCGACGCCAGCCCCGTCGGCCCCGAGATCGAAGCGATCGAGCACACCGACTGGCGCGCGCACATCGCGCAGCAGTCGCTGCTGATGAACGCGCAGGTGTTCTGCGCGCGCGGCGAGCACGACGGCCCGGAGCTCGCGCGGGCGCTCGCCGAGATCCGGCCCGACGCGGCGCTGGTGGACTACAACTGCTGGGGCGCGCTGATGGCCGCGGAGGCGTGGGGCGGCCCGTGGGCGACCTTCTGCCCCTATCCGCTGCCGCTGCGCTCGGGCGAGGTCCCGCCCTACGGCCCCGGGTTCCCGCCGGCCCGCGGCCCGCTCGGTCGCACGCGCGACCGCCTGGCGCGAGCGGTGCTGTTCGCCGGGATGGAGCGCCAGCTGCGCCCGCCGCTGAACCGCCTGCGCCGGCAGGTGGGGCTCGGCAAGCTCGACTCCGTGCAGGCGTGGCTTGGCGGAGCGCCGCTGCTGCTGTACATGAGCGCCGAACCGTTCGAGTACCCGCGGCGCAATTGGCCGGCGAATGTCGTCATGATCGGCCCGTGCGCCTGGGACCCTCCAGCCGAGCCGCCGCAGTGGCTGGCGCGCATGAAGCGGCCGCTGGTGCTCGTGAACACCTCCACCGAGTTCCAGGACGACGGGCGGCTGGTGGCGGTCGCGCTGGAGGCGCTGGCCGCGGAGCCCGTGTGCGTGGTGGCCACACTGCCGACCGGCGACCCCGCCCGCCTGCACGTGCCGGCCAACGCGCACGTGGAGCGCTTCTTCCCCCACGAGCCCGTGCTGGAGCGCGCCGTATGCGCGATCACGCACGGCGGCATGGGCTCCACCCAGAAGGCGCTCGCCCGCGGGGTGCCGGTGTGCGCGGTGCCGTTCGGGCGCGACCAGCTGGAGGTCGCTCGCCGCGTGGAGGTCGCGCGGGCGGGCACCAGGCTGGCGGCCAGGCGCCTGCGCCCCGACCGCCTCAGGGCCAAGGTCCGCGAGGCCATGGAGCGCACCGAGGGAGCGCAGCGGATCGCGGCGGCGTTCGCCGCCGCGGGAGGCCCGCGCGCCGCCGCCGACGCCTTCGAGACGCGGGTGCTGCGCCAAGGCGCCCTCGCTGTGGACGCCGGCGCGGTCGCCGCGGACGCCTGAGCGCGACCGAGGCCAGGCCGTGATCGCGCGCCTGGCGCGGCTCGCCAGCACTCACCCCCGGCGCGTGCTCCTCGCCGCCGGCGCCGTGTTCGTGCTCGCCGCCGCGCTCGGCGTGCCCGTGACGGGGATGCTCGGCTCCAGCAGCACAGACTTCGCGGACCCAGGCTCGCAGTACGAACGCACGAACGCCGCCATCGCGGCGGCCACCGGGCAGAGCCCCTACTACAACCTGGCGGCGCTCGTGCGCAGCCGCGCGGGTCAGGTCACGAGCCCCGGCGCTCGGCGCTCGGTGCTGGCGCTCGCGCGGCTGATCGCCGCCCAGCACGGCTTCCAGCGGATGCTCGACTACGGGGGGCCGGGAAGCGACTCGCGCGCCGCCGGCGCGCTGCTCTCGCGCGACCGGCGCGAAACTGTCGTGCTCGCCGCCTTCGCGACCGCTGACGAGGCCGTCGCCGCGGCCTCGCGCGTGCGCCGCACGCTCGCGCGCGCGCCGGCCGCCGCCGGGCTCGCCGGCGTGAGCGTGCGCTTCGGCGGCCTCGCGCTGGTCAACGAAGAACTGAACGAACTCACCACCAGCGAGCTGGCGCGGGCGGAGCTGATCGCGCTGCCGCTCCTGCTGGCGCTGTCGTTCTGGTTCTTCCGCGGTCTGCTCGCCGCGCTGCTGCCGCCGCTCGTGGGGAGCCTCGCGATCCTGCTCACGTTCCTGGGGCTGCGCGTGATCGACCACTTCACGCCGGTCTCCGTGTTCGCGCTGAACCTCGTCAGCGGCATGGGCCTGGGGCTCGGCATCGACTACTCCCTGTTCGTGCTCTACCGCTACCGCGAGGAGCGCGCGCAGGGCCGCGACGCCGCCGAGGCGATCGAGCGCACGCTGCAGACGGTGGGGCGCACCGTGCTCTACAGCTGCCTGACGGTGGCGGCGGCGATGACCAGCCTGCTCGTGTTCCCGCTGCGCTTCCTGTCCTCGATGGGCATCGGCGGCGCGCTCGTGACGCTGTGCGCCGGGGCGGTCGCGCTGCTGGTGCTGCCCTCGCTGCTGGTCGTGCTGGGCCCGCGCATCGACGCGCTCTCGCCGGCGTGGCTGCAGCGCCGGGCCGCGCGCTCGGCGACCGCCACCAGCGAAGGGGGCTGGTGGCGCCTGGCGCACCGCGTCGTGCGCCACCCCCTCCCCGTCGCCGCGCTCGCGGCGAGCGTGTCCGCGCCCGTCGCGCTCGGCCACGGCAGCTTCGAGATCACGGTGCTGCCGCACGGCTCGCCCTTCTCCGGCGCCCAGCAGCGGCTGCTCTCCCGGCTACGCGCGCTCACCCGCCCCTACGGCGCGCTCGTCGGCGGCGCCACCGCCTTCTTCGTGGACCAGCGCAGCTCGATCGCCGCGCACATCCCGCTCGCGCTGGCGATCCTGCTGGCGCTCACCGCCGTCTTCCTGTTCGCGATGACCGGCTCGGTGACGATCCCGATCAAGGCGCTCGTGATGAACGTGCTCAGCGTCGGCGTGGGCACGGGGCTGGTCGTGCTGATCTTCCAGGACGGCCATCTCTCGAGCCTGCTCGGCTTCACCCCGATCGGCGGGCTGGAAGAGTCGACGCTGGTGCTGATGATGGTGGTCGCCTTCGCGCTCGCCACCGACTACGAGGTGTTCGTGCTCGCCCGCATCAAGGAGGCGCACGACCAGGGCGTTCCCAACCGCGAGGCGATCGCGCTCGGCGTGGAGCGCACCGGGCGCATCGTCACCGCCGCCGCGCTGCTGTTCTGCGTGGCGATCGGCGCGCTGGCCACCTCCGAGCTGTTCTTCACCAAACAGCTCGGCGTCGGCGCCGCGCTGACGGTGGCGATCGACGCGAGCGTGATCCGCGCGCTGCTCGTGCCCTCGCTGATGGCGCTGATGGGAGACTGGAACTGGTGGGCGCCTGCCCCGCTACGCCGGCTGCACGCACGGGTGGGTGTGCGCGAGGCGGTGTAGGCGCGGGTCGATCGATAAGTTGATCCTCGCGGCCCACACGACCGGAATCACCTCAGACCAGAAGGAGACAGGAGCGACATGAGCGAGAGCGTCAGCGAGAGCGAGAACCCGGCGATCGCGAGCCCCACTCCCGCGGCTCACCGCCCGCGGACCAACCAAGACTGGTGGCCGGACCAGCTGGACCTGAGCGTGCTGCACCGGCACTCCCCCCTGTCGGACCCGATGGGGCCTGACTTCGACTACGCCCAGGAGTTCGCGACGCTCGACGTGCAGGAACTGCGGCGCGACCTGATCGCGCTGATGACCGACTCGCAGGACTGGTGGCCGGCCGACTACGGCCACTACGGCGGGCTGTTCATCCGCATGAGCTGGCACGCCGCCGGCACCTACCGCATCGCCGACGGGCGCGGCGGCGGCGGCGAGGGCGCGCAGCGCTTCGCGCCGCTCAACAGCTGGCCCGACAACGCGAGCCTCGACAAGGCGCGGCGGCTGTTGTGGCCGATCAAGCGCAAGTACGGGCGCAAGCTCTCGTGGGCCGACCTGCTGGTGTTCACCGGCAACGTGGCGATGGAGTCGATGGGCTTTCGCACGTTCGGCTTCGGCTTCGGGCGCGCGGACATCTGGGAGCCCGACGAGATCTTCTGGGGCCCCGAGGACACGTGGCTGGGCGACGAGCGCTACAGCGGCGAGCGCGAGCTCGCGAAGCCCCTCGGCGCGGTGCAGATGGGGCTGATCTACGTCAACCCCGAGGGGCCGAACGGCAACCCCGACCCGCTGGCCGCGGCCACGGACATCCGCGAGACGTTCGCGCGCATGGCGATGAACGACGAGGAGACCGTCGCGCTGATCGTCGGCGGGCACACGTTCGGCAAGAGCCACGGCGCCGTCGACCCCGCCGCGATCGGCCCGGAGCCCGAGGCCGCGCCGTTGGAGGAGCAGGGGCTCGGCTGGAAGGGCAGCTTGAGCCGCAACGGCAACGGGATGGGCATGCTCACGGGCGGCCCGGAGGGCGCGTGGACGAACGAGCCCACGAAGTGGGACAACGGCTTCCTCGAGAACCTGTTCGCCTACGAGTGGGAGCTGACCGAGAGCCCGGCCGGGGCGAAGCAGTGGACGCCGAAGGACCCCGCGGCCCAGGGCACGGTGCCCGACGCCCACGACCCGTCGCGGCGCCACGCGCCGATGATGCTCACGACGGACCTCGCTTTGCGGATCGATCCGCTCTACGAGCCGATCGCGAGGCGCTTCCACGAGCACCCGGACCAGCTCGAAGAGGCGTTCGCGAAGGCGTGGTACAAGCTGCTGCACCGCGACATGGGGCCGGTGTCGCGCTACCTCGGGCCGTGGGTGCCGCAGGCGCAGCTGTGGCAGGACCCCGTCCCCGCGGTCGACCACGAGCTGATCGGTCACGATGACGTTGCGGCGCTGAAGCAGCAGATCCTCGCGTCGGGGCTGTCGGTCGCGCGTCTGGTGGCGACCGCGTGGTCGGCGGCCGGCTCGTTCCGCGGCACCGACATGCGCGGCGGCGCGAACGGGGCACGGCTGCGCCTCGCGCCGCAGAAGGACTGGGAGGCGAACGAACCCGCAGAGCTCGCGCGCGCGCTGCAGACGCTGGAGCGCATCCAGCAGGGCTTCAACGGCTCGCAGTCAGGCGGCAAGCGGGTCTCGCTGGCCGACGTGATCGTCCTCGGCGGGTGCGCGGCGGTGGAGCAGGCGGCGAGGGACGCCGGCCACGACGTCACCGTCCCGTTCGCGCCGGGGCGCACCGACGCCTCGCAGGAGCAGACCGACGTGGAGTCGTTCGCGGTGCTCGAGCCGCGCGTGGACGCCTTTCGCAACTACATCCGGCCGGGCGAGCCGTTTCCGCTGGAGCACGGGCTGCTGGAGCGCGCCTACATGCTGACGCTGACCGCGCCGGAGATGACGGTGCTGATCGGTGGCATGCGTGCCCTGGACGCGAACTTCGGGCAGTCCTCGCATGGCGTCTTCACCGACCGGCCTGGGACGCTGAGCAACGACTTCTTCGTGCACCTGCTCGACATGGGCACCGAGTGGCAGGCGTCGGGCTCCGCGGAGAACGTGTATGAGGGACGCGACCGCCGCACCGGCGAGCTGCGCTGGAGCGCCACCTCGGCGGACCTCGTGTTCGGCTCGAACTCGCAGCTGCGGGCGCTTGCCGAGGTGTACGCGAGCGACGACGCGCGCGAGCGGTTCGTGCACGACTTCGCCGCCGCGTGGGCGAAGGTCATGAACCTCGACCGCTTCGACCTGCCATGAGCGGCTGATGCCGGCGCTCGTGTACCTCGCCCGCCACGGCCAGACCGCCTACAACGCCGAGGGGCGCTTCCAGGGCCAGCAGGCGATCCCGCTGAACGACGTCGGCCGCGCACAGGCGGCCGAGCTGGCCGAGCGCGCCGCCGCATACGGCTTTCGCGCGCTGTGGTGCAGCCCGCTGCTGCGCGCGCGGGAAACCGCCGACGCCGTCGCCGCGCGGATCGGCCTGCAGCCGAAAGAGGACGCGCGGCTGATGGAGACCGACTCCGGCGACTGGACCGACCGCACGTTCGCGGAGGTGATCGCCGAGGCGCCCGACGCGTTCGCCGCGTTCGCCGGCGCGCAGGCCGACTTCTCGTTCCCCGGCGGCGAGTCGTTCGCCGAACAGGAGGTGCGCGTGGCCGCTGCGCTCGACGAGGTGGAAGCCGGCGAGCTGCCCGCCCTGGTGGTCTGCCACGGGATGGTCATCCGTGCCGCGCTCGCCGTGCGCGCGGGCGAGCTGCTCGAGCACATCAAACGCGTGCCCAACGCCGCGCTCGTGCCGCTGGACGCGAGCGTCGAGGAGCTAGCCGACATCGGCGGCGGCGCGACGCTCGCGTCCCGCGTTGGTCCCCGTTCGCGGAACAGGCCCTGAGCGACGCGGCGCTCAACGCAGGATCACGCAGCCGGTGCTGCCGTGCGCGATCAGGCGCTCGTCTGACTCGACGAACAGCCGTCCTTCGGCCGTCGCCGTGCGCTTGCCCGCGTGCACCACTCGGCCCTCCGCGAGCACGCGCCCGGTCGTGTGGCTCATCGCGCGCACATAGCGCACCTGCAGGTCGGCGGTCGTGTAGCCGATGCCGGCCTCCAGCGTGGTGTGCACCGCGCAGCCCATGCACGAGTCCAGCAGCGTCGCCGCGACGCCACCGTGCACGGAGCCGATCGGGTTGTACATCCACTCCGCCGGCTGCATCGCGAACACCGCCCGGCCGTGATCGACCTCGATCACCGCGAAGTCGAGCAGCCGGGCGATCGGTGGTGGCGGCAACGTCCCGGCGACGATCGCGCGCATCAGCTCGAGGCCCGACAGACCCTGTCCGGCCGTCACGCTCGCCAGCGGGTCCTCCCAGCTGACGATGCGGGTGCGTGCGCCGTCGGCGCTCGCGACCTCCGGCGCGGAGGGACTCGCGGCGGCCGTGTTCACGCGGCCTCCTTTACTACCAGCGGCTCTCCCGATACAGAGGACACGTCGATCGCGGGCTCGCCTTCCACGCCCGCGACCGCCAGCGTGACCGGCGGCCCGATCGCAACCAGCGCCAGGCCGGCCGCGAGGGCGCCCGCGACGGTGATCAGCCAACCGGTGTGGAAGTCCGCGGCGCTGCCGGCGCCGGCGCCCAGCACCGCCACGAGCACCGCCACGCCCAGCGCGACGCCGATCTGCCGTCCCATCGTCAACACCGCCGCTCCCGTGGCGAAGCGCTCGGGCGCCAGCGACGATGCGCCGGCGCCGGTCAGCGTGGGGATCATGAGGCCGACGCCCGCACCACCCACCATCGAGCCGGGCAGGTACTCGGAGAAGAACGCCGGCCGGTTGCCGGTGCGCACGATGAACCACAGCGAGCCGACGGCCACGAGCAGCGCGCCGATCACGCCCGGCACGCGGTAGCCGACGCGCGCCCCCAGGCGCGCGGAGGGGATGCTGAAGGCGGTCGCCATCGCGGGGCCGGGGAACAGCATCACGCCGGCCGTCAGCACGCTCTCGTGCCAGACGCCAGTGAGGAACAGCACGCCGGCCAGCAGCATCGCGCCGAAGCCGGCGAAGAACAGCAGCGACGCTGCCACAGCCAGGCCGAACGTGCGTACGCGCAGCATCGCCGGCTCGACGATCGGCGCCGCGTGGCGTTCCGAGCGCCGCCAGATCGCCGGCAGCACGAGTGCGGCGAGCGCGAGCAGCGCGAGCACCGGCGCCGAGCTCCAGCCCCATTCCTGGCCCTTGACGATCGCCACCACCAGCGATCCGACGGCCGCGATGATCGCGCCGGCGCCGAGCACGTCCGGTCGCAGGGCTTGTTGCTCGCGGCGCTCGCGCAGCACGCGCAGCCCGAAGGCCAGCCCCGCCAGCCCGACCGGCACGTTGACCAGGAACACCCACCGCCAGTCGGCCTGCACCAACAGGCCTCCCAGCGGCGGCCCGCAGGCGGCGGCGATGCCGCCGGTGGCGGCCCACATGCCGACCGCCACGTGGCGCTTGGACGGCTCGAACTCCGGCAGCATCAGCCCGAGCGACGTCGGCAGCATCAGCGCCCCGCCGATCGCCTGCACGACGCGTGCGCCGACCAGGAACGCAACCGACGGCGCCAGCGCGCAGGCGGCGCTCGCGGCGACGAAGATCGCCAGGCCGAGCAGGAACGCGCGCTTGCGCCCGAACGCGTCCGCCCAGCGCCCGGACGGCACTAGCAGCGCGGCGAACACGATCGCGTAGCCGCTGAGGATCCACGACAGCGACCCCAGCGACACGCCGCCGAAGTGCTTGGAGATCGCCGGGAAGGCGATGTTTACGATGAACAGATCGAGGCTCGACATGAACACCCCGACACACACGACCGCTGCGACCGACCATTTCCGTTTCATCATGAAACGCACCCTAGCACAGTTTAGTAGCATGATGCAACCTACAGGCGCTATGCTGTAGACGAGATGCTTGGGAACAGCTACGAGAACCAGTCGTGCAGCATCGCCGGCGCCCTGGAGGTGATCGGCGAGCGCTGGTCGCTGCTGATCGTGCGTGACGTGTTCCTCGGCCTGCGCCGCTTCGACGAGATCCAGTCCGACCTGGGCATCGCGCGCAACGTCCTCAACACGCGCCTCACGCGGCTGCTCGACCAGGGCGTGCTGGAGAAGCGGCTCTACCAGGAGCGCCCGCCGCGCTACGAATACCGCCTCACCGACAAGGGCCTCGACCTGTGGCCGACGATCGTCTCGCTGATGCAGTGGGGCAACCGCTACGCCGCGCCCGACGGGCCTCCTGTGCTGCTCGAGCACCGCGACTGCGGCGGCAGCGTCGATGAGCACCGCATCTGCGAGCGCTGCGGGGAGAGGCTGTCGGTACGCGACGTGCGCGCGCTGCCCGGCCCCGGGGTCTCACCCACGCACCCGCTGGCGCGGCGCGCGCAGCGCCAGATCGCGCCCGCGTAGCCGCGCGAGCCGCTAGGACGCGTCGAGCAGCCGTGCGACCAGCTCGGGAGCTTCACGCGCCATGCGCGAGCGTGGCACCACCTGGTCGAACCCCGCTTGCTCGGCGTGCTCCCTGATGGCCGCGTCAACGTGGGAGTAGAACGCGAGCGTGCGCGTCGAGTCCAGCTCGCCCTCGCCGGCCAGCGTCCGTACGATCGCCACGCCGTCGAGCTCGGGGTCGGTCAGGTCCACCACCAGCACCTCCGGCGCCGCATCCGGCTGGTCGTCCTGACCGCTGGCCGCTTGCAGGCGTTCGCGCAGGCGCGGCTCGTCGGCGATGAGCTCGACCTCGTAGCCCGCGCCGCTCAGCGCGCCCTGGACGCGCGAGCCGAACAGCAGATCGCGGGTGAGCGCGAGCACGCGCGCCATTGCTACTGCGCGCGCAGGCGACGGAACTCTTCGCGCGCGGACAGCGGCCGGCCCCAGTCCTGCGTGACCTCCGCGCGCCCGCTGCGCGTCTCGCGCACCACGAGCTCGCCCTCGATGCTCGCCTCGTCGATCAGGTGCAGCGCGCCGTGGACCGTGGGGGCAGCGGCGGCGTGGCCGAAGCTGTGCGCCACCAGCAGCCGCCAGTGCCATGCGTGTTTGGAGTACGGGCGCGCGTTGCACGTCGTCAGATACAGCGCCGCCTCCACGTAGCGCGACTCGTCGGCGATGCGCATGTCGAGCTCGAGGTCCGTCCAGTCCTCGGGCAGCGAGTCGACGATCTCCTGGAAGTCCTCCGCGAGGCCCATTGGCGAGAAGCCTACCGCGGCTATTCTCGAAGGCGATGGCAAGCGCACCCACAACGGTGATCGACAGCGACTACCGGACCGTCACCGAGGGGTGCGGGCTGCTCGATCGCTCCGCGCGCGGCAAGCTCGCGCTCACCGGGCCGGACGCCCGCGAGTTCCTCAACGGCCAGGTCACCAACGAGCTCTCGACGCTGCGGACAGGCGAAGGCCGGTACGCGGCGTTCCTCACGCACAAGGGCAAGATGCTCGGCGACCTGCGCATTCTCGCGGTGGGCGAGGACGGGAGCGAGGCGCCGGCGGAGCTGCTGCTGGACACCGAGCGCGTGTGCCTGCAGGCGCTGTTCGACATGATCCGCCGCTTCAAGGTCGGCTTCCAGGTGGAGCTGCACAAGCGCACGCTCGAGCGCGGGATGCTGTCGCTGCTGGGAGCACAAGCCGACGCGGTCCTCGACGCGGGCACACACGCGAGCCCCGCCGCTGCGCAGGCGCCGCGGGCGAAGCTCGCGGCGGTCGAGCATGCGAACACACCGGTGCAGATCGACGGCATCGACGCCCTTGCGGTGCGCACGGAGGAGGGCATCGATCTCCTGTGCGACGCGGCCGCCACGGACGCGCTGCACGCAGCCCTGCGCGCACACGGCGCTGTGCCGATCTCCGAGCAGGCGGCCGAGTGCGTGCGCATCGAGCGCGGCCGGCCGCGCTACGGCATCGAGCTCGACGACAGCGTGATCCCCCAGGAGGCCAACCTCAACGAGCGCGCGGTGAGCTTCACCAAGGGCTGCTACGTCGGCCAGGAGACGGTCGCGCGGCTGTACTACAAGGGCAAGCCCAACCGGCACCTGCGCGGGCTGCGCCTATCCGCCCCGGCGAGCAGCGGCGACGAGCTCCTGCTGGGCGAGCGCAGCGTGGGCCACATCGCCAGCGTCGCGCTGTCTCCCGCGCTCGGCCCGATCGCGCTCGCGCTCGTTCGCCGCGAGGCGCAGCCGGGCAGCGTGCTCACGGTCGCGGAGGCCGGCGCGAGCGCGGAGGTGCTCGAGCTGCCGTTCGTGCGCGGCTGAGGCGCTCTGGCCCGCGCAGCTGAGGCGCCTCGCCTGCGCGGCTGAGGCGCTGCCGCCTGTCAGCCCTGCGCCGGCGGGTCCTGCTGGGAGCGGCGACCCTGCAGGTGCTTGCGGATGACGGCGTCCTGCGCCTTGACCGCGTCCGGGCTGGGCGGCGTGTCGAGCGTGCTGATCACGTTCGGCGCCTTCAGCGGCGCCCGCGTGGGCTCCATGTCCTCCCTGCCTTTGAACGGCTCGTCTTCACGCATCGCGCTCATCTTCGGGTGGTATTCCCGACTCCTCAGTGTACGCCTGCCACTGTTCGCCGAGCAGGTCGAGCAGCTGGCTGGCCAAAAGCGGCGAGAAGGACACCCGCGAGACGACCATCCCCTGCTGCCCCTGCGGCCCAATGCGCATGAAGTCGAGCGTGAACTCGTGCGGAGTGCGCGCGATGGCCGCCGCGTTGGCCCACTTGCCGGCGAACTCCTCCGGCGGCATCATGATGTTCGGGCCCTGCTCCGGCGGGCTTTGGTCGGGGTCGTCTGGAGACTCGCGGTCGTCGGGCACTGTTCGACCACAGTAGCGCGAGCGCGCGACGCCGTCAGGCGCTCGCAGCCCGGTCCACCCTGGAGCGACCTGCGCGTTCGCTACGAGGGATCGAGCAGGTGCAGGTTCAGTTCGCGCGCATCATCGGGCGGCACGAGCGCATTCGTCTGCTCCATCAGCTCCAGCACCCGCGCGCGCTCGCTCCAGTTCACGAGCGAGGCCCAGCGTTGAGCACGATCGATCATCCGCCAAAGGGCCGTGGCATTGGCATTGTGGCTGAGAGCCCGCAGGGCGCTCATGTACTCGTCGCGGTAGGACATCGGCACGATCACTCGACAAAGACCGGCGGCGCTGAGCTCGGCGTTCATCAACGCGCGTGCGACACGGCCGTTGCCGTCGGCGAAAGGATGAACCTCGGCCACGAGGAACATCGCGAAGATCGCCTTGGGAAGGCCGTCTGCGAGCGTCTGATAGAGCGTAAAGCTCTCACGCAGCGTTCCGCTGACGAGCTCTGGCTGGACGAACACGGTCATGCCCGCTCGATTGACTGTCTGCTTGTACTCGCCGGGGCGGATCTCCGCTCGCCCAGCCATGATCCTGCGGTGGGCCTCTCGGAGGTAGCTCTCGAGCGCCTCGCTGGTTCTTGGCGGTGTGGCACCCATGGCCCGGTCGGTGATCAGTGCGAAGGTTCCCTGTATGTCATGCGCGTCGGCGGGTCGCTGAGGCGGGACACGTCCCTCGAACACGATCCCCTCGGCCTCTTCGAGGCCGAACTCGGTGCCCTCGATCCAGTTCGAGAAGTACGACTCGAAGAAGGCGAACAGACGCTGGGGGTCAGTTGGCGCCGGACGCTCGGCAAAGTGTTGCCGGGCCAGTTCGCCACGTAGGACCTCAAACAGCTGCATGCGACCGGCGTCATATGGCAGCCCGGCCTGTCGGGCTCGAGTCGAAGGTGCGCGGAGCTCGCTGTCGCGGGTTCCAAGCATGGCGCCGATAAGAATGTCGAGCTCGTGGAGCTGCTTTGCGGCACCGAGCTGCGGGGCAACTGCTTGCGCCGCATCGCGCAACTCGTTGAGGGCTTGCGAGCCACGCGCGCTCGCCATGCGATCGAGATAGACCTCGAGCTCGTCGCGGCGCAGCGTGCGCGACACGCCGGAGCGCGCACGCGACGGACGCAGGTTGTCGAGCACGATTCGTGCTTGCCCGGCCATGAACAGCTCGACGAATGGCATGTCCTGCTCGACCGGTCCAGGCCCGTTGCGGGGACGCAGGACGAGTCCGGGAAGCTCGACCGATCTCGGGTTGGCCACGCGCGTGCCTATGTCCAGAAACAGCGAGCCATCCTCGGCCGGGCCGGCGAGCACTGCACTCCGATCGACGATCACCGCCCGCGGGAAGTACAGTGCCGCTACGTCATACCAGCGCCGTCGGATCAGCTGCTCTGGTCGCTCGTCGAGATTGCGCGTGTACAGGCCGCGTGCCAGCCTGCGGATCTCGCCGCGTTTGGCGGCGCGGCTCGCCCAACGAGCGTCGCCAGGGCGAAAGATCTCGGGCAAGTTCTGCGTGTTTAGAGCGATCATTTGCGGGTGGGCAGGCAGGAAGCGCTACTTAAGGCCGCCAGTGAGTTGAAGAACACGTACTTAGGATACTTCGCCTGCTAAGCGAACCCGGCGCGGTCAGCGATCGCCCCGTCTGCCGCGCCGATCACGTTCGCCGAGGCGTGGACGCACGGGGCGCGATGGCAAACTGCGCGCTGATGCGCGCTCTGTTCGTCGGCGACGTGGTGGGACCCCGCGCGGTCGCGTGGCTGGCCGAACGCCTGCCGGCGCTGCGCGGCGAGCACCGCGCCGACCTGGTGGTGGTAGACGCCGAGAACTGCGCGGCCGACGGCGCGAGCATGAGCGTCGCCGGCGTCGAGACGCTGCTGGCGGCCGGCGCCGATGTGGTGACCGGCGGCAACCACGCCTTCGAAGGGTCCGAGATGCAGGCCGTCCTCGATCACCCGCGCGTGCTGCGCCCGCTGAACGTCGGCGAGGATGTGCCAGGGCGCGGTGCGCTCACGCTGGCGCTCGACGGAAACGGCAACGGCGAGGAGGTTCGCGTGGTGGTGCTCGCCGACCGCCTGGCGCTCGCCGACGCGCCGCCGTTCGCGCACATGACGCTCGCGCCTTACGCCGCGTGGGCGGCGCTGCCCGCCGGCCCGAGCACGATCGTCGAGATGCACGCGCTGTCGGTGGCGACCAAGCAGGCGCTCGCGTACGCGCTCGACGGCGAGGTGGCGGCCGTGCTGGGAACGCACACGCACGAGCCGACGATCGCGCTGCGCGTGCTGCCGCGCGGCACGGCCCTGGTGACGGAGGTCGGCATGACGGGGGTGCGCGAGAGCCTGCAGGGCATGGACCCGCAGGCGTTCGTGCGGCACGCCCGCGGCCTGCCCGCGAGCGAGCTCGCGCCGGTGCGCCCGGCCGAGGACGGCGAGATCGTGCTCGGCGCGGTGCTGCTGGAGATCGAGGATGGGGTGACACGAACGGTTACGCGCGTCCGGTGAGCAGCCTGATGCTCGTGCCGCTGCGCTCCCGTCGGTCCATGGACACACTCGTCCTGATTTGTCGCAGGTTGCGGGTTATTTCGTTGTTTCGATTGTTGACTTTGGTCTGAGGGTCGGGCTATGTTGGCTGTCGTGTCGGGGCGTACCGGGAGGCTTGCGTGCGCGGCGCTCGCGTTGGCGATGCTGGTGGCCGGTGTGTTGGGGTGGGTGGGGCTTGCGGGTGGCGCCCAGCCTGGTGAATCTTATGAAGGTGTGGTTTCGGCGGCGGGGCCGGTGGCGTGGTTTCGCTTCAGTGACCCGGCTGGTTCGGGCACGCTCGAAGACGCGGTCGGCTCGCACGCGTATACGGCGGTCAACAGCGGGATCGTGCTCGGAGGTGCGGGGCCGTTCATGGGCAGCGGCTCGGGTGCGTTCGGCGGCGAAGCGTTCGCGACGCTGGCGAGCGATCCGTTGCTGGACGCGACCGCGTTCACGGTCGAGGGCTGGGTGGACTGGGCGGGCGGGAGCTCCTACGGGCAGCCGATCTTTGACTTCGGCTCGGGCTCTGGCGACTACATGTATCTGACGCCGGCCTCGTCGGCGTCGAAACACCGGATGCTGTTCGAACTCCACACGAGCGCGGGTACCGCGACCGTGCAGGCGAAAAAGGAGCTCCCGGCCGGGGCGTGGGAGTACGTGGCGGTGAGCGAGACGAGCGCGGGCGCGCTGACGCTGTATCTGAACGGCGAACCCGATGGCAGCGAAACAGCCTCGCTCTCTCCGGCTTCGCTGGGTAGCAGTGTCCCGGACGTGTATCTGGGCAAGTCGCTCTCAGGGGCCGCGTCGTTTCAGGGAAGTATGAGCAACGTGGCGTTCTACACGCGGGCGCTCACGGGGGAACAGGTGAGAGAGCACTATGTCGTGGCCGAGTCCCCGGTCAACGTCGAAGCACCGTCGATCTCCGGCGAAGCCAAGGAAGCCGGGAGCTTGGACGCCAGCTACGGTAGCTGGGCGGGTCTCGAACCGTTCACCTACGCCTACCAGTGGCAGCGTTGCCAGGGGACGAGCTGCATCAACATCCCAAAAGCGACCGGCGAAACGTATAGCCCGGCGTCCGCGGATGTGGACTCGACGTTGCAGGTCGTGGTCACGGCGAGCAACAGCGTGAAGAAAGAAGGCGTCACGGCGGCCTCGCCACCGACCGCGACGGTCGAAGGCAAGCCGGTGGACACTGCGCTGCCGGTGATCTCCGGTGAAGCGAAGGTCGGACAGCTGCTGACGGTCAGCGAAGGTAGCTGGCGGGCGTTCCCGCCTGCCAGCTATGACTACCTGTGGGAAAGCTGCTTGAAAAAAGACTGCGCAGGGGCGGAAGGCGCAGACGAAGCATCGAGCTATCGCGTCACTGGCAAAGAGCTCGGCGACACGCTGCGGGCGAAGCTCACCGCGACGAGCACCGGGTTCGCCCCGACGAGCGCGACGAGCGAAGCGACGGCAAAGGTCGTTGCCGGTCCGCCGGTGAACGTCGAACCGCCGAAGATCACAGGCGAAGCCCGCGAAGGGCAGACGCTCGAAGCGAGCCCGGGAGTGTGGGCGGGTAGCGAACACATCGAATACACCGACTACGCATGGCGGCGCTGCAAAGGAGGTAGCTGCCACGCGATCGACGGGGCCAGCGGCGCCACGGCCACTACCTACACGCTCACCTCCAGCGACGTCGGCTACACGATCGAGGTGGAAGTCACCGCCAAGAACTCCGTCGAAAGCGTTGCTGCGACATCGCCGGAAACCCCTGAAGTGATCCCCCTCCCGCCTCGGAACACGCAGCCGCCCGTGGTCTCCGGCGAAGCCATCGACGGCCAGACGCTGAGCGCGAGCACCGGTAGCTGGGAAGGAGCACCCCCACTGAGCTACACCTACCAATGGGAAGAATGCAACGACGAAGGTGAAGGCTGCAGCGCGATCCGCTCTGCCACGAGCGAACGCTATACCCTGGCTCATGGTGACGTCGGCAAAAGGCTACGCGTCGTCGTCACCGCCGAAAACAACGGTGGCCCGACCTCGCAGCCGTCGCAGCCCACGCCGGTCGTGCAGGCTCAGCCACCGGTAAACACCCAGCCGCCGGTGATCACCGGCGAAGCCCGAGACGGCCAGACGCTGAGCGCGAGCACGGGCAGCTGGGAAGGAACGCCACCGCTGACCTACACCTACCAATGGGAAGAATGCAACGAAGAAGGTAACGGCTGCCACAAAGCCCCCGACGCGACCAGCGCCAGCTATCAAGTGGCCGCGGCCGACGTCGGCAAGACGCTCCTGGTGACCGTGACGGCCGAAAACGCGGCGGGTACCCGGACAGCCAGCTCCAAGGTGACCTCCCCCGTGAGCGCAGCCGCGCCGTCGAACACGGAACCCCCGAACATCTCCGGTACTGCGCAGGTAGGCCAGACCCTGACCGCCAGCGCGGGAAGTTGGCAGGGCAGCGAACCCATCTCCTTCCTCTACCAGTGGCTGCGTTGCACCACCGGCGCGATCGGATCGGACGGCTCCGGTCCCGGCCAATTCCGCCACCCAGGCGACGTCGCGGTCGGCGCAAACGGAGATCTGTGGGTAGTGGATCAGGAAAACGCGCGCATCCAAGAGCTGGGGCCGCAAGGCGAATACCTGAGCCAGTTCGGGTCCGAGGGCTCGGGTGACGGACAACTGCTCGCGCCGGACGCCATCGCGGTCGCCCCGAATGGCGAGGTGTGGGTGGCCGATACCGGCAACGACCGCATCGAGGAGTTCACGCCCGCCGGGGAATATCTGAGGCAGGTTGGCTCGTACGGCTCGGGCGCCGGCCAGTTCGCCGTCCCAGAAGGGATCGCCGTGGACGCACACGGAGACGTATGGGTGTCAGACACCGGCAACGCGCGCCTAGAGGAGTTCAGCGAAACAGGTGAATACCTGCGCAGCGTGGGCTCGAGCGGATCGGAACCGGGGCAGATCGGTGAACCAGAGGGTCTCGCGATCGACTCAAAAGGCGACGTGTGGGTGGCTGATTGGTCCAACGACAGGGTCGAGGAGTTCAGCGAAACAGGTGAATACCTGCAGCAGCTTGGCGCAAAGGGCGCAGAAGCGGGCCAGCTCGAAGACCCATATGGCATCGCGGTGTCCGCCAAAGGTGACGTGTTCGTAGGCGACGTCGGCAACGACCGCATCGATGAGTTCAATGAACATGGCGAATACGTGCGTCTCTTTGGCACGCCGGGCACGGGTGCGGGACAGCTTCGCCTCAGCTTTCCGATGGGTCTCGCGGTGACGTCCACCGGCGGTATCTGGGTCACTGACTCCGCAAACGACCGCCTGGAGCAGTTCGGCGAGCTCGGTGAATATCTGGGCACGCCTGTCTGTGCGTACATCACCGGCGCAAACGGACCTACCTACTCGCCCGTGGACGCAGACGTGGGCCGCCAGTTGCGCGTGCTCGTCACGGCGGAGAGCGCCGGCGGCGAAGCGACCGCCACGAGCGTGTCGACCAGCGTCGTGGAAGCCGCGCCGGGTGAAGAACCCGCCGAAGCGCCCGTGCCAGTGATCCCACCGACGATCACCGGCAGCACCACCGACGGGGAAGTGTTGGTGGCCAGCCAGGGCGTCTGGACGGGCAGCGAACCGATCTTCTACTCATACCAGTGGGAACGTTGTAGCGAACAGGAATGCAAATGGATAGGAGAAGCGACCGAAGCGAGCTATCAACCGCAGGAAAGTGATGTCGGGTCGAGGCTGCGGGTTCGCGTGATCGCTGAAAACGTCGCGGGCTCGGCCTCGAGTATCTCCGAAGTCACTGCGGTAGTGCTTGCTGCCCCGCCTGCGAACACGCAGCCTCCCACGATCTCCGGCGAGGCCATCGTCGGCCATCCGCTCACCGCGAGCGCGGGCACGTGGAGCGGGACAACGCCGTTTGGCTTTGCCTACCAGTGGGAACGCTGCGACAGCTCGGGAGCAAGCTGCGCGAACATCCCCGCCGCGACGAGCTCCACCTACGTGTTGGGCGAAGCCGACGTGGGTGGCACCGTCCGCGTGAGCGTGACCGCCACCAACTCGGCTGGCCACGCATCCAGCACAAGCGCGCAAACAGCTGTCGTGCTCGCACCCCCCGCGAACACCGAACTGCCGTCGATCGCCGGTGAATCCGTCGAAGGCCAGGCGCTGAGGGCCAGCCCCGGCCACTGGACGGGCACAACGCCGATCGAATACCGCTATCAGTGGGAACGCTGCGAAGCCGGAGGAGAAGGCTGCACGCAGATCGCCGGCGCGACGGAGACCGAATACGGCCTTGGGGAAAGCGAAGTCGGAAGCATTCTGCGGGTGGTCGTGACCGCGACGAACGCCGCTGGCTCCGCGTCCAGCACCTCTGTGTTCGCCGGCGTGGTGCAACCGCAGGGGGTGGTGAGCACGGAACCCCCGGTCATCGCCGGTCCCGCGGAAGAGGGCCAGACACTCAGCGCGAGCGACGGGCGCTGGGAAGGCACGAGACCAATCGCTGTCGCCTACCAGTGGGAGAGCTGCGATAGCCTCGGGGAAGGCTGCATGCCGATCGCGGGCGCGACCAGCTCGAGCCTCCTGCTGCAGCCAGCCGACGTTGGCGGCACGGTTCGGGTGCTCGCGACGGCGACGAATTCTCAGGGGAGCGCCAGCAGCGTGTCCGCAGCGACAGGGGTCGTGACCGCGGGCGGCGTCTACTATCTCTCCCAGTTCGGTGAAGCAGGAGCGGGAGCCGGCCAGCTCCGGTTCCCGGCAGACGTGGCCGTGGACGCCGACGGCGATGTGTGGGTGGCCGACGCCGGCAACAACCGCATCGAGGAGTTCAGCCCGACCGGCGAATACCTGCGGCAGCTCGGCACGGCGGGATCCGGCGAAGGACAACTCCAGGACCCGACGGCGCTTGCGCTTGACTCCGCCGGCGACGTGTGGGTGGCCGACGCCGGCAATCACCGCGTCGACGAGTTCAGCGAACACGGCGAATACATCAGGAGCCTCGGCACGCTGGGCACAGGCGAAGGGCAGCTCGAATATCTCGGCGGGATCGCGTTGAACGGCCACGGCGACGTGTGGGTGTCGGACACTTCCAATGGTCGCCTCGAGGAGTTCAGCCCCGAAGGCGAACATCTTGCGAGCATTGGCGGCGGCCTCGAATCGCCGCTGCATCAGCCCAAGGGGCTGGCGGTCAGCCCGAATGGGGACATATGGGTAGCGGACAACGGGAACGCATCAATCGACGAGTTCAGCGAAGCCGGTGAATTGCTGTTGCAGTTCCATCCAAGCGAGGGCGGGGCCACCGAGGGCGGCTCCTCCAGCCCCGGCGGGCTGGCGCTGGACGGCGATGGCGATGTTTGGGTCACCGATCGGTTTACCGACCGGGTGAAGGAGTTCAACGAACACGGCCAGTACGTAACCGAGTTTGGCTCGGAAGGCTCCGGCATGGGCCAGTTCGAATTTGAAACCGATGGTGAACGTGCGAGCGGACTCGCGATCAGCTCCGACGGTGACATCTTCGTCACAGACACCGAAAACAACCGCGTTGAGGAGTGGAAGACGTCGCCCCCTGCACCGGCGAACACATCCCTGCCGGTCGTCACAGGAGCGACGGTAGCCGGCTTGACGCTCGGTGCCAGCGAAGGCGCCTGGAGCGGCGAACCGGTCCGTTACGAATATCAGTGGCAGCGGTGCAGCGCCACAGGCGCTCAATGTGCGGAAATCGCGGGCGCGAGCAGCGCGACCTACAGCCTTACAAACCAGGACGTCGGCGCGACGCTCGAGGTCGTGGTGACGGCTTTTGGGCCGGGCGGGGCGACGAGCGCCGCGTCTGTCCCGACGGTGGTGATCGAGGCAGCCACACCCCTCTCGAACACGGTCTCGCCGGTCATCTCCGGGACCGCCGAAGACGGCAAGACGCTCATCGCGAGCACCGGCGCGTGGAGCGGCACGACCCCGTCTTCGTATGCCTACCAGTGGACGAGCTGCAACGCGAGCGGCAGTGAATGCGCACCGCTCGAAGATGCCACCGGCCCCGAATACACGCTCGGGGACGGAGACGTTGGCAGCACCTTGCGGGTGACCGTGACAGCCACCAACGACGCAGGCTCCGCACAGGCCAGCTCGTCGCCAAGCGCCGAGGTCCAGGCCGAAGCGCCCCAGGAGCTGGAAGCACCGACGGTCTCGGGCGTACCCGACGCCAACGAGATCCTGCACGCCGGTCACGGCGCGTGGACTGGCACTGAACGCCACTTCAGCTACCAGTGGGAAAGCTGCAACGCGGCGGGCGAGGAATGCGCACCGATCGAAGGCGCCACCGGCAGCGAATACGATCTCGGCGAAGGCGACGTCTCCACCACCGTGCGGGTGCGCGTGGGCATGCACAGCCTTGCGGGCTCGCTCTCCGACGTCTCCGCCGTCACGCCGGTGATCGGCGAAGCGGGCGCGCTCGCGAGCAGCGTCGCACCGACGATCTCGGGCACCCCGCAGGAAGGGCAAACGCTGACGGCAAGCCCCGGAAGCTGGTTGGACAAACCCAGCTACGCCTACCAGTGGCAGCGCTGCAACCGTCTGGGCCTGCAGTGCACGAGCATCACGGGTGCCACGGCGGCGACCTACACGGTGGCCGCCAGCGAAGTCGGTGAAACCTTGAGGGTGCGTGTGAAGGCGACCTTGGAACATGAGTCGAGCTCCCGTGTCTCCGCGACGACCCAGCCACTGGCCGCGGCCGGCGCGCCGGCGGTACAGCAGCGACCCCGCATCGAAGGCGCGGCGCTGGAGGGACAGACGCTCACGGCCACCACCGGCGGCTGGTCTGGCGCAGCGCCGTCCAGCTACACCTACCAGTGGGAGCGCTGCGCCTCCGGCCAGGAATGCGAAGCCATCGCCGGCGCAAGCGCGAGCTCCTACACGCTCGGCGAAGGCGACGTGAGTTCGACGATCCTCGTGCTCGTAACCGCCACCGGCACCGGTGGCAGCTCGATCGGGGTGTCGGTCGCGACCGCCACGGTCGCACCGGAAGCGCTCGCCGAGCTCGCAGCGCCGTCCGTCGCCGGCACGGTGCAGGTGGGTGGTGAACTGGCCGCCGAACCGGGGATCTGGAGCGGCGCCGGAGACGTGTCTCTCGCCTACGCGTGGGAACGCTGCAATCGCAGTGGCGGCGAATGCACGCCGATCGCGGGCGCCGACACATCCGCCTACCTGCTGGCGTCCGGGGCGGTTCCCACTTTGCGGGTCAAGGTGACGGCCAACAGCCCACTGGGCAGCCTGAGCGCGGTCTCGCCGGCAACGGTCGCTACGCCTGGGGGCGAAGTGACCGTGGAACAGGCCGAGGAAGCGACCGAGCTGACAGACGGAGCGGTGTTGGCGCCGTCCACGAACGCCAGCCTCGAAGGGCAGACCGTGGCTCCACGTCTGGAAGACGAAGAAGAGCTCGCTGGCGTGCAGACGCTGACGAGCTCGTCCGTCTCGAAGGAAAACTCCGGCGAATTCGCGGTCAACACGCCCGATGGGGAAGTGAGCATCACGCCCAGCGAAACCCTGCCCACCGCGAGCAAGGTGCCGACGCTCGTCAACGGGACGGCGGCGCTGTTCGCAAACACTGCCCCTGCCACGGATACGATCGTGCGCCCGGACGCGCTCGGCGCCACCTCCATCCTCCAACTGCGCTCCGCCGAAGCCCCACAGTCGTTTACCTGGGAAGTGGGCCTTGGCCCCAACCAGCAGCTAGAGCAGCTGCCAGACGGAAGCGTGGCCGTCACCGACGTGCCAGAACTAGGGCACGAACCCAACGTCGAAGGGAACGAACTCAACGTCCGCGTCGAACCGCTGGCGACCAGGCTCGCGCCGGCACCACCCGAATCCACCGCCGAACAGGAAGAACGCGAACAGGAAGAACGCGAACCTGAAACAGAAGAACCGCTCGAACAGCTTCCGCCCGCGCCGACGAGCTCCACGCCACCCGCAGAAGCGCCGCCCGGCGAGCTCACGCCACAGAACACGCGGGAGCAATACGAAGCGGCGACAAGCGCGATGGCGGTTGCCGAAAACGCCGCCGCCGGAACGGTGCTGATGGTCATAGAACCACCCCTCGCGGTGGACGCCGCCGGACACAGTGTTCCCGCCTCTCTCACCGTGGCCGGCGACATAGTCAAGCTGCACCTCCATCCGAGCAACACCACGCGCTTCCCCGTGCTCGCCGCGCTCACGGTGGCCGCGCCCAGCAACACCGCCAGCGCGGAACGCGACCCGTTCGTGTACGGGCTCTCCGACCAGGAGGCGTCCGACATCTCCGATCCCGCTGCCGGACGGCTGGAGGAATCGAGCGCGCCGCTGCACATCCAGAGCGCGCGTGTGATCGTGCCGTGGGATGTCGTGAGCGATCACGACGAAGAAGCACGCCTCAACGAATGGCTATCCGCCGTGGAGGCGCACGGCCTGCAGCCATACGTCACGTTCGAGGCGAGCACCATCCGTCCAACGCCTTCTGTGCACGAATACCGCCAAGCCGTAAAGGAAGCGATCGAACGATACAAGGCTCAGGTTGGCCTGTGGGGCGCATGGAACGAGCCGGACCTCGGCGAAAATTTCGTGCGTGGCGAACGGGCAGGGCGATTCTGGCAAGCAGCGGAGTCCGTCGCCATCGAAACCGGCTGTCCGTGCACCATCGTCGCGGGTGAATTCTCCTCCTACCCAGCAGGATCAGGATTCTCGGTCAGCCGCTACCTCAAGGGCCTGCGCGGATACAGCGTCGCGGCATGGGACAACAACCCCAAGGGCCGCATCCTTCAGAAAGCCCACCGGCTGCCGAGCACATGGGGACTCCACGACTACGAAGACGTCGTGAGCTTCAGCGACCAGCACGCCCGTGAATTCCTAGCGTTCGCCGGCGGCAGGTTGAAAAACCCGCAGGTCTGGATCAGCGAGGCCGGCGTCGAGCTGCACAACGGCGTGGAAGGCGATCCCCCGGTGGCTAGCGTCGTGCGAGAAAACGATGAACCTTTCGAATACTACGCGCAGACCGCGGCAGCAGAAACCTTCCTGGGACTCCGCGACACCGGCTCGCGAATCCATCGCGTCTACTACTACTCGCTTCGAGCTCCCGCCGAAAGCAAGGTGCAGCACAAACCGAACGAATTCGACAGCGGCTTGCTCGAAGCCGAGCCTGAAAGCGCCAAGCCGGCGAGTCACGGCGAACCGCGGCCCGCCTACTGCTATCTCGCCTACGAGAAGCACGCCTGTCCTCCGACGCTCGTGGTGGGCAATGGGGCATATATGGTCAACACCTTCGGGACCTCAGGCACGGTAACGTTCAATGTGCAGGTCGAAGATGGGACGGCCGAAAGCCCACAGATCAAAAAGGTTGGCGGGGGAATACGCCATCCGGTGTTGGTGGCGCCGGTCATCCAGGGAGGCGCTAGGTGCACGGAAACGAAATACAACTATGTCGGTACGGTGAGCACTCCCGGCGGCACGGTAGAAGGCCCTGAATTCCGCGGCGCGTTCGGTGCGCGGTGCATAGGCTCCTAGCGTCTCATAGGCTCCGGCCGCGGCACGACCCATTGCCGTCATACGATCGTCCGCGGGACACGCAACTTTCTGGGCGGCCGCTAGTTTTCATGCTCATGAGGATCACATCTCGCATCGCCGTGGTGACCGCGATCGCCACGCTGGCCCTTATCGATGTTGGCGCCACGGCCTCGGCTGCACACGTCGCAGGCGACCCGAAATGCCCGCCTGCTCACCTACTGCGACGCATCACCGCTGACAAGCAGGCCATCGTCTACGAAGCCCATGGGCCCAAAGAAAAAGGAGACGAAGGGGAAGAAGAAGAAGAAGGCCGACTGATGATCTGGGCCTGCGCCTACCGGCACCGGCGCTACATACTCGGACACATACCAGAATATGGCCCAGAAGGGGGCGAGGGCATCGAGCTAGAGACCCTAGCCGGCACGATGGTCGCCTACGAGAAATCACTGGTCGAAGGGTTTCCCACGCCGGGTCTTGTCAAGCTCGAGATCATCGTTCGCAATCTCGTGACTGGACGAGTCGTTCACAGCGTACCGAACGCCGAAGCCATTTACCCTGAGGACATAGGCAGAGGAGACACGGAAAAGATAGTCGTAAAGCGCGATGGTGCAGTCGCATGGACTGTGCAACCCGGAGTCCAGCCGGCCGTCATCCAAGTGTGGGCAGACGACAGCCTGGGCCGTCGCCTGCTCGCCTCCTCCACCGACATCGCCCCCCGCTCACTCCAGCTCACCGGCAGCACACTCAAATGGCTAGAGGATGGCAAGCCCACCTATGCGATCTTGCACTGACACCAGCAACGTACTCCCTCGCGCCGGCCAACAGAGCGAACGCCCAGGACCCAAATACGCCCTTCTCGCGCTCGCCACACTCGCCTGCGCCAGCGCGCTGGTCTTCTCGCGTGCGACCACGACAGCAACAGCCGCGAACACTGCGCGCGACCCGAAATGCCCGCCTGCTCACCTACTGCGACGCATCACCGCTGACAAGCAGGCCATCGTCTACGAAGCCCATGGGCCAGAAGAAAAAGGAGAAGAAGGCGAAAGACCAGAAGCAGGCCGACTGATGATCTGGGCCTGCGCCTACCGGCACCGGCGCTACATACTCGGACACATACCAGAATATGGCCCAGGAGGGGGCGAGGGCATCGACTTTGAGACCCTGGCCGGCCCCATGGTCGCGTATCAGAAATCACTGGTCAGAGAATTTCCCACCCCAGGTGTTGTCAAGCTCGAGATTATCGTTCGCAATCTTGTGACTGGACGAGTCGTTCACAGTGTGCCGAACGCCGAAGCCATTTACCCTGAGGACATAGGCAGAGGAGATACGGAAAAGATCGTCGTAAAGCGCGATGGCGCAGTCGCATGGACTGTGCAACCCGGAGTCCAACCGGCCGTCATCCAAGTGTGGGCAGACGATCAACTGGGCCGTCGCCTGCTCGCCTCCTCCACCGACATCGCCCCCCGCTCACTCCAGCTCACCGGCAGCACACTCAAATGGCTAGAGGATGGCAAGCCGACATACGCCATATTGCACTAGCCGGTGCTCTCCACCGCCGACCTTGCGCGATGCGACGTCATACACTTGTCCTATTGGCGCTCAAGATTCCGAGACGGCCGAGGCGGCTCGCTTGGCTCGCGTCACTGGCGCTCGCGGCGTGCCTCTGCAGCTGTGGTGCGCAGGCCGGTACCAAGCCGGCGACAGCCGCGCATACACGCGACGCCTTGCCGGTTCCCGCCTACCGCGCCGGCCAGTACTGCACAGCCGCCAGGGCTCCGAGGTACCACGCGGCCGGATTTGTCTGCAGCCGTCACCACCTGGTGAGGCGCTGACTAGCTGACTCCCTGTGCCTCCCGCCGATATGCTGGCCGGCGTGAGCGCGCCCGCCACCGAGCGCCCGCTGCTGCTCGCGGTGGACGACGAGCCGGCCGTGCTGGCGGCGGTCGCGCGCGACCTGCGGCGCGGCTTTGGCGAGCGCTACCAGGTGATGCGCGCGGGCTCGGGCGCGGAGGGCCTGGAGATCCTTGCCGAGATCCGCAGGCGCGGCCAGCAGGTGGCGATGCTGATCGCCGACCAGCGCATGCCGGGCATGGAAGGCACGGAGTACTTGACGCAGGCGCGCCAGCTCGTGCCGGACGCCAAGCGCGTGCTGCTGACGGCGTACGCGGACACGCAGGCGGCGATCGCGGCGATCAACGAGGTGGCGCTCGACTACTACCTGCTGAAGCCGTGGGACCCGCCGGAGGAACAGCTGTACCCGGTGTTGGAAGACCTGCTGACGACGTGGGAGGCGGGCGCGGCGCTGGAAGCGGGCGGCGTGCGCTTGATCGGCCACCGCTTCTCCAAGGAGTCGCACGACCTGCGCGACTTCCTGGCGCGCAACCGCGTGCCCGCGCGCTGGCTGGACGTGGAACGCGACGGCGAAGCGCGCGAGCTGTTGACGGTGGCGGGCGTGCAGCCCGACCGCCTGCCCGTGGCGCTGCTACAGGACGGCAGCGTGCTCGAGCGCCCGACAGTGCTGGAGCTGGCGGAGCGCCTGGGCGTGGCCGCGCAGCCGGCGTCCGACCACTACGACCTGGTGATCGTGGGCGGCGGTCCGGCGGGCCTCGCGGCGGCGGTGTACGGCGCGTCGGAGGGTCTGCGCACGGTGATGGTCGAGCGCGAGGCGCCGGGCGGGCAGGCGGGGCAGTCGAGCCGCATCGAGAACTACCTGGGCTTCCCCGTCGGCATCGCCGGCTCGGATCTCGCGCGCCGCGCGACCGACCAGGCGCGGCGGCTGGGCGCGGAGCTGCTGACGGTGAAGGACGCGACGAGGCTGCGCGTGGAAGGCGCCGGGCGGATCGTGGAGCTGGAGGGCGGCGGCTGGCTGTCGGCGAACTGCGTGCTGGTCGCCTCGGGCGTCTCCTACCGCCAGCTCGACGCGCCGGGCTTCGCCGACTTCACCGGCGCGGGCATCTACTACGGCGCGGCGCTGACGGAGGCGCGCGCGTGCGCGGACCAGCACGTGGTGGTGATCGGCGGCGCCAACTCGGCGGGGCAGGCCGCAGTGTACTTCTCCGGTTACGCCGCGCAGGTGACGATGCTGGTGCGCGCGGACTCGCTGGCGAAGTCCATGTCTTCTTATTTGATAGATCAAATCGCGGCGTTGCCGAAGATCGCGGTGCGCACGGGCTCCGAGGCCGTGGCAGCCGCCGGCGCCGACGGGCGCCTGCGGTCCCTGCGCGTCCGCCACGCGGACGGCAGCGAGACAGACGAGCAGGTTGACGCGTGCTTCGTGTTCATCGGCGCGGCGCCGCGCACCGACTGGCTGGAGGGCGTGGTCGCGCGCGACGAGCGCGGCTTCATCCTCGCGGGCCAGGACGTGCTCACGCGCGGCTGGCCGCTCCCGCGCGACCCGTACGTGCTGGAGACGAGCGTGCCGGGGGTGTTCGTGGCCGGCGACGTGCGCGCGCGCTCGATCAAGCGCGTGGCGAGCGCGGTCGGCGAGGGCTCGATGGCGGTGTCGCTGATCCACGAGTACCTGGCGAGCGCGTGAGCCACCCGAGCATCGACCAGCTGCGCGCGCTCGACCTGTTCGACGAATGCGACGAGGAGGAGCTCGCGCGCTGGGCGCAGGCGACCGAGCTGCGTGACGCGCCGCCGGGGACCGTGCTGTCCGAGCCCGGCGTCTCCGGGGACCCCGTCCACCTCCTGCTCGACGGCACGCTCGAGGCGCTGACGCTCGACGCCGACGGGCGGGAGCTGCCGGTGGGCGAGCACCACGCGCCCACGTGGGTGGGGGCGATCACAGCGGTCACCGAAGGGGTGAGCGCGGTGCGCATGCGGACGCTCACGCAGGCCACGCTGGGGGTGATTCCCGCGCCGCAGTTCGCGGAGCTCGCGCTCTCCCAGCGCTGCGTGGCGCGCAAGGTGATACGGGCGATCCGCCCGGTGGTGACGCGCGTGACAACGATCGAACAGAACCGCGAGCGCCTCGCCTCGCTGGGCACGATGGCCGCCGGCCTGGCGCACGAGCTGAACAACCCGGCCGCCGCGGCCCGGCGGGCCGCGGACGACCTGGCGGAGGCGCTGGAGGTGCTCAGCTCGACGATCGGCCGGTTCGTGGAATCGGGGATCGAGCGCGCGGAGGCCCAGCAGCTCGTGGACCTCCAGCGCGAGGCGGTCGCGCGCCAGGCACAGCGAGGGGCGCTGGACGCGCTGCAGGCGGCCGATGCGGAAGAGGCGCTGCTGGCGGAGCTCGAGGCGCTCGGCGTGCCGGAAGCGTGGCGGCTGGCAGAACCGCTCGCCTCGGCGGGCCTGGACAGCGAGTGGCTCGCGCGCGTGACCCCGCTCGCCGGCGAGGCCGCGCCGGCCGCCCTGCGGTGGGTGGCCGCGTCGCTCGCGGCGGGCAGCCTGGCGAGCGAACTGAAGGAGTCCACCGCGCGGATGAGCAAGCTGGTGGCAGCGGTGAAGGCGTACGCGTACATGGACCGCGGCGAGGTGGTCCAGGCGGACGTGCACGAGGGCCTGGAGACCACGCTGACGATCCTCGGGCACAAGCTCAAGCACACGACGATCGAGGTGGTCCGCGACTACGACCGGGAGCTGCCGCCGCTGACGGCGCACGGCTCGGAGCTCAACCAGGTGTGGACGAACCTGCTCGACAACGCGATCGACGCGCTGGGAGAGCAGGGCACGATCACGCTGAGCACCCGCCGCGACGGGGACTGCCTGGTGGTGGACGTGGCCGACGACGGCCCCGGCATCCCGGCGGCCGACCGCGCGCACATCTTCGATCCCTTCTTCACCACCAAGGACGTCGGCAAGGGCACGGGCCTGGGGCTGGACGCCGTCCGGCGGATCGTCACCGAGCGCCACCGCGGCACCATCGCCGTCGACAGCGAGCCCGGCCGCACCGTCTTTCACGTGCGCCTGCCGTTCGCGCCGCCCCCGCGCTAGCGGCGCCCGCCCGCGCACAGCGACACCGGTCGGATCGCCGCGCGGGCGCTGGCGGCGCCCGTCGGCTCGCCGCCGGCGCGGCGCTCAACGTGGCTCGGCGGGCGGGTCCTCGCTGGCGCCGATCGCGCGCTGCATCCACGCCACGTCGCGCCAGGCGCCGTGCTTGAAGCCGATGCGTCGGTAGACCCCCACCGGCTCGAAGCCCAGCGCCGTGTGCAGGCCGACGCTGGCGTCGTTGGGCAGCGTCATGCCGGCGACCACCATGCGGTAGCCGCGCTCGCCGAGCCGCGCGAACAGCGCCTCATACAGCGCCCGGCCGCCGCCGGTGCGCCGCCGGCCGGGCTCGATGTAGATGCTGACCTCGCACGACCACCGATACGCGGGGCGCTTCTGGTGCGGGCCCCCGTATGCGTAGCCGACGACGCGGCCGGCGTCTTCGAGCACCACCCACGCGTGCGTGCGCACCGCCGTGGCGATCCGCGCGGCCATCTGCGCCGGGGTCGGCGGCTCGGACTCGAAGCTGACGACCGTGTCGGTGACGTACGGGGCGTAGATCGCAGCGCACGCCTCCGCGTCGAGCTCAGAGGCTTCTCGTACGTTCGCTGACGCGCTCAGGTGAGCCGCACCCCCCAGCTGCTGCGCGCCGCCTCGCCGGGCTCCAGTCGGGTCAGCCCGTCGCCGCTTGCAAAAGCGTTGGGTGGGGAGCTCATCGGCTCGACGGCGAGGCCGCTGCGTCGCCGCGCGGGCGCGAGCGTGTCGCCGGTGTACAGCTGGATGATCGGGTAGGACTCGTCGAGCCACAGCTCGACCGTCCGGCCGTCGGCGCCTGTGAGCCTCGCCGTGGCGCGGCCGGCGGCGTCACGCTCCAGGCCGGTGAACGCGCAGTCGATGCGCTGCTCGCCGAGCGGCCGGGGCGTGCGAAAGTCAAACGGCGTGCCGGCGACGGGCTCGCTGCCGGCGGGCAGCTGGCGCTCGGCGTCGGTGAGGATGCGCGTGTGCGCACCGAGCTCGAGCGTGCACGCGTCGATCGGGCCGGCGCCCGGCGAGAGATAGGGGTGCTGCCCGCAGGCGTACGGGCAAGCGTGCTCGCCGATGTTGGTGGCGGTGGTGGCGACGCTCAGGCCGCCGTCGTCCAGGCGGTAGTCGATCTGCAGCTCGAGCGCGAACGGGTAGCCGCTGAGCGGATACAGGCGGGTGCCCATCAGCACGCGGCCGGGCTCGTGCGCGAGCGCGCGCCACGGGCGCCAGCGCGTGAAGCCGTGGATGGCGTTGTGCTTGTCGGGCTCGCTGAGCGCGACCTGGTAGTCGCTGCCGTCGAAGCGGTAGCGGCCGTCGGCGAGGCGGTTGGGCCAGGGGATCAACGGCGCGCCGTGCGCGCCGTCGCACATCGCGTGCAGCGGGTAGGACTCGAGCACCGGCCGCTGGCCGTGCTCGTACGCGCGCACGCCCGCGCCCACCTCGACGATCGTCGCGCGCTGTTCGCCGTGGGCGATCTCGAACTGCTCGCCAGAGGGTGCGACCGGGTTCACCGCCGCCGTTCTATCACCCGCGCGCGCGTCGAGGCGAGCGGCACGGCACGGCGCCACCGCGCTCCTGAGATGATCTGCGCGCACGCACCGGCGAGCGCAGCGCAGGCGCCGCCGCCATCAACGCAACGCCGGAGGAGCCGCGATGAGCACGACCACGACCACCACGCCGCTGAGGGCGCGTCCCGCGTGGCGGGCGCTGGCCGAGCACCATCGGCGGATCGGCGCGCGCCACCTGCGCGAGCTGTTCGCCGCGGACCCCGGCCGCGGCGAGCGCCTGGTGGCCGAGGGCGCCGGCCTGTACCTCGACTTCTCCAAGAACCGCATCGACGCGGAGACGCTCGACCTGCTGGTCGCGCTGGCCGAGGAGTGCGGATTGCGCGAGCACACCGAGGCGATGTTCCGCGGCGAGCGCATCAACGTGTCGGAGAACCGCTCGGTGCTGCACGTCGCCCTGCGCATGCCGAAGGGCGAGTCGCTGCTGGTGGACGGCGTGGACGTGGTCGCACAGGTGCACGAGGTGCTCGATCGCATGTCCGCGTTCAGCGATCGCGTGCGCTCGGGCGAGTGGAAGGGACACACCGGCAAGCCGATCAAGAACGTCGTGAACATCGGCATCGGCGGCTCGGACCTCGGGCCGGTGATGGCGTACGAGGCGCTGCGCCACTACTCGCGCCGGGACATGCGCTTCCGCTTCGTCTCGAACGTGGACTCGACCGACTTCACCGAGGCCACCCGCGACCTGGCGGCAGAGGAGACGCTGTTCATCGTCTCCTCCAAGACGTTCACCACGCTGGAGACGATGACCAACGCGCGCACCGCGCGTGAATGGGCGCTCGCGGCGCTGGGCGACGAGGCGGCGATCGCCAAGCACTTCGTGGCCGTCTCGACGAACGCGCAGGAGGTGTCGAAGTTCGGCATCGACACGGAGAACATGTTCGGCTTCTGGGACTGGGTCGGCGGTCGCTACTCAATGGACTCGGCGATCGGCCTGTCGACGATGCTCGCGATCGGACCCGACGGATTTCAAGACATGCTCGCGGGCTTTCACGCGATGGACGTGCACTTCCGTACCACGCCGCCCGCGCACAATCTCCCCGTGTTGATGGGCCTGCTGGCGGTGTGGTACGGGGACTTCTTCGACGCGCAGACGGTTGGGGTGATGCCCTACAGCCAGTATCTGAAGCGCTTCCCCGCCTACCTGCAGCAGCTGACGATGGAGTCCAACGGCAAGCACGTGACGCTCGACGGGCGCCCCGTCGACTACCAGACGGGCGCCGTGTACTGGGGCGAGCCGGGCACCAACGGCCAGCACAGCTTCTACCAGCTGATCCACCAGGGCACGAAGCTGATCCCGCTCGATCTGCTCGGCTTCGCCAACAGCCTCAACCCGATCCGCGACCACCAGGACCTGCTGATGAGCAACGTGTTCGCGCAGGCCGAGGCGCTGGCGTTCGGCAAGACCGAGCAGGAGGTGCGCGCGGAGGGAACTCCCGCGGCGATCGTGGCGCACCGCGTGTTCGAGGGCAACCGCCCGACCAACGTGATCCTCGCCGAGCAGCTCACGCCGCACACGCTGGGCACGCTCGTCGCGCTGTACGAGCACAGCGTGTTCACCCAGGGGGTCGTGTGGGGCATCGACTCCTTCGACCAGTGGGGCGTGGAGCTCGGCAAGGTGCTCGCCAAGCGCATCATCCCCGAGCTGGAGTCCCCGCAGGAGCCGCAGTTGAGCCACGACAGCTCGACCAACGCGCTGATCCGCCGCTACCGCGAACTGCGCACGTAAGGGCTAGGGCGGTGAGCGTCGAGCGCGAGAAGCAGCTGGCGGCGCAGGCCGCCGCGGAGCTGGTGCAGGACGGCATGCGTGTGGGCTTGGGCACCGGCTCGACCGTCGCCCACCTGCTGCCCGCGCTTGCCGCCCGCGAACTGGACATCCGCTGCGTGTCGACCTCGCCGGCAACCGAGGACGCCGCGCGGGCGCTCGGCATCGCGGTGCAGTCGTTTCGCGGCCCGCACGCGCTGGCGCGGCTGGACATCGCGATCGACGGCGCCGACCAGGTGGCGCCGTCGGGCTGGCTGGTGAAGGGCGGCGGCGCGGCGCACACGCGCGAGAAGGCGGTGGCAGCCGCGGCCGAGCGCTTCGTGGTGATCGTCTCGGCCAACAAGCTCGTGCAGCGGATCGGCCCGCCGGTGCCGCTCGAGCTGCTCGAGTTCGGTCTCGCGGCCACGCTTGCACGCCTGGGCACGGTCGTCCTGCGCGGCGGCGCCGACAGCCCCGACGGCGGCGCGATCGCGGACTTCACCGGCGCGTTCGAGGACCCCGCGGAGCTGGCGGCGCGACTGTCGGGCACGGTGGGCGTGGTCGAGCACGGCCTGTTCGCGCCCGAGCTCGTCTCCGATGTGATCGTCGCGCGCGGCGAGCAGGTCCAGCGCATCCCCCAGGCTGGCGGACAGCGCCGTTGAGCGGACGCCTCGCGCGCTGTACGCTCGCAAGCAGGCGACGATGAGCTCCTCGAACAAGCACGTGACCGCGGGCGTGGATCTCGGCGGCACGAAGATCCAGACGGTGGCCGTCTGCGACGGGGAGATCGCGGGCAGCGCGCGCGTGCTGACGCCCCAGAGCGGCGTCCCAGCCGATGTGATCGACGCGATCGTCGAGACGATCCACGGCTCGCTGCAGGCCGCGTCGGCCGCCGCCGAGGAGCTCGCGGGCGTCGGCATCGGCACCCCAGGCGAGATCGACGAAAGCGCCGGCGCGGTGTTGCGTGCGGCGAACGTGCCCGGCTTCGGCGATCGCGTGGAGCTCGGCCCGCTGGTCGCCAAGCAGCTGGGCGGGGTGAAGGTGTCCGTGAACAACGACGTCAGGGTCGGCGTGCTCGGCGAGCTGCGCCGCGGCGCCGGCCGTCCCTACCGCGATCTGCTGGGCGTGTGGGTCGGCACCGGCGTGGGCGGCGGCCTGGTGATCGGCGGCGAGCTGCGCGACGGGCGGGGGGCGGCGGGCGAGTTCGGCCACACGATCGTGAAGGCCGGCGGACGGCGCTGCGGCTGCGGGCGGCGCGGCTGCGTGGAGGCGTATGCCGGACGGGCGCAGATGGAACGCCGCGCGCACAAGCTCGTCAGGCGCGGGCAGGAGACGGCGCTGTTTCAGATCATGGAGCACCACGGGCGCCAGCGGCTGAGCTCGGGCGTGTACGCCCGCGCTCTGGAGCACGGCGACGCGATGGCCGAGCAGCTGATCGAAAAGGCCTCGTGGGCGCTCGGGGTCGGGCTGGCCTCGGCGCAGAACCTGCTGGACGTCGAAGCGATCATCATCGGCGGCGGCCTCGGCGACCGGCTCGGCCAGCCGTTCGTGGACGCCATCGTCGAGCGCATGACGCCGAACCTGTTCGTGCCCGACAGGCCGCCGGCCGTGCTGGGCACCGAGCTGCGCGACCTCGCCGGCGCGGTCGGCGCGGCGGTGCTCGCCGGCGGTTAGCCGGCGCCCGAGCCGGGGAGCGGCGCATCCGGGTAGGATTGGCTCTCCGTCCCTGACCCCGACCGACGAGGTTTCAAGAGCACGTGGCGATCGATCTCCAACAAGTTTCAGCCGTAGACACAGAGCCGGGCGAGCTGCCGAAGACGATGGCGGCGTGGGTGATCCGCGAGGAGCGCTACGGCGAACCGAAGGACGCCTTCCAGATCGAGGAGATCGAAGTCCCCGAGCCGGGCGCGTTCGAGGTGATCGTGCGCGTGATGGCCGCGGGCGTCAACTACAACAACGTGTGGGCCGCGCTGGGCAAGCCGGTGTCGGTGATGCGCTACGGCGACCACCCCCAGTACGGCCACCACATCGGCGGCTCGGACGCCTCGGGGGTCGTGTGGAAGGTCGGCGCGGGCGTCACCCGCTGGAAGCCGGGCGACGAGGTGGTGGTGCACTGCAACCAGGCCTCCTACGAGGACCCGGAGGTCCACGGCCTCGACCCGATGGCCGCTCCCTCGCAGCAGATCTGGGGCTACGAGACCACGTGGGGCTCCTTCGCGCAGTTCACCAAGGTGCAAGCCCAGCAGCTGCTGCCCAAGCCGCAGGCGCTCACGTGGGAGGAGGCGGCCTCCTACGGGCTCGTGTACTTCACCGCCTACCGCATGCTGATCACGCGCTGCAAGCTGCAGGCCGGAAACAACGTCTTGATCTGGGGCGCGGCCGGGGGCCTCGGCGTGTTCGCCACGCAGCTGTGCGCGGCTGCCGGCGCGCATTGCGTGGGCGTCGTCTCCTCGGCCGAGAAGGGCGAGCTCGTGAAGCGCCTCGGCGCGAAGGACTTCATCGACCGGGGCGAGTTCGCGGGCATGATGCGCAGGGGCGGCGAGTCTGAGCAGGAGGAGGCCGAGCGCTTCAAGGTCTCGCGCGCGTTCGCCAAGCGCGTCAAGGAGATCCTCGGCGACGCGCCCGACATCGTCTTCGAGCACGTCGGCAAAGCGACCTTCCCGACATCCGTGTTCACCGCCAAGACGTTCGGCAAAGTGGTGATCTGCGCGGGCACCACGGGCCTGGACCTCGACTTCAACGTCGCGTACCTGTGGATGCGCCAGAAGGAGATCCTCGGCTCGCACTTCGCCAACGCCTACGAGTGCACGAAGGCCAACGAGCTGATCGAGACCGGCCAGATCCGCCCGGTGCTGTGGCGCACGCTCGGCTTCGACGGCGTCGCGGAAGCCCACCAGCTGATGCTCGAAAACAAGCACCTGGGCAAGATCTCGATCCTCGTCGGCGCCGACGCGGAGGGCCAGGGCAAGACCGCCGAAGGCCCCGGCGCGATCTACGCGGAGGTGGGAGCCTGATGGCCGGCACGGTGATCGTCCCCTGGTATGCGACCGGCTTTCGCGGCGACGGCTTCGAGCAGGCGCTGAACGAGGTAGCGGCCACCGCGCTGCGCTACGGCGCGACCGGCTACGCCGTGTACCGCGCACGCGAGGACAAATACCGTTTCCAGCAGCTCGCCGACTTCGAGGACTACCTCGAATGGGAACGCTACTGGGAGGGGCCGGAGATGACCTACTTCCGCGCCACCCACTCCAGCTGGTACCAGGTGCCCGTACTGTACGGCTGGTGGGACCGCACGGCCGGCGGCTCGGTGCTCGCTCGACCGCCCGCGGGCGCCGACGGCCACGGCAACGGGCGCCACGGCGAGCCCGTCGGCGACGCCACCTGACGCTTCCGGCGCGCCCCCGCGGTGATCGCTGCACACCCGCGATGCCCCCTGCAGACATTAGTGCGCAGCGTGCGTTGATGGTCTTTAGGAGACGTGCCTGTACTCTGACATCCATCCGTTAACGGCGCGGCCGGATTGGTGTATGACCTGACCCGTGGAGATTGAGGGGTCTCACGGAGGGAGGGCGCCGGCGTGAGTGCTGGGCGCGACAAGCGTTCAAGCCCGGCACGCGCGAGTCTTGCCCAACGACCGCTCTACCAGCAACTGCGCCCGGGCTGCCGGGGGGAGCGTGGGCCCACGAGCGAGCAGGTCGCCTCACATCAGCGCGCGCGACTGCATGGCGCGATGATCAAGGCCGCCTCGGAGCACGGCTACAGGGCCGTCACGGCGCGTCAGCTGAGCGCGCTGGCGGGGGTCTCCACGCGCACGCTGTACACGCTGTTCCCGGCGGGCAAGCAGGACTGCTTCCTCTCGGCTTACGACGCGGTGATGCAGCGCACCGCGCAGCGCGTCGCAGCTGCCTACGGGAGCGAGCGCGAGCAGCGGGTGCGACTCGCCTGCGCGCTCGATGCCCTGGCCCGCCTGGTCGCGGAGGAACCACAGGCAGCGCGGCTGGTGCTAGTGGAGGTGTTCGCCGCGGGACCGGTGGCCCTCGAGCATGCGCAGCACGCCCACAGGCTGTTCGAGAGCATGGTCAATCTCGACTTCCGGCGTGCCGGCGGTGGCGCGCCACCGCCGCCGCTGCTGATCAAGGGGATCGTCGCCGGCATCGTGCGAGTCGCTGGCGTGTGGCTGTTGAACGGGCGTACGGAGGAGCTGCCCACGCTCAGCGAGGAGCTGCTGGAGTGGGTGCTGTCCTATCGCTCGCCCCCAACGGCGGCCTTCGCCCCTCCGTCGCGTTCCAGCCGCCAAGCGACGCTGATCGCGACCCCGCCAGAGTCGCCGACATGTGACGAGGATCACGACACGCGCATTCTGCGCGCTGCCGCGCAGCTCGCCGCGCAAGACGGGTGCGCGAGCCTGTCCGCGGCGCGCATCGCAGCCACGGCGGGCGTCTCCTGGTCGTCCTTCGACAAGCGGCTGCGCAACCCCGAGCAGTGCATGCTCGAGGCCCTCGACCTGCTGATCGGAGATGCGCTCGCGCGCGCAACGGCGGCCGGCCGGCGCGGCGAGGACTGGCCCAGCTGCGTGTGCCACGCACTGCAGGCGCTCACGCTCCAGGCAGCCGGGGACGAGGTGTTCGCGCGACTCGCGTTCATCGAGGCGTTCGCGCTGGGCTCGGCTGGAGCAGAGCTGCGCGGGCGCCTGCTCGGTCAGTTCGCTGACACGCTGTGGCAGCGAGCACCGGCATCCCAGCGGCCAACAAGGCTCGCCGCGGAGGCTTCCGTGGGGGCCGTGTGGGGGATCATTCACGACTACGTCGTGCGTGGGAGCGCAGCGCAGCTGCCGCGCATCGCCCGGCATCTCTCCTACATGGTCCTCGCGCCCGCGATCGGCTCAACGGCGGCCACACACGCGCTCTCCGCGCGCACCTCCCGCGCTCGGGCCTCCAGCTGACGCCAACGGCACCGCGCGCGTCCGTCTCAGACCTACGGCCGACCCAGGCCCACGAGCGGGCGCGACGCGCCGAGACCACCGTCCCGTGTCGCCTGGCGCGATACCGCCCATCCGAATTGTAAAACATTTGGGGCGACATCGATAGTCACCTGCCGGAGTGGGTATTTCCCAGTCGCTCTGAGTTTGAGGGAGCAGGATTGACAACCGGGCCCCAGGGCGCCGCTACGTGATCTCGAAGGGCACCCCAGGGCCAAGTTACTGCAACAAGGGAGCATAGCAATAATGCGCACAACCACATTGAGGTACCTGCTGGCGGCCGCGATCGCGGCCTTCGCCTTCAGCGCGGTGATGGCCTCGGCCGCGGCTGCGGCAGCGCCGGAATTCACGGTGGTTCCAGACACGTTTACCGTATCAGCCACGACATCCCACTTCTACGCCCCAGGCGAAATCGAATTCACGTGTACCGCAAACACGGCGAGTGGCGAAGTCACAACCGCAACAAAAGCAACGTCGAAAGGAGTGACGTTCACGGGTTGCAAAGCCAAAGAAAAAACGAAGACAGCATGCGCCGCCAATAGCGCCGGAGCGAAAAACGCCGAAGAAATCGTCACCAAGGAACTCTCTGCGGAACTCGGAAGCGTTGCTAAATCGGAAGCCCCGAACACGGAAACAGGTCTCGACCTGAAACCCACCTCGGGCAGCGAATTCACGACGCTCGAAGCGAAATGCGTCAGCCCAGAAAAAGAGAAAGTTGAAGGAAGCGTCATCGCAGAAGTCAAACCGACCAAAACGAAAACGACGACCGGCGAGCTGATTCTCGAATGCCTGTCTGCAAAATCCACGAATCAGAAAATCTTCGAAATCGGCGGCAAATCGGACACACTCACGGCCTTCGGCGCCGAAGCGTGCTTCGAAGGTACCGACACAGTGACGTTTGCAAAAGAAGAGGAAGTGACCTGAGAAGGTAGCAGCGGCGACAAGTGCGCTGTGCGAGGCGGCCCGCGCCCGTCCCGCACAGCGCCCGCCAGCCTCCAGCAGCGGCGAGCCCGACACATTGCAGACAAAGGAACGACGACGACTAACACATCAAATACGTGTTGCGGAGAGGAACCCCGCGGCAGTGGCACGCGGCGGCACCGCGCGCTGGTGAGCTTGCTCGCCGGAGCGATCGCGCTGCCAGCTCTCCTTGGCCCGGCCCACGCCGGCGCCTATGCGCAGATTGCGCCCGCGCCCTCCTATTCGAACGCCCCCGGCCTGCCCGACAGCCGCGTCTACGAACGCGTCTCGCCGGGCGCGGACAACGGCGGCGATGCGGGAGCTAGCACCAACCAAACGCTCGAGTTCGGCGGGCTCGCCCACTACGCGCTCGCCAGCGCCGACGGAGACGCGTTGCTGTTCGAAGCCTCCGGTCCCCTCGGCGAAACCGCCAACGGCTACACCAGCTTCTTCGTCGCCCAGCGCTCAGCCGGCGGATGGAGCACCCGGGCGGTGCTGCCCAGCGCGCTGGAGGAACGCGCGGCCAGCAAAGGCACTATCTCCGTGCAGCCGTTCTACCTGGACCCCTCCACGGACCTCTCCCACGCGATGTTCCAATCCGAAGAGGGCTTCTTCGCGCCGCCGCCATTCCCGAAGTGCACATCGAGCAACCTCTACCTCGCCGGCCCGGAACCAGCCGCGCCCGCGATCTGGCTGGCCCGGCCGCAGATCGAAGACCCGGTCGAAAACTGCGCCCCTGCACCCGAATCGATCGTGCCGGTGGGGGGAACGCCGAACTTCAGCACCGTCTACTTCGCCTATCCCGGCACGCTTCTGCCCGAAGACGCCGCCCGTGCGCCGCACGCACAGGGCGAAGGCGAAGAACACAAAAACGTGGAAGCCTGGGGACTCTACGAATACACCGGGGGCACGCTGAAAGAGGCGGCGACGCTGCCCGACGGCAAGCTGGACCCGTTCGGCGCCGTGCCGGCGAACTCGGGACACAACCGCACAACGGCCGGCAACCAGGTGGCCGACGAAGGCACGCGGCTGTTCTTCGTCAGCCCCGACCCCGCCTCGTGCGGGAGGGAAAACAACTGCGCCACCGACCCTCCGGAGCTGTACGTGCGCGAGAACGGCGAACGCTCGCTGCTCGTCTCGCGCGATACGCTCTTGCCGAGCGTCGAAGGGCTACCCGCCGCCGCGCCGGACGGCGTCGTGGGCACGACGCGCGAAAACCGCGGGTTTGCGAACCCCTCGACCGTCACCTCCTACGTCTACGCCTCTCCCGACGGCTCGCAGGCATTCTTCCAAAGCGAAGACGACCTCACCCAGGCGGCGCAGGAACTCGCACCCGGCGCGGGCGTGAAGACCTACGACTTCGAAGTGCAGACGGGAGCGTTGACGTACCTGCCAGACGTCGAAGGGCAGATAGTCAGCTCCAGCGCCGACGGCTCATCCTTCACGTTCATAAGGCCCGAAGCCAAAGGCGAACCGGCGGAACTCGACATGTGGTCGGCAAGCGCGAGTGGGGGCACCGTGACGCCAATCACGCAGTTGCCTGGCACACCTGCCGACGGGCATCCGGACGTGCCTGTCGCGCGCACCTCCAATGCTGGGTCTGCGGTCGTCTTCACGACGACGTTGACCCTGCCCGGAGGCTTTAACAGCGGCAGCGAACTCGAACAGGTCTACCGTTACGAAGCAACGACAAACACGCTCAGCTGCCTGTCCTGCGCTCCCGCCGGGGTGACGCCCACGGGCAACGCCGAGCTGGCTCCCCTCCAGGCCAACGAAGAAAACGAAGAAGCGCTCAACGGGCGCGTGGGGATGGTGGAAGAGCGCGGCATCTCCGCCGACGGCGGACGCGTGTTCTTCGACACGCCCACCCCGCTCACGCCCGACGCCGACAACGCCGGCCTGGTCGAAAACTACCGCGGCGAACTCGTGCCCGGCGGCCGTGACGTGTACGAGTGGGAGAACGGCACCGTCTACCTGCTCTCCTCCGGCAAGAGCCCCCAGAACTCCTACTTCCTGGACAACAGCGAAAACGGCGACGACGTCTTCTTCGCCACCGCCGAAGGCCTGCTCCCAGGGCAGGACACCGACGAAGCGTACGCCGTCTACGACGCACGTGTCCCGCAGCCGGGAGAACGCGTGTCCTCCTCCCCATCCGCCTGCCAGGACTCCCAATGCCAGGGTCCGGCGCCCACGAGTCCGGCCCTGGAACTTCCCGCGAGCGCCACCTTCTCGGGGCCAGGCAACCTCGCACCGAGCGGTGGCGTGTCGGTGGCGACGCCCACCAAGCCACCGTCCAAGCCGCTCACGCGCGCCCAGAAGCTCGCGCGCGCGTTGAGGATCTGCAAGAAGAAACGCGGCAAGACGCGCCACAGCTGCGAAGCGCAGGCGCGGCGCCGCTACGGCACACAGCGCAGCGCCAGCCCGCGTAAGCGAGGCAGCAGATGACGAGCCCACGAGCCGGGCGCGGGCGCACGCCGGCGCTGCTCGCGTGCGTCGCCCTCGCGCTCGCAGCGCTGTGCGCCAGCGCCCCCCGCGCGTCCGCCGCACAGGGACCCGTCTGGCGGATCATGGCCGTGTCGAACCCGACGAACTTCAAGCCCGAAGACACCAGCGGCGACGACTCGCTCGAGGTGATGGTGACCAACACAGGCAATGCGCCCAGCGAAGGCACGGTCGAAATCGCCGACGCGCTGCCCACTGGCATCACAGCCGCCGACACGTTCGGAAGCGACACCTACATGCACCCGGCGATGAGCCGGGAAGAAGAGCAGGAGGCGCCGGGGAACCCGCGCGATCTGGGGGTGCTCAGCTGCTCCTCCACCCCGGTGCCGACGTGCACGACCTCCGAGCCGATCGACCCCGGCGACACGCTGCTCGTGAACATCGCCGTCGACGTGCACACCGCCACCACTCCCGAAATGGACAACGTAGTGACGGTGTCGGAAGCGGGCGGCCCGAGCGTGACGGCCACCGACCCCATCGCGGTCAGCTCCGCCTCGCCCGAATACGGCGTGGTCCCAGGCAGCCTCACGCTGTCCGACTCCACCAGCCAGGCTGGGGCGCACCCCGACGTCACGACGAGCTTTGCGCTGAACACCGTGAACCCAAGCGGCAGCCCCTTCGAATCCGTGCCGGTAGCCCCACCCAAGGACATCGTCACCGACCTGCCACCGGGCCTGGTCGGCAGCACCGTGGGCATGGCGCGCTGCCCACTGAACCAGGTCATCAAGGAATCGGACTGCCCCACGGACACGATGGTGGGCACGGCGACATTCCTGCTCATCACCAAAGGCCTGCGCCTGTTGTACACCGCGCCGGTGTTCAACATCGCGCCCGCGCAGGGCGAGCCGGCGGCGTTCGCGTTCGACGCCGCGCTGTTCTCGGGGCGGCTCGATGCGAGCGTGCTCTCGAGCGGCGACTACGGCGTGCGCATCACCGCCTCCGAGATCACGCAGGGGGCGGAACTGCTCGCCGCCTCGTTCACCCTGTGGGGAGTGCCGGCCGAACACGATGGGCCAGGGCACGACCACGCTGCCCGCAACCTCAGGTCGGTGGGCAGAGAAACGGCGACCGACAAGGAGGAAATCGTCTTCGGCGGGCCGGCGAGCGACCAGACGGAAACGGCGTTCACGACGAGCCCGACGCAGTGCTCGACGCCGCTGGAAGCGAGCCTCTCCACGGAACCGTGGGAAGGCCCGGACATCGACCGGCCAGCCTCGCAGACGACCACTGCACCGGCCGAGACGGGCTGCGAACAGCTCCCGCTCGACGCCTCCGCGTCGATGCTGCCCGACACACTGCAGGCGGGCGCGCCAGCGGGCTACGTCTTCGACCTGAACGTCCCACAGACCAACAGCCCGCACACGCTCGCCCCGCCCGACCTCAAGCAGGCGACCGTGACGCTGCCCGCCGGCACCGTCGTCTCGCCGTCGGCCGCGAGCGGCCTCGGCGGCTGCTCGGAAGCCCAGTTCGGCCTGCACTCGGGCCTGCCCGCCGCCTGCCCGCGCGAATCCCAGATCGGCACCGTGGAGGTGAAGTCGCCCGCGCTGGAAGAACCGCTGACGGGACAGGCGTTCCTGGCAGCCCCGCTGTGCAACCCGTGCTCGCCCGCGGATGCGCAGGAAGGGCGCATGCTGCGCATGTACGTACAGCTGCTCGACGAAGGCGAACAGCCGCTCATCGTCAAGCTCGAAGGCCGGACGCAGCTCAACCAGCAGACCGGGCAGATCACCGTCGCCTTCGACGAAAGCCCGCAGCTGCCGTTCAGCGACTTCAAGCTCACGCTCACCGGCGGCGAACGCGCGCCGCTGGCCAACCCCAGCACGTGCGGAGTCGCCACGACCTCGATCCACCTCACTCCGTGGAGCAGCCCGTTCGCTCCCAACACGGACCTCTCCAGCGCATTCGAAGTCACGGGCTGCGCCGCCCCGCAGTTCCAGCCGAGCTTCGCGGCGGGCACAGCCGACAAGCAGGCGGGCAGCTTCAGCCCCTTCACCACGAGCTTCTCGCGCACCGACCGCGACCAAGACCTCGGCACCGTCCAGATCACGATGCCTCCCGGCCTGCTGGGGATGCTCTCGAGCGTACCGCTGTGCCCCGAACCCGCGGCCGCACAGGGCACTTGCCCGGCGGCGAGCCAGATCGGGACGACGACCGTCGCGTCGGGCCCAGGATCGCAGCCGGTCGTGCTGCCCGTGCCCGGCCAGCCTCCAAATCCGGTCTACCTCACGACCGGCTACGGCGGCGCGCCGTTCGGCCTGTCGTTCGTGGTGCCGGCGATCGCCGGTCCGTTCAACCTCGGCACGGTCGTGGTGCGAGCGGCGATCAGCGTCGATCCGAACACCGCGCAGGTCAGCATCGCCAGCGAACCATTGCCGACGATGCTCGACGGGATACCGCTGCAGACGAAGTCGGTAGACGTCGACATCGACCGCCCCGGCTTCATGCTCAACCCGACGAGCTGCGAAGCGAAGGAGATCGCGGGCACCCTCACCAGCACCAACGGCACGCCCGCGAGCGTCTCGAGCCCGTTCCAGGCCGCCAGCTGTGCAAGCCTCGGCTTCGCGCCGAAGCTCACCGCCTCGACCCAGGCGAGAACCAGCAAACTCGACGGTGCATCGCTGGAGGTGCGGGTGACGGCCAACGAGGGCCCGGCGGCGAACGCGACCACGCCCAGCGAAGCGAACATCGCGAAGGTGGACACGCAGCTGCCGCTGGCGCTACCGTCGCGCGACTCCACGCTGAACCTGGCGTGCACCGAAGCCCAGTTCGCGCTGAACCCGGCCGGCTGCCCCGTCGGCTCGGCGGTCGGCACGGCCGTGGCCCGCACACCCGTCCTCTCCGTGCCGCTGGAAGGCCCCGCCTACCTGGTCAGCCATGGCGGGGCGGCGTTTCCCGACCTCGACGTGATCCTGCAGGGTGAGGGCGTCGAGATCGTCCTCACCGGGCACACGGACATCAAAAAGGGCATCACCTACTCGCGGTTCGAAACGCTCCCCGACGCGCCGATCTCCAGCTTCGAACTGAGGCTGCCCGAGGGACCGGACTCGCTGCTCGGCGTGGACACGCTCGCGGTCAGCGACGAAAGCCTGTGCCATCCGATCAAGACCGTGACAGTCCGCAAGCGCGTCACGAGGCGCGTGCACGGCCGACTCGAGCGGGTCACGAAGAAGGTCAAGAAGGTCGAGCCCGAGCAGCAGCTGGTGATGCCCACCACGATCACCGCCCAGAACGGCGCCGTGCTCACGCAGAGCACACCGATCACCGTCCTTGGCTGTCCCAAGGCGCGGGCACGCAAGTCGAGGAAGGGCGCCACCGTCAGCGGCAAGGCTCGCACACGTAGCAGCACGCACAAGTAAACCCAAGCATCTGCCGGCGAGGCCGTCTTGGTCGTAGACGGCAGAAGACGAGTAAGGAAGGGTCCAACATGGAAAATATTTCGACAATTAGACCCAGCGCGCGCGGCCTCGCGGGCATCGCAGCCGCGACGCTAATCGCCGCGCTCGCGGCGTGCTGGGCCATCGCCGCGCCGGTGCTCGCCGCGCCAACCGGCGAATTTGCCCCCTTCGCGCAGTGCCCGCTGAGCACACCCAAACTCAGCGGCTGCATCTTCGCGACGACAGAATCCGGAGAAGTAACAATCGGCAAAAGCACGGTGCCGATCACCAACCCGATCACGCTCCAGGGCGGCTTCATCGAGAGCAGGACCAGCACCGAAGATACGTTCGTAGAAGCGGCCAACGGCGAAACGCTGTCGCGCTCGCCGCAGCCCGTGCCGGGCGGATTGGCCGGGCTCGTCAAGTGCGACGAAATCACCGGCACCGAACCGACCGCTGCGGTAGAGCGCCTGTTCTGCGAAACGGTGTTCCAAAACGGCCTGACGGGCGTGACGGCCACAACCGAACTGGCGGCACCGGCGAGCTCGATCGGTCTCGACGAGGAAAACCTGCTCGAGGAAACGGGCACCGCCCTCGAGCTGCCGGTGAAGGTCAAGCTGAGCAACCCACTGCTCGGCGAAGAATGCTACATCGGCACGAACGCGAACCACATCACCTTCAACCTCACAACCGGCACCACCAGCCCGCCCTCACCGAACAAACCGATCAAAGGCAAAAAGGGGACGCTTACGGACAATGAAGAAGGCAACATCCTGACGATTATCGGCAACTCGCTTGTGGACAACTCGTTTTCCGCGCCCGAAGCGAGCGGGTGCGGAGGCCCCGCGGCGTTCCTGCTCGATCCCGTGATCGACTTGAAGCTCGGCCTGCCAGCAGCGGCGGGCGAGAACACCGCGATCCTCGACGGGACGCTCAAACAGGCGGGCAAGACGGCTGTGGAAGAACACTCCTCGTAGCCGCTCGCCGCCGGCACATCGCCACTTCGCGACACGCCACAGGGAGGCCGCGCACGCGGCCTCCCGCGCGTCTCAGCCCTGCTCGAGCGGCGCCATGGTCAGCCCCGCCCCCTTCAGCTGCTCCCAGTAGAGCTCGGCCGGCTCCTGCAGGCCGCTGTAGACGACCGCCTTGCCGGAGTGGTGGATCACGCCGGCGATCTCGTGCCCGCGCTTGAGCGAGACGCCGGGGATGAAGCGCGCGAGCGTGCGCGCGACGTGATCGAAGGTGTTGTGGTCGTCGTTGCAGACGATCACCCTCCAGGCGCCCCCGAGGCCGCTTCCCGGCCCGCCCGTACGTGGTCTCTCGAGCGTTTGGTCCATGGCCCGCAGGATAAAGCTAGCGGGGCAACCGTACAATGAGAGCATGAGCAGCGAGCATTCCGCACGCCTGCCCGAGCGCGACCGGCCGTGGATGATGCGCACCTACGCCGGGCACTCGACCGCCGCGGCCTCCAACGAGCTCTACCGGCGCAACCTGGAAAAGGGCCAGACGGGCCTGTCGATCGCCTTCGACCTGCCCACGCAGACGGGCTATGACCCCGACGACGAGCTCGCCCGCGGCGAGGTGGGCAAGGTCGGCGTGCCGATCGCCCACCGCGGCGACATGGCCGCGCTGCTCGACGGCATCCCGCTGGGCGAGATGAACACGTCGATGACGATCAACGCCACCGCCGCGTGGCTGCTCGCCCTCTACATCGTGACGGCCGAGGCACAGGACGTCGCGCAGGAGCAGCTCCAGGGCACGACGCAGAACGACATCATCAAGGAGTTCCTCGCGCGCGGCACCTACGCCTTCCCGCCGGCGCCCTCCATGCGGCTGATCGCCGACATGATCGCCTACACCGTCGAGCACGTTCCCAAGTGGAACCCCATCAACATCTGCTCCTACCACCTGCAGGAGGCCGGCGCCACGCCCGTGCAGGAGATCGCCTACGCGATGAGCAACGCGATCGCCGTGCTCGACGCCACGCGCGAGCGCGTGGGCGAGGAGCGCATGGAGCAGGTCTTCGGGCGCATCTCCTTCTTCGTCAACGCGGGCGTGCGCTTCATCGAGGAGCACGCCAAGCTGCGCGCCATGTCCATCCTCTGGGAAGAGCTCGGGCGCGAGCGCTACGGCGTCCAGGACCCCCACCACCTGCGCTTTCGCTATGGCGTGCAGGTCAACTCGCTCGGGCTCACCGAGGCGCAGCCGGAGAACAACGTGCAGCGCATCGTGCTGGAGGCGCTCGCCGTCACGCTCGGGCGCGACGCCCGCGCCCGCGCGATCCAGCTGCCCGCGTGGAACGAGGCGCTCGGCCTGCCGCGCCCGTGGGACCAGCAGTGGTCACTGCGCATCCAGCAGGTGCTCGCCTACGAGACCGACCTGCTCGAGTACCCGGACATCTTCGAGGGCTCCAAGGTGATGGACGCGCTCGTCGAAGAACTGCTCGACGGCGCGCGCGCGGAGATGGCGGTCGTCGCCGAGCACGGCGGCGCGGTCGAGGCGGTGCCGTACATGAAGGCCGCGCTCGTCGACTCCCACCGCGAGCGCATCCGGCGCATCGAGGAGGGCGAGCAGGTGGTGGTCGGGCAGAACCGCTTCACCGAGACCGAGGACTCGCCGCTGACCGCGGATGCCGAGGGCGGAATCCTCGTGGTCGACCCGGCAGTCGAAGCCGAGCAGATCGAGGCGGTGCGTCGCTGGCGCGCGCAGCGCGACCAGGCCGCCGTGGACGAGGCGCTCGCCGCGCTCGCGCGCGCCGCGCGCGATGAGCGCGCCGGCGCAGCGTCCCCGGAGGGGGAGAACCTGATGGTGGCGACGATCGCCGCAGCGCGCGCCGGCGCGACGACCGGCGAGTGGGCGCGCACGCTGCGCGAGGTGTTCGGCAGCTACCGGGCGCCCACCGGCGTCGGCGAGGCCGCCGCGCTCGGGCAGGCGGGAATCGATTCTGAGCTGGGCGAGCTGCGCGGCGAGGTCGCGCGCCTGCAGGAGAAGCTCGGGCGCCGGCCCAAGATCCTCGTCGGCAAGCCGGGACTGGACGGCCACTCCAACGGCGCCGAGCAGATCGCGCTGCGCGCGCGCGACTCGGGCATGGACGTCGTCTACGAAGGCATCCGCCTGACGCCCGCGCAGATCGCCGCCTCGGCGCTGCAGGAGGGGGTGCACGTGATCGGCCTGTCGATCCTCTCCGGCTCGCACCGCGAGCTGATCCCCGCGGTGATCGGCGCGCTGCACGACGCCGGCGTGGCCGCGCCGGTGGTCGTCGGCGGGATCATCCCCGAACAGGACGTCGCGCCCTTGCGCGACGCGGGCGTCGCCGCCGTGTACACGCCCAAGGACTTCGACCTCACGCGCATCATGCGCGACATCGTCGCGCTCGTGGACGCGGGCGCCAACGGCTCACCGGCCGCCGGCGAGCCCGCGACGGTCGGCGCCGCCCACGGCGGCGCCTCTCAGGCCAACGGCGCTGTGGCCAACGGCGGGGCGTGAGCGCCGACGACGAAGGCGCTGCGCTGGGCGCGCGCCTGCGCGCGCACGACCTGAGCGCGGCGCCGGCCGCGCTGAACCTGCTGGAGAGCACCGCGCCCGCCGACCGGGCGCAGGCGGCAGCGCTCCTGCACGAGGTCTCCCCCACCGCGCTCGGGCACGAGCCGCCTGGGCAGCTCATCGGCGTGACCGGCCCACCGGGCGCCGGCAAGTCGACGCTGCTCTCGGCGCTCGTGCACGCCTGGCGCGCGCATCAGCGCACCGTGGCCGTGCTGGCGGTCGATCCCAGCTCGCGCCGCTCGGGCGGTTCGCTGCTGGGCGACCGCGCGCGCATCGAGTTCGACCCCGCCGACCGCGGCGTGCTGATCCGCTCGACCGCCGCCGGCCAGCGGCTGGGCGGGCTCGCCCACGCCACACGGGGCGCAGCCGCCGCGCTGGCCGCCGCGTTCGACGTGGTCGTGATCGAGACCGTCGGCGTCGGCCAGGCGGAGACCGACGTGGCCGACGTGGCGGACACCGTCGTCGTCGTCGTGCAGCCCGGCAGCGGCGACGTGCTGCAGTTCCTGAAGGCCGGCATCATGGAGACCCCCGACGTGCTCGTCGTGACCAAGGCCGACCTCGGGCAGATCGCGCTGCGCACCCAGCGCGACCTCGCCGCCGCGCTGCGCTCGCTCGGCGCGCGCGACACACGCGTGCTGAGCGTCTGCGCCGTGCACCCCCCGAGCGGCATCGACGAGCTCGTCGCGGCGCTGGAGGAGCACCGCGCAAGCCTCGACCTGCCCGCCCGCCGCGCGGCGGCGCGTCGTGCCTCGGCGCTCACCGACTTCACCATCGAGCACGGCGAGCGCGCCCTGCGGGCGCTCGGCGGGCGCGCGGCGGCGCAAGCGCTGCTCGCCGCCCAGGACCCCGGCATGGAGGTGCCAGCGCTCGTTGACACGCTCGAGCGCTCGCTGGCATGACCACGGTGTACGCGATGGATCTGCCGGCGAGCGATGCTCCGCCGGCGGGCCGCCGCACCGCATGTAACTACTGATACGAACACGCAGCCGGCACTGATGTCAAACCTGTAGCGCCGGTTTAGCCTCACCGGCATGCTCCACCTCGCCCGCCTGTCGATCAACCGGCCGCTGCGCCCGTCGGCGAGCGCCGCGATGATCGTCGTCTCGGTCGACCGCTCCGAACAGGACGTCGTCAACCAAGACCAGCCGCAGATCGAAGCGCTCGTCAAGCGCTAGGTGAGCGACGTGGCCACGAGCACACGCCTGCGCCCCGTCGCCGAGCGCATCACCGGCGCCGCCACGCTCGGACGCATGGTTCTGTCGGCGTCCGAGCGTGGCGAGGACGTCGCGCTGCGCATCCCCACGAAGGACGGCTGGCGCGCGGTCTCCTACCGCCAGTTCGGCCGCAGCGCGCGCGAGATCGCCTGCGGCATGATCGCCCTGGGAATCGAGACGGGTGACGTCGTGGCGATCCTCAGCTCGACGCGCGCGGAGTGGACGCTGTGCGAGGCCGGCGCCCTGTGCGCAGGCGCCGTGATCGCGCCCATCTACCACACCAACTCCCCCGAGGAGTGCCGCCACGTGCTCGCGCACGCGCAGGTGCGCATGGTCCTCTGCGAGGACGCCGAGCAGGCCGCCAAGGTCGCGCTCGTCCGCCCACGCTGTCCGCACCTCGAGCAGGTGGTCGTGATGGATGGCGCCGCGCCCGAGACGATCACGCTCGCCGAGCTGCGCCGCCGCGGCCAGGCGACGCCGGCGCAGGAGATCGAGGCGCGTGTGCGCGCGGTCGAGCCCGGCGACGTCGCCACGATCGTCTACACCTCCGGCACCACCGGGCCCCCCAAGGGCTGTGCGCTCACGCACGCCAACTTCCTGGCCGCCACGGCGATGTATCGGGGCGCGCTCGAACTCGACGACGTGCAGCCCGTCATCTACATGTTCCTGCCGCTCGCGCACGTGCTCGCCAGGGTGGCCCAGACGGTCGTGCTGGACGTCGGCGGGACGCTCGCCTACTGGAGCGGCGACCCCGCCAAGATCCTCGACGAGGTCGCAGAGGCGCAGCCGACGCACTTCGTCGCCGTGCCGCGCATCTACGAGAAGCTGCACACCGGCGTCATCAGCGCCGTGGAGGCGCGCGGCTGGGCCGCGCGCACGCTGTTCGCCTGGGCGCTCGAGGTCGGGCGTCGCGCGCGCGCCGCCGCGCGCACCGGCAGGAGTGCGAGCTCGCTGTCAGCGCTGCGTCTGCGCCTGGCCGACCAGCTCGGCCTGGCCAAGGTCCGGGCGCTGTTCGGCGCCAACCTGACGATGGCGCTCGTCGGCGCCGCGCCGATCGACCACGAGCTGCTGGAGTTCTTCGACGCCTGCGGGGTCGCGGTGCTGGAGGGATACGGCATGACCGAGAGCTGCGCCACCGCCACGCTCAACCCCGCGCACGCGCCGCGCTTTGGGAGCGTCGGGCGCGCGCTGCCGGCCAGCGAAGTGATGGTCGACGAGAACGGCGAAGTGCTGCTGCGCGGTCCACACGTCTTCAACGGCTACCACCGCGACCCCGAGGCGACCGCAGAGACGTTCGCCGAAGGCTGGCTGCGCACAGGCGACCTCGGCACGCTCTCCAGCGACGGCTATCTCACCCTCACGGGACGCAGCAAGGAGCTGATCATCACCTCCGGCGGCAAGAACATTACGCCGGTCAACATCGAGAGCGCGCTGCGCGAGACACGCTGGATCGCGGAGGCCGTGGTGTACGGCGACGGGAGACCGTACCTCGTGTGCCTGGTCACGCTCGACCCCGACGAGGCGCCGAAGCTCGCCGAGCAGCTCGAGGTCCCCGCCGATCTGGCGAGCATGGCCGTCGACGAGCGCGTGCACGAGGTGCTGCAGGCGGACGTGGACGCGGCCAACGCGCGCTTCGCCCGCGTCGAGCAGGTCAAGCGCTTCGGTGTGCTCGACCACGAGCTCACCCAGCTCGCCGGCGAGCTCACCCCCACGCTGAAGGTCAAGCGCGCGCTCGTGTACGAGCGCTACGCCGACTTCTTCGAGGAGCTGTATGCCCAGCGCGCTCTCTAGTGCGGACACCGCATGGCTGCACATGGACCGCCCGAGCAACCTGATGGTCATCAACTCGGTGCTGCTGTTCGACGAGCAGCTCGACTGGGATGCGCTCACCGAGGTCGTGCGCACCCGCCTGGTCGCGCCCTATCCCCGCTTTCGCCAGCGCGTCGCCGAGAGCCGCCTGGGCGTCGGCGGGCCCCACTGGGAGCGCGACCCGGACTTCGACCTTGCCCGGCACCTGCATCGCCGTGGCCTGTCCGCGCCCGGCGACGAGTCGGCGCTGCAGGCGCTCACAGGCGACCTGGCGTCGATTCCGCTCGACCGCAGCAAGCCCCTGTGGGAGATGTACTTCATCGACGGCCCGCGTGCCGGCTGCGCGGTGATCGTGCGCATGCACCACTGCATCGCCGACGGGATCGCGCTCGCGGAGGTGATGCTGTCGCTGACCGATGCGGCCGCACAGACGCCGCGACGCCCCGCAAACGCGGTCGGCCCGGCGGCGGGCGCGGTGGACGCGGCGGCCGGCGCGGTGGAGTCGGCACGCCGGCTCACGGGCGCGCTCGCGCACGAGAGCGCGCGCACGCTCGCGCATCCTGGGCAGCGCGCGCTCGCGCTCACCGACGCCGTCGCCGCCGACACGCGCGCGCTGGCCAAGTTCCTGCTCACGCCAAGGGACGCGCGCAGCCTGCTCAAGCGCGATCTCGGCACCCAGCGCGGCGTTGCCTGGAGCAGGCCGCTGTCGCTGGAGCGGGTCAAGGGCATCGCCCACGCGCAAGGCGCGACCGTCAACGACGTGCTGCTCGCGGCCGTCAGCGGCGCGCTGCGCAGCTATCTGCTCGAACGCGGCGAGGAGCCGCACGCGGTCCGCACGCTCGTGCCCGTCAACCTGCGTCCGCGCGAGCAGCCTGTGCCCGACGAGCTCGGCAACCGTTTCGGCCTGGTGTTCCTGACGCTGCCCGTCGATCGCGCGGCCCGGCGCGAGCGCCTGCACGAGCTCGAGCTGCGCATGAGCGCGATCAAGCGGTCGACCGAGGGGCCCGTCTCCTACGCGCTGCTCGAGGCCGCCGGGCTGGCCCCGACGGAGATCGAGCGGCGCATCATCGACTTCTTCACCGCGAAGGCGACGGCCGTGATGACGAACGTGCCGGGCCCGCGCGAGACGGTGTACCTTGCCGGCAGCCCGCTGCGCACGGTGCTCGTCTGGGCCCCGACCGCGGGCAGCGTCGGCATGAGCGTCAGCATCTTCAGCTACGACGGCAAGATCACGGTCGGCCTGCTCGTGCACACGACGCTCGTCCCCGACCCCGGCGCGATCGTCGAGCGCCTGCAGCGCGAGGTCACGGCGCTGGGGCGACTCGTGCCCGCGTCCCGACGCCCGCCGGACAAGCGCCAGCGCGCCGCGGAGCACCGCAGCCGATGAGCACGGCCTCGCTCGCGGTGTTCGCACCCCATCCGCTGCTGACGGTCACGCTGGAGCTGGAGGGGGAGGACAGGCAGAGCATCCACTTCCACGCCGGCGGGCAGGGCGTGTGGGCGGCCGCCACCGCGTGGAGCATGGGCGTGGCGCCGATCCTGTGCGGCTTCCTGGGCGGCGAGACGGGTGAGCTCCTGCGAGCGCTGATCGAGAAGGTCGCGGGGGTGCAGACGCACCTGGTGCAGACGGCGAGCGCGAGTGGCTGCTATGTCACCGACCGGCGTTCGGGCCAGCGCGAGCTGCTGGCGATGCGGCTCAGCGACCCGCCGTCGCGTCACGAGCTCGACGAGCTCGTCTCGCGCGCCTGCGCGCAGGCGCTCGCCAGCGGCTGGCTGCTGGTCACCAACCCGTTCCCCGCCGAATCGCTGCCGCTGGAGACCTACGGCGAGCTCGTCGCGGACGCGCGCGCCGGCGGCGCGCGCACACTCGTCGACCTGTCCTCGCCACGCCTGGACAGCGCGCTCGGCGGCGAGCCAGACCTCGTCAAGCTGAACGACTGGGAGCTCGCCGAGTTCGTGCGCGCGCCCGTGTCCACACCCGAGCTGCTGCTGTCGGCGGCGCGGAGCGTGCGCGACCGTGGGGCACGCTGCGTGCTGGTCACCCGTGGCGAGCAGCCGGCGCTGGTGGTGGGCGACGCGGGCGCCTGGCAGCTGACGCCGCCGTGCTTCGAGCATGGCTTCCGCGAGGGCTGCGGCGACGCGATGATGGGCGCGCTGACCGCTTCGTGGGCGCGTGGGGAGAGCTTCGAGCGGGCGCTCGTGCTGGGCGCCGCCGCCGGCGCCGCGAACTTCCTCAGGCGCGGCCTCGGCCATCCCTCGCAACAGGTGATCGAGCAGCTCGCCAGCTCGGTCGAGCTCGCGCCGTGGCCGTCGGCCGCAGCGGCGTGAGCTGAGCGCTCACCAGGGGGGCAGGACCTCCTCCCCCCGCAGGATCGCCGCCGGCGCGCGCTCGGAGATCCACTCGAGCTGCTCGGGCGAGCACACGCCGCGCAGGCGCTCGATCGCGCCGCTCAACACGACCGGGCGCCCGCCGTGCGAAGAGTGCGCATCGCTGGCGAGCAGCTGCACGAGCCCGCCGCGCGCCAACCCCAGCACGAACGCATCGGGATCGTCGCGGTCGGAGTTGGCGATGAAATCGGCCGTCCACTGGATCAGACAGCCGCGGGCGATGAGCTCGCGCAGGCGCGCGATCAGGTCGGCGCCGGCGTGACGCTCGGGGTGCGCGAGGATCGTGCGCACGCCGCGCGCAGCGAGACGCTCGACGAGCGCGGTCAGCTCGTCGGCCAACGGCCCCGGCGCGGGCTCCAGCAGGACCCAGCAGCCCCCGTCGAGCGAGACCGCACGCAGGTGCTCGTCGCTGAGGGCGTCGGCCGCCGGCTGCGCGACCTCGCCCCCCTGCGCGATCCGCACGCCCACACCCAGCCGGTCGAGCTCCTGCTGCAGCGCAGCGACCCGCGCTGGCAGCTCCTCGATGCGCACGTCGTGATCGTCGCGGATGTGCGGCGTCGCGCACACCACGGCGATCCCGTCGCGCACAGCCTGACGCGCCATCGCCACGCTGTCCGCGAGGTCCAGCGCGCCGTCGTCGAGCTCCGGCAGGATGTGGCAGTGCAGGTCGATCAGGATCTGCGCGCACCCGCTCGTTTCGGTTTCGCGGCGGCCCGTTTGGCTCTGGCGGCCGGTTTGCGTTTGGCGGACGCTTTCGCTTTGCTCGCGGCTTTCGCTTTCGTCGCGGCTTTCGGTTTCGCCGCCGCTTTCGCTTTCGTCGCTTTCGCTTTCGTCGCCGCTTTCGCCTTGGCTTTGGGTTTCGCCGCCGCTTTCGCTTTCGTGGCGGCTTTTGCTTTGGCCGCGGCTTTTGCTTTGGCCGCGGCTTTCGGTTTCGCCGCCGCTTTCGCTTTCGTCGCTTTCGCTTTCGTCGCCGCTTTCGCCTTGGCTTTGGGTTTCGCCGCCGCTTTCGCTTTGCTCGCCGCATTTGCTTTCGCCGCAGCTTTGGGTTTCGCCGCAGCTTTCGCTTTCGCGCGGGCCGGTTTTTTTGCTGCTTTCTGCGTGGGTGACATCGATGCTCCTTTGCGTGTCGAGACGATCGAGAGGGAAGTAGCAGCTGGGACTGCCGCGTCGCGGCTTTGCATATGCTCCAGCATGGTGGCGACGGGTTGTTTCATATCGACCGGACGCTCGCTGCAGGCGGCGATCGAACGCGTCAAGCTAGCGGAGTCGCTCGGCTACGAGTCGGTGTACGTGACGCACATCGCCGGGCGCGAGTCGCTGACGGTGCTGACCGCGTACGCGCTGTCCACGAGCAGCATCCGCGTGGGCAGCGGCGTGGTCCCGATCTACACGCGCACGCCCGCGACGATGGCGCAAACTGCCGCCACGCTCGACGAGCTCGCCGGCGGGCGTCTCACGCTCGGGCTGGGTGTCTCGCACCGGCCCGTCGTCGAGGGCTGGCACGGACAGACGATCGATCGCCCAGTGGCGGAGATGCGCGAGTACGCGGGCATCGTGCGCGCGATCCTGCGTGGCGAGGACCCGCCCCGCGGTGAGAAGTGGCGGACGGGCTTTCATCTCGTCGGCCTGGAGCCGCGCCCCGCGCTGCCGATCTACATCGCCGGGCTCTCGCCGGCGATGCTGCGCCTGGCGGGCGAGATCGCCGACGGCGTGATCCTGTGGCTGTGCAACCCCAGCTACATCCGCGAGGTCGTCGTCCCGGCGGTGCGCGAGGGCCGCGAGCGCGCGGGCCTGACGCTGGATGGCTTCGACGTCGTGGCGGCCGTGCCGGGCGCCCTCACCGGCGATCCCGAGGCCGCCTACAGCGCGATGCGCGCTGATCTGATCCCCTACTTCGGCCTGCCGTTCTACCGCGCGATGATCGAGCGCACCGGCTTCGGCGCGGACATCGCGGCCTACGATCGCGCGGCTGGGGCGGGGGACCTGGAGGCGATGCGACGCGCGATCTCCGACGACTTCCTCGCCGAGCTGACGGCCGTCGGCGACCAGGACGCTTTGCGCGCCGGCCTCGAGCGCTACCGCCAGGCGGGTGCGGGCTCGCCTTGCCTGGGGCCGATCGCCGGCACCGACTTCGAGGCGACGCTGCGCGCGGGGATTAGCGGCAGATAAGGATTCGCCGGAGTCTTGTAACAAAGCTTCGACTGCGCAGTCTGTAAGGACACAGACCATGGTCCTGCTTCTCGGCTTCGCGATCCTCGCCGGCGCTGGCACGGCGCTGTCCCCGTGCGCGCTGCCCGTGCTGCCGGCGCTCCTGTCCGCGGGCGGCGCGGGCGGACGGCGCCGCCCGCTGGGCGTGGTGCTGGGGCTGTCGCTGACGTTCACGATCACGATCGTCGGCCTCGCCAACGTGGTGGACGGGGTCGGCCTCGGCAACGACCCGCTGCGTGACGTCTCGATCGCGGTGCTGCTGGCGTTCGGGCTGGCGCTGCTGATGCCCGACGTGGCAGCACGCCTGGAGGCGCCGCTGTCGCGGCTCGCGCGCTTCGGCGTGGGCGGGATGCGCAGCGCCAAGGGCGACGGCTTCGCCTCGGGTCTGATCGTGGGCGCGGCGCTCGGCTTCGTGTACACGCCGTGCGCCAGCCCGATCCTCGCGGCGGTGATCTCCGTCAGCGCCGCCTCCGGCAAAACGATCGCGCTGGCGATCGCCTACTCGCTGGGCTCGGCGGCCGTGCTGCTGGCCCTCTCGCTCGGCGGCAGGCGCGTGTTCGACCGCGTCCGCAAGGCCGGTCGCGGCCCGCTGCTCAGCCGCGCGCTGGGCGTGGTCATGATCCTGACGGGCATCGCCATCCTCACCAACCTGGACGTGAACTTCGACCAGTTCGTCGCGGAAAAGATCCCCAACGTCAACCTCACCGCGTCGCTGGAGTGCTCGAAGTCGGTGACCGGCCGCCTGCACGAGATCACCGGCCACCGGACGAAGTTCATCCCCGCCAACGGCTCGGCCGACTGCGAAGGCGGCCACACCTCGACGATCCACCCCGCCGCGCGCGACGCCAGCCAGGCGACGCTGCTGGCCGACGCGCGCGCGCTGCCAGACCTCGGGACCGCGCCGGAATTCACGGAAACCGAGGACTGGTTCAACACGCCGGCAGACAGGCCGCTGACGCTCCCGGCGCTGCGCGGGCGCGTCGTGCTGATCGACTTCTGGACCTACACGTGCATCAACTGCATCCGCACGCTGCCCTACCTGAAGGCGTGGAACGCCGCCTACGCGAAGGAGGGCCTGACGATCGTCGGCGTCGAGGCCCCGGAGTTCCAGTTCGAGAAGGAGGCCAGCAACGTCAAGGACGCGATCGAACAGTTCGGCCTGCGCTACCCGGTCGTGCAGGACAACAACATGGGCACGTGGAACGCGTACGGCAACGAGTACTGGCCGGCCGACTATCTGATCGACGCCAAGGGCCAGGTCCGCTACGCGACCTTCGGCGAGGGCGACTACGAAAAGACGGAAACCGCGATCCGCGCTTTGCTCGCAGAAGCCGGCTACCAGGTGGGCGGCAAGAGCCATCCGGCGAACGTGATCGTGCCCTCGGAAGTGGCCACGCCCGAGTCCTACACGGGCACGGCGCGCGCCCAGGGGTTCGTCAAGGGCCCGTTCTCCGGCACCCACGACTACGGTCCGCCCCCAACGCACGAACTGGAGCTCAACCAGCTCGCCTACTCGGGCACGTGGAACATCGGCGGCCAGCCCGCGGAAGCCGTCGCGGAAGCGGGCATCAACCTGCACTTCGAGGCCAAGGACGTGTACCTGGTGCTGAGCTCGCAGAACGAACGCCCGATGCACGTGCACGTGATGCTCGACGGGCATCCCATCCCCGCGGCAGAGTCCGGCGCCGACGTCCACGGCGGCATCGTCACCGTGCGCCGCCAGCGCCTGTACTGGCTGGTCGCGCTGCCGGGCGACCAGAGCCACGAACTGGAGCTGCGCTTGCAGAACGGGCTCGTCGCCTACGACTTCACGTTCGGGTAGCAACTACGGCGGGGCTTGCCCTGAGAACGCACGGCGCGCTCTCAGGGCAAGCGATGCCGTCCTACTTCTTCTTCAGCACGTATTTGCGCACGGTCACGCCCGTGCCGGTGATCTGCACCTGCAGCCCCTTCCTGCCCGCGTGCGAGAGCAGCCTCAGGCCCTGGCCGGTGAGATGCAGCCGCAGCGTGGCGCTCGCCCCCAGCGAGATCGTGAAGCCGACCGTCGTGCCGATCGCGGTGCTGCGGCGGTGCTTGTGCTTGCCGCGCCCGCTGAGGACGTAGGTGAGCAGCTTGATCGAGCCTTTGCATGCGCTCGCACCGGTGCAGCGCAGCGTCACCGTCAGGGTGGCGCCCTTGATGTGCACGGCGGTCACGACGGCGACGCCGGGTGCCGGCTTGGGGATCGCCAGCGTGTTGCTGGTGGCCCCGGTCGAGCCGGCGGCGTTGCTCGCCGTCACTTCGCAGGAGATGCCCGTGCCGAGGTCCGCGCTCTGCACGGTGTAGGTGGTCGCGGTCTGGCCTTCGATCGCGCTGCCATTGCGCAGCCACTTGTAGGTGTAGCTCACCGGGTTGTTGTTCCAGCTCCCCTGCGAGCAGCTCAGCACGCTGCCAACAGTGGTCGAGCCGGTCACCGCCGGCGCAGCGGTGCTGCCCGGCTTCGAGGTCGTGACTTCGAGCAGGCTCCCGTTGATTCCCGAGGTGGTGTTCGGCGCGGTCACCGACACGATGCCGGGGTAGTACTGGGTCACCCACGGGTGGGTGCACTTCGATTTGCCGTTGCTTTCGGTGCAAACGTAGCCGGTGAAGTCGACTTCGTAGCCCTGCGTGCTGAGAGCGTGGATCGTGTATTCGCCGCTGGAGTTCGTGAGCGTGCATTCCTCGCCGAATTCCCGTTCACCTTCTTTGTTTGCGGCCGTTGTGAGTGAGCATACCTCGAGGTTGGCGATCGCCTGGGAGTTGGCGGCGTTGGTGACCTTGCCCGAGATCTGGCCGCCCACCTGCATTTCGGCGTTGATGCCCGACGCGGTCTTGCCAGCTTCCACTTTCACGGAGTTGGCAGATTCCTCCATCAACTGGCCGTTGTAGTACTGAGGTATGTAGTTCGCGGCCAGCTGGCAGATGTCGGCCTTGCATTCCTCCTTGGGACGGAAGTAGACGATGTAGGAGCCCTGCGAGAGACCTGTGATGGTGTATTCGCCATTCGAGTTGGTGGTCGCGCATTCGAAGTAGACGTCGGCGCACGCTTCGATGCCGGAGAGCGGCGAGCCTCCCGAGGTCACCCGGCCGCTGATGCGGCCACGTTCTAGCTCCGTTAGTTCCGCGTTGACTGTTGTCGTTTTGCCAGTTTCAACTTCAACTTCGGTTGCCGTCTTGCTGACGTATTCGGTTTCGCAGAATCCTCCGAAGCACACTTCCCCCGTGAAGTCGACTTCGTATTCGCCTTCCACAAGGCCCGCGATTTCGTATTCGCCGCTGGCGCTCGCTTCGGCACATTTTGGGGTGCCGCCGGATTCCAGCGTGGCGCACACCCTGGCACCGTCGATGCCAGCTTTCGTTTTGGCGTTCGTCACCTTGCCGGAGATCGCGGTGGGCGGGATGGCCGCGGCCGTCGCCGGCAGCAGCACAGCGACCAGCGCGACAGCGCCGAGGGCGCCGAGGATGCGCACCCGAGCGCCCCTGTGTGGCGGTCCCGCTCCAGCGCCCGCGGGCGCGTGCGGCTCTCTCTGCTCGTCGGGCGCCTGGGGCGCACGAAAGACTTCGGTGACGCGACGCATACGTACCTCCTAATGGTGATGAACTGACGCTCTTGCCCTGTGTGACCTACCTGGTTGCGGCGGGCTCAGTACAGACCCCGATCCCATCCCCCTCCTTGGCGACCAGGCGGTCGTGCGGGGCGGGACCATAGCGCATCCCCGCCCGGCCATCGCCCGCCGTGCGCCGTCGGCCGCGGCGACGGCGCCACCGGCCCCTACAATGGCCTGCATATGGAGGGCTCGATGGCCGAGACGAGCGCACGCAGCTGGCTGCGTTGCTACCGCTGCTGGTCGCAGGACCTCGAGGTCCAGGTCCACTACGAGGGCATCCACAAGATCGACCCCGACACGGGCGAGCGCGCGGAAGTGGTGGACGAGCTGCAGGAGGCGGTCGTGCAGTGCCTGGACTGCATGCACGACCAGCCGCACCTCGGCTTCAACAACGGTCGCGTGGAGCCGATCGAGGATCGCTGGGAACGGATGATCGCGGGCACGCCGTGGGTGGCCTCGTGCACGGTGACGGTGGACGCCGAAGACGTCGAGACCTGCTCGGGGCCCGAGGCCGGCGACGCGCTCTCCTACGCCGCCTTCGGCGAGCACGGCGTGCGCGAGTTCTTCACGCACGTACGCTTCCACAAGCACGAAGACGACGCGCGCATCATCGTGCACCTGCTCGTCGAGCTGTACGCGCGCTCGCTGGAGGAGGCCACCGAAGTGCTCGAGTCCTCCGCCCGCGGCGCGCTGACGATCACCTCGCTCGCCGAGGAGTCACGCCCGCCTGCGGCGGGCGGCGACACCCACGGCCACGACTAGGAAGCTGCTCAGGCGAGGCGCTGCTCGAGTGCCTTGAGCTGCGCGTGCAGCTCGGGGGGGAGGTTCTCGAACTTGGCGTAGTGCTCGTGGAACTGGGGCAGCTGGGCGCTCCATTCGGCGGCGTCGACGCGCAGCAGCTCCGCCATCGCCGCTTCGGAGACGTCCAGCCCGCGCGTGTCGATGCCTTCGGCGCCGACCGGCGGGATCAGGCCGATGGGGGTCTCCCTGGCGGCGCCGTGACCGGCGCAGCGTGCGAACACCCAGGCGAGCACGCGCGAGTTCTCGCCGTAGCCCGGCCACAGGAAGTGTCCCTGCTCGTCCTTGCGGAACCAGTTGACGTAGAAGATCTTCGGCAGCTTCGCGCCGGGGGTGCGCCCGATCTTCAGCCAGTGGGCGAAGTAGTCGGCCATGTTGTAGCCGCAGAACGGGAGCATGGCGAACGGGTCGAAGCGCAGCTCGCCGACCGTGCCGGCGGCGGCGGCGGTCTTCTCCGAGCTCATGACCGAGCCGAGGAACACGCCGTGCTCCCAGTCGAGCGCCTCGGTCACGAGCGGCACGACGCCCGCGCGGCGACCGCCGAACAGCATCGCGTCGATCGGCACGCCGGCGGGGTCCTCCCACTCGGGGGCGATCGCCGGGTCCTGCGCGGCCGGCGCGGTGAAGCGCGCGTTGGGATGCGCCGAGGGCGTGTCCGCGCCGGGCGTCCAGTCGTTGCCGCGCCAGTCGGTCAGATGGGCGGGCGGATCGTCGGTCAGCCCCTCCCACCACACGTCGCCGTCGTCGGTCTTGGCGCAGTTGGTGAACACGCTGTCGCGCGCCACCATCTTGATCGCGTTCGGGTTGGTGCGCTCGCCCGTGCCGGGGGCGACGCCGAAGAAGCCGGCCTCGGGGTTGATCGCGTACAGGCGCCCGTCCTGGCCGAACTTCATCCAGGCGATGTCATCGCCGATCGTCTCCACCTTCCAGCCCGCGAGCGTGGGGATCAGCATCGCCAGGTTGGTCTTGCCGCACGCGCTGGGGAAGGCGCCGGTGACGTACTTGACCTCCCCCTCCGGCGAGGTCAGCTTGAGGATCAGCATGTGCTCGGCCATCCAGCCCTCGTCGCGCGCCATCACCGAGGCGATGCGCAGCGCGAAGCACTTCTTGCCGAGCAGCGCGTTGCCGCCGTAGCCCGAGCCGAACGACCAGATCTCGCGCGAGTCGGGGAAGTGCACGATGTACTTGTTCTCGGCGTTGCACGGCCACGGCACGTCCTCGGGGCGGGCGGGATCCCCGTCGAGCGGCATCCCGACGCTGTGCAGGCACGGTACGAACTCGCCGGTGCTGCCGAGCGCGTCGAGCGGGCCCTGGCCCATGCGCGTCATGATCCGCATGCTCACCGCCACGTACGTCGAGTCGGTCAGCTGCACGCCCACGTGGCTCTTGTCAGAGCCGATCGGGCCCATCGAGAACGGCACCACGTACATCGTGCGCCCGCGCATGCAGCCGCTGAACAGCTCGTTCAGCACCTCGCGCATCTCCGCCGGCTCGCGCCAGTTGTTCGTGGGGCCGGCCTCGGCCTGCGTGGCCGAGCAGATGAACGTCCGGTCCTCGACGCGCGCCACGTCGCCGGGGTCGGACAGCGCCAGGTAGGAGTTGGGCCGCTTGGCGTCGGAGAGGCGCTCGAAGGTGCCGGCGTCGACGAGCACCTGGCACAGCCGGTCGTACTCCTCCTCTGAACCGTCGCACCAATAGATCTCGTCGGACTGCGTGAGCGCCGCCATCTCCTCTACCCAGCCCTGAAGGCGGGAGTGGTCGGTGGTGGCTTGCGTCGGTGCGATGTGGGCCATGGGGGTTCAGCAACTCCTAGGGTCTGGGTGGACTCTTTACCCTACCGTGGAGAAAGCGAATAT
>DATJRV010000094.1:0-1266 GCA_035504435.1 Solirubrobacteraceae bacterium
TGCGGTAGGTGACGTGCCGGGCGAGCGCGAATGCGAAGGCGTCCCAGTCGATGTAGTCGGCGTTGGCGACGACGAACTGGCTGATCGGCGTGAAGTGGCATTCGACGGGGTTGAGGTAGCTGGCGTAGGTCGGGGTCGCGACGAGCTCGATCCGGCTGTTCGCTGCGAACGTGCGGATGTCGGGGGTCCAGTTGGCCGAGAGGTTGTCCTGGATCCAGTAGATCCGCTGGCGGGCGGGGTAACAGGCGCGGATCTGCGCCATGAACGCGAGGTTGTCCAGGCCGCGCCGGCGGGGCCGCAGCCGAACGCGCAGCCGGTCTGCGTGCACGTCGTAGGCGCCGAACACGTAGCGGGTGCCGTGGCGGCGGTTGTAGTCCGCGCGCTGGCGCTCGGGCCTGCCCCTGGGGGCCCAACCACCACCAGGGGTGGGCCGCAGGCTGACCGGCCCCATCTGGTCGAACGCGATCACGACGCCGTCGGCGGGGCACTGGTGTTTGAGCTCCAGCACGCGCGCCGTCTTGGTCTCGTAGTCGGGATCGGGGCTGGCCTTCCAGGAGCGGGTGCGCTGGAAGGACAGGCCAGCCTCAGCCAGCACCCGTCCAAGATGCACCGGGCTGATCTGCACGATGCCCAGCTCTGCCAAGTGGGCGGCCAGCCGGGGCAGCGACCAGCGCGTCAACGGCACCCCTTGGGTGTCGGGGCGGGCACCGGCCACGCTGACGATCCGCTGGCGCTGATCGCAGCTGATCCGGCGGGGTCGCCCGCCCCGGTAGTTAGGGCGCAGCGAATCGAACCCGCGCTCGTTGAACTCGTGGATCACCTTGCGCACATGATTGGGGTCAGTCAGCCAACTCGCCGCGATCGCGGCCGCCGAATTCCCGGCGTTGGAGCCAAGCACGATCGACGCCCGCTCACGCGTCGAGGCGTGCTTCGAACGCTTCACGAGCCGCTTCAACCGCAACGCTTCCTCATGCGAGAGCGGCCGCACAAACACCTCCGCGGGACGCATCACCACCTCCACGGTCGAGATACCTCCCAATTCGCCGCCAACAGCGCGTTTCCGGTCAAACATTGGGCAAAGGCCCACTAGACTAGGGGCGGCCGCGCGCCAGCAGCTCCTCGTAGGCCTCGGCCAGGCGCGCGGCGGCGGCGCGCGCCGAGTAGCGCTCGATCAGCGCGGCGGCCGCGGCCGCGTCCGGCGCCGCGGCGCTCGCGCCGGCGAGCGTCTCGCGCAGCGCCGCCGCGAGCGCCGGCCAGTCCCCGGGG
>DATJRV010000095.1:0-9378 GCA_035504435.1 Solirubrobacteraceae bacterium
CCGAACTGGTCGAGCAGCTTCGAGGACTTCTTGCCCTCGCCGGCCGGCGCGCCGGCGCCGGCGCCGGCGCCGGCCGAGCCGCTCTGACGGCGCCCGCCGGGGCCGGAGAGCATGCGGATGACCTCGTTGCGGATCTTCTCCGAGTCGGCGTCGAAGTCGAGCAGGATGCGGGCGGCGACGCCCTCGTTCTCGCGCACCAGGCCGAGCAGGATGTGCTCGGTGCCGATGTAGTTGTGGCCGAGGCTCAGCGCCTCGCGCAGCGCCAGCTCGAGCACCTTCTTGGCGCGCGGGGTGAACGGGATCTGCCCGGAGGTGACCTCCTCGCCGGAGCCGACGATGCGCACGACCTGCGCGCGCACGCGCTCGACGGTGATGTCGAGGCTCTCGAGGACCCGCGCGGCGAGCCCCTCCTCCTCGCGCAGCAGCCCGAGCAGGATGTGCTCGGTGCCGATGTAGTTGTGCTTGAGGGTCCGCGCCTCCTCCTGCGCAAGGACCACCACTTGCCTTGCCCTTTCTGTGAACCGCTCGAACATATGCGCTGCTTCCTTCCTGCCGGGGCGGTGCCCCAAATAGGGTCTTATGGTGGTCCTTATGACGCCTGGGGGTCCAGTCTACCAACCGGTCCGACGCGTCTAACGGGGTCATCGGCACGTCGCGGGTGGGGCTTGACGCAAGCGCCCCGACATTCGTCCGCAAACTGCGGATGACCCTCAAGCTCCATGATATCGAGGGGTTCGAGGGCCTCCGCGAAGCCGCGAGCCGACCTCTTTTCGAAGCGCCAACGAAGCATTACCCGGTCCCGTCAGACGGCACGCGTCGCGGTGCGGCTTCGCTGCCCGCCCCGGGGTGCGAGCGATCCGGCGGGATCCCTCGAGGCCGGGCCCCGTCGATCCGGCCGGCGCATGCCGTCGGCGAGACGGTGCGAGCACCTCGCCGCGGCGAGCTTCGCCGGGCGAGCCTCAGCGCATCGCCGGGAAGAGCACGACCTCGCGGATCGACTCGCGCCCCGTCAGCACCATCACGAGCCGGTCGATGCCGAGCCCGACGCCGGCCGTCGGCGGCATGCCCTGCTCGAGCGCCTCGACGAACGCCTCGTCGTAGGGCATCGTCTCGGCCTCACCGTCGCTGAGCGTGTCGAGGCGCTGCTGCGCCGAGAAGCGCCGGCGCTGCTCGTCGGGGTCGATCAGCTCGCTGAAGCCGTTGGCGATCTCCATGCCCGCGGCGAAGGCCTCGAAGCGCTCGACGATCTCCGGCTCGCCGGCGCGCTCGCGCGCCAGCGGCGAGAGCTCCTTGGGGTAGTCGACGATGAACGTCGGCTGCGCCAGCTTCGGCTCGACGTACTTGCTGAGCAGGTCGTCGGCCAGCGCGAACCAGGGCGCGTCCCTGCCCGCGGCCTCGAGCTCGAGCCCGCGACGCTCGATCTCCGCCGCCAGCGCCTCGGCCGTGGGGTGCTCGCCGAGCGAGATGCCGGTGGCCTCGCGGATCGCCTGCTCGAAGCCGATCCGCGGCCAGGGCGCGGAGAGCTCGAGCTCTCCGGCGTAGCCGATCGCCGCCGCGGCGGCACGGACGATCTCTTCGGTCCGCGCCATCGCGCCCTCGTAGTCGGCGTAGGCCTCGTAGAACTCGACCATCGTGAACTCGGGGTTGTGCTTGTGGGAGACGCCCTCGTTGCGGAAGTCCTTGCCGAGCTCGTAGACGCGCTCGAGGCCGCCGACGATCAGCCGCTTGAGGTAGAGCTCGGTGGCGATGCGCAGGAACAGGTCGCGGTCCAGCGCGTTGTGGTGGGTGACGAAGGGGCGGGCCATGGCCCCGCCGTAGAGCGGCTGCAAGACGGGCGTCTCGACCTCGACGAAGCCGTCGCTGTCGAGCGCCGAGCGCACCGCCGACACGATGCGGGCGCGGTCGAGGAACACGCGCCGGCTCTCCTCGTTGGCGATCAGGTCGAGCTCGCGATGGCGGTAGCGGGTCTCGACGTCGGACAGCCCGTGGTGCTTGTCCGGGGGCGGGCGCAGCGCCTTGGCGAGCACCTGGAAGTCCGCGACGCGCAGGGAGATCTCGCCGTGGCGGCTGCGCATCGCGTCACCGTCGACGCCGAGCAGGTCGCCGAGGTCGAGCGAGAGCAGCCGCTGGAAGGCCTCCTCGCCGAGCACGTCGACGCGCGCGTGCAGCTGGATCTTGCCGGTGCGGTCGACGAGGTCCAGGAAGGCGGCCTTGCCCGAGCCGCGGCGTGCCGCCAGGCGGCCGGCGACGCGGTGACGCTCGTCGGTTTCCTCGCCGTCGGCGAGGTGCCCGTATGCCTCGAGCACGCCCGCGATCGGCTCCACGCCTGCGAAGGAGTGGGGGAAAGCCGCAGGGTCCTCGGCCCGCAGCCGCTCACCCTTGGCGCGCCGCTCGGCGATCAGCTCCTGCAGGCCGTGGCGGCCCGTCTGATCGGGCGGCGAGCCCCCGGGACCGCCTCCCGGGCGCGGCTCCTCTGCGGGTCCGCTCATGCGTCCCGAGACTATCCTGATCGCGAGGGTCGATCACCGGCGGCGAGAGCCGCGGCGAGATCGAGCATCGCTAGTCGACGCCGACGTCGATCTTGGTGATCTTCAGCTTGCGCGCGGGCCCGCGCGGGACCTTCACGGCGACCGTCTCGTTGCGTTTGCGCCCGAGCAGCGCGCGGCCTACGGGCGACTCGTTGGAGAGCTTGTGCTCCAGCGGCTTGGCCTCGGCCGAGCCGACGATCGTGTACTTGACCGATTTGCCCGTCTTCTCGTCCTTGACGTGGACGACGGAGCCCACCTGCACGACGTCGGTCGAGAGGTCCTTGGCCTCGATCACGGTGGCCATCCGCAGCTTCTCCTGCAGCGCCGCGATGCGGCTCTCGATCATCGCCTGCTCGTTCTTGGCGTCGTCGTACTCGGAGTTCTCGGAGATGTCCCCGAACTCGCGCGCCTCCTTGATGCGCTCGGCGACCTCGCGGCGCTTGTCGGTGGACAGCGTCTCGAGCTCGTCCTTGAGCTTTTGCAGTCCTTCTGGCGTGAGGATGACGTCCTTCGGCATGTGGGTGGGCGGGACTCTATTCCGGGTTGGTGGGGCGGCGAACGACACACAAAACCCCGCTGCAAGCGGGGATGTCGCCGGCCGCGAGGCTGCAGCGAGCGCAGCAGTATAGCGGGGCGCAGGAGGCCCTTGGCAAGCGTCAGCGCGCCAGCACGGGAGCCTCGCGGCACTGCTCCAGCAGCCGCTGCACGTGCGCGAGCGTGTCCGCGCTTTGCAGCGTTTCCTGCAGGTCCCTGGCGGCGACGGCCTCCAGCTGCAGGCGTGGCACATACCAGGGGTAGAACTTGCGCAGGTAACGTGTCGCGCGGGCCTCGCCGAGGTGCTCGACGGCACCCGCGATCGTCCAGCGCAGCTCGGCGAGCACGTGCTCGGGGCTCGGTTGGCGATCCTCTCCGGCGAGCAACTCGGAGAACAGCCAGGGATTGCCGAGGCAGCCGCGGGCGAGCATCACGGCGGCGGCGCCGGTGGCGGCGAACGCCGCGCGCACCGAGCGCGCGTCGTGCATGCCGCCGGTGAGGATCACGGGGGCGGGCAGCGACTCGACGAGACGCGCTGCCAACTGGTAGTCGGGGACGCCTTTGTGGTGCACGGCGGCTGAGCGCGGGTGAAAGCCGATCGCGGCGACGCCGGCTTCGCTGACCAGCCGATGCGCGAGCTGAAAGCCGCTGTCCTCGCCGGGGCGCAAGCCGGAACGCAGCTTGACGGTGACCGGCACACCCGCGGCGGTCACGTCGCGGGCGCCCTGCACGGCGGCGCGTGCTACCTGCACCGCCAGCTCGGGGGCATCGAGCAGGGCGGCGCCGGCGCCCGTCTTGCGCACCTTGGGCACGGGACAGCCCATGTTGATGTCGATCACGTCCGCTCCCGCGGCTGCCACGTGGGCGGCCGCCTCGCGCATCACCGCGGGGTCTTCGCCGAACAGCTGGATGGCGACCGGCCCGCCGTCGCGCTCGCGCGGGTCGATGCGCAGCAGCTCGTTGCAGGTCTTGGGGTTGCGGTGGTGGATGGCGTGCGAGGAGACCATCTCCGAGACGGCCATGCCGGCGCCGTAGCGCTTGGCCTGCAGGCGCACGAACCAGTTGCCGATGCCGGCGAGCGGCGCGAGCAGCACGCGGTTGGGCACGCGCAGCGAGCCGAGCTGCCAGCTTTCGTTCAGTCGCGCAGACGTAGACATGAGCCGATGATCGATCTTAAAGCGGCGCCTTCGGCGCCGGAGATGTCAGCTGTTGCGCTCGTGCAGCAGCCGCAGGCCGGTGAGCGTGAGCAGGTCGTCGACCTCCTCGATCTCCTCTGTGAACGGCACCACCAGACGGGCGAGCCCGCCGGTGGCGATCACGTTGGTGCGCTCGCCGAGCTCGGCGTACAGGCGGCGCAGGATCGCGTCGATGGCGCCGGCGTAGCCAAAGACGACGCCCGAGCGGATGGCGTCGATGGTGTTCTTGCCGATCACGCTGCGGGGTGGCGCGAGGTCCACCTTCGGCAGCCGCGCGCCGCGTTCGGAGAGCGCTTCCAGCGAGATCTCGATGCCGGTCATGAGCGCGCCGCCGACGTACTCGCCCTCGCGGGAGACGACGTCGAAGGTGGTGGCGGTGCCGAAGTCCACGCACACCGCCAGCCCGCCGAAGCGCTCACGGATGGCGACGGCGTTGACGAGCCGGTCTGCGCCTATCTCCCGCGGGTTGTCGTAGCGGATGGCGAGCCCGGTCTTGGTGCCGGGCCCGACGGCGAGCATCTGGTGGCCGAGGTAGCGCTCGGCCATCGCCGTCCACTCGGGCTCCAGCTGTGGCACCGTGGAGGAGACGATCGACGCGTGGATGTCCTGGAAGGAGTGTCCGCGCAGGTCGAGCAGGTTGCGCAGCGCAGCGCCGAGCTCGTCGGCGGTGGACTGGCGCACGGTGGCGAAGCGCCAGTGCTCGAGCAGCTCCTCGCCCTGGAAGATCCCGAAGTGGGTCTGCGTGTTTCCGACGTCCACGACCAGCAGCATGGGTGAGCATTATGCTCGCAGCACCGCTGATGCACACGCTCGATCCGCACTCGCTGACCAAGCACGTGGACCGCCTGTACCGCGCGGCGTGGGCGCTGTGCGGCTCGCGCGAGGACGCCGAGGACCTGGTGCAGGAGACCTTCGCGCGGGTGCTCTCGCGTCCGCGCATGATCCGCGGAGACGACGAGCTGTACTACCTGATGCGCGTGCTGCGCAACACCTTCCTCACCAGCTTGCGCACCGCCTCGCGCCGGCCGGTGACGGCTGCGACGCTCGAAGACGTGGTCGCGGCCGACCCGCGGCCGACGAATCGACCGGAGCGGGCGTTCGAGGTGCAGGAGGTGTACGCGACGATCGCCGCGCTGCCAGACGACTTCCGGCTTGCGCTGGTCGCGGTGGACGTGCTCGGCCTGTCCTACCGCGAGGCCGCGCGTGCGCTGCAGGTGCGCGAGGCGACGCTGACGACGCGCCTGTTCAGGGCGCGCAAGCAGGTGGCCGAGCTGCTCGAGCCCCCGGAGCGAGGGCAGGTGGCGGAGCTCCACCGGGAAGGCACAGACGCGAGCGGAGTCTCCATTGGCGAAGGAATGTCATGAGCAACGAGCCTCCTCCCACCGAAGCTGAGATCGTCGAGTTCGTGCGCTCGATCGATGCGCGTGCGCCGCGGGAGCTGCACGAGCGCATGCAGCAGCTGGTCGCCGAGCGCGCCCCGGCGGTCTCCGGTCGCAGGCCGACGGCGATCCGCTTCGGGCTGCTCGCGGGCGCGCCGGCGCTGGCGGTGGCGCTGGTCGCGGTGCTCGTCGTGAGCCTCGCCGGCGGTGGCAGCTCGCCGCTGACGCTGGATCAGACGGTGGCGCTGACACTGCGTCCGGCGACGATGGTCGCGCCGGATGAGAACCCGCATGACGGCATGCAGTTGATGGTCTCCGTTGACGGCGTGCCGTTCCCCTACTGGGAAGCGAGCTTCGGCTTTCGTGCCACCGGCGAGCGCGTCGACCGGGCGGGCGGGCGGAACGTGACGACGGTGTTCTACGCGGACAGCCACCACGACTGGCTCGGCTACGCGATCGTGTCCGGCACGCCACCGCAGGTGGGCGGCGGGCGGGTGATCGACCGCGGCGGCACCTCCTACCGCCTGCTCGTCGCGCACGGCACGAACGTGGTCACGTGGCTGCGCGCAGGGCGCCTGTGCGTGATGAGCGGACACGGCGTGGGCGACGGCACGTTGATGGCGCTCGCGAGCTGGCACGCGATGGGCACGACGTTCGCCTCCTGAGCGGGCGGTGGCCGGCCGGGCACGCCGCCCCAACCACGCCTGCGGCGCGGGCGGGCTCACGCAGACGGCATGCGACCTCACACGCCCGGCAGCCGCAGCGGCGGACCGGCCCAGCGCACACCCTCGTCGACGGGCAGCGCGGCGAGCGCGTCGGAGAGGCGCACGAAGCCAGCTGCACCGGGACGCGCGGGAACCTGCAGCTCGAAGTCGAGCTCGAGCGCGGGGATCAGCACGAAGCGCCGCGTGAGCAGCTGCTCGTGGGGCAGCACCATGCGCTCGTGGGCGAGCACGAGCTCGCCGAGCGCGAGGACGTCGATGTCGATCGTCCGCGGGCCGTGGCGCACGCCTTCGTCTGTGCGGCCGAGCTCGCGCTCCAGGCGCTTGACCGCGTCGAGCAGCTGCAGCGGCGCGAGCGCGGTGCGCACGCGCACGCACGCGTTGAGGAACGTCGGCTGCTCGAGCACGTCGCCGACGGGATCGGTGTCGTAGGTGGAGGAGCAGGCGAGCACCTCGACGCCGATCGCGGGCATGGCTGCGACTGCGCCCTGCAGCTGCGCGCGGCGCTCACCGAGGTTGCACCCCAGCCCCAGCAGCCCCACGCGCTGCTCGCCGGGCGCGTGAGGCCGGGCTGCATCCATGGTCAGCTCTCTGCTTCGCGCCAGACCTCTACCGAGACCTCGTCGACGCTGAGCGCGATCGGCGGCTCGGGCTTGGCAGCCTTCACCCACACGCCCTCGAGCTCGTAGTCGGCGAGCAGGCGGTCGGCGATCGTGCTGCACAGGCGCTCGAGCGTGCGGTGCGAGCGCTGCTGGGCGATCAACGCGACTAGCTGGCAGACCTCGGCGTAGTCGACGGTGTCCTCGATCGAGTCGGTGACGGTGGCGTCGGTTTCGCCGATGTCCAGACGCAGGTCCAGCACCAGCCGCTGGCCGACCTCGCGCTCGGCGTCGCTGACGCCGTGGTGGGTGTAGAGCGAGAGGCCGGTGATCTCGATCGTGACCGACTCGCCGCTCTGCTCGCGCTCGCCGTCGAGCTCGCCGCCGTCGTCGTCTAGCTCGTCTGCGTCGTCCCCCTCGGTGGACACGAGCCCAACGTAGCAGCCGCGACCGCGAGCGCGCCGCGCACGGCCGCGACGTCGTGCACGCGAAACACGCTGGCGCCGCGCGCCAGCGCGAGCACGTTGGTGGCGATCGTGCCGGGCAGGCGTCGCTCGGGCGCGAGCGGCTCGCGCTCGCCGGCGTCCTGCGCGAGGATGCGCCCGATGAAGCTCTTGCGCGAGGTGCCCACCACGAGCGGCCGGCCGAGCGCGCACAGCTCATCCAGCCGGCATAGCAGTGTGAGGTTGTGCGCGCTCGTCTTGCCAAAGCCGATGCCCGGATCGAGCATGATCCGCTCCTCCGCCACGCCCGCACGCACGGCGAAGCTCATGCGCTCCTCGAGAAACGCCTTGACGTCGTCGACCACGTCCTCATAGCGCGGGTCCGCCTGCATCGTGCGCGGCTCGCCGAGCATGTGCATGAGGCAGCACCCGGCGCCGCTGTCGGCGAGCACGCCGGCCATCTCGGGGTCGGCGCGCAGGGCGCTCACGTCGTTGACGATGCGCGCGCCGGCCGCCAACGCGGCGCGCGCGACGGACGCCTTGGAGGTGTCGATCGAGACCGCCGGCGCATTCGCATCGGCGATCCCTTCGAGCACCGGCAGCACCCTGCGCAGCTCCTCCTCCGCCGCCACCGGCTCGGCCCCAGGTCGCGTCGACTCGCCGCCCACGTCGATGATGTCCGCGCCTTCCTCAGCGAGCGTGCGCGCCTGCGCGATCGCCGCGTCAGCAGCCAGGAAACGCCCGCCATCTGAGAACGAGTCGGGCGTGACGTTGAGGATCCCCATCAGGCGATAGGGGCGGTCCACCTCCGGCTCAGACAGGCTCAGGATGCTCTTTGTCGGATGCGCGGATCTCGGCGGTCCCGCCGGCGAGGCCCGGCCGCGGGATCGGGCGCGGCGCTTCGCGTTCGGCGCGCTCGACGGGCGCGGTGGGGGGCGCGGGCAGCTGGGGAGCCGGCTGCTCTTCGGCGCCGAAGACCTCCTGCTCGCTCTTGCCGGCGAGCAGCGCGAGGAACTCCTCCTTCTCGATCGTCTCGCGCTTGACGAGGATCTCGGAGATGTTCTGCAGGTCGTGCTGGTGCTCGGTGAGGATGCCGCGGGCGCGCTGGTGGGCGCCTTCGATGATGCGGCGGACCTCGTCGTCGATCTCCCGCGCGATCTCGTCGGAGTAGTCGGGCTCGGTGGAGAACTCGCGGCCGAGGAACGGCTGGCCGTGGTCGTGGCCGAAGACGCGCGGGCCGAGCTTCTCGGACATGCCGAAGCGCATCACCATCTGCTTGGCGGTGGCGGTGACCTTCTCGAGGTCGTTGGAGGCGCCGGTGGTGATCTCGGAGAAGATCAGCTCCTCGGCGGCTCGCCCACCCAGGGTCATGGCCATCGTGTCCTCGAGCTCGGCGCGGGTGGTGAGGAAGCGGTCCTCCTGGGGCATGGAGATCGTGTAGCCGAGCGCCTGCCCGCGGGAGATCACGGAGATCTTGTGCACGGGGTCGGCGTGCTCGAGGAAGTGCCCGACGAGCGCGTGGCCCATCTCGTGGTAGGCGGTGATCAGGCGCTCTTTCTCGCTCATCACGCGCGTCTTCTTCTCGGGGCCGGCGATCACGCGCATGATCCCCTCCTCGAGCTCTTCCTGGCCGATCTCGCGCTTGCCGGTGCGCGCGGCCAGCAGCGCGGCCTCGTTGATCAGGTTCGACAGGTCGGCGCCCGTGAAGCCGGGGGTCTGTCCGGAGAGCGCGTCGATGTCGATGATCTTGGCGAGCGGCTTGCCGCGCGTGTGCACCTCGAGGATCTTCGCGCGGCCCTTGCGGTCGGGGCGGTCGACGGCGATCTGGCGGTCGAAGCGGCCGGGGCGCAGCAGCGCGGGGTCGAGGATGTCGGGCCGGTTGGTGGCGGCGATCATGATGATGTTGTCCTTGGCCTCGAAGCCGTCCATCTCGACGAGCAGCTGGTTGAGCGTCTGCTCGCGCTCGTCGTGGCCGCC
>DATJRV010000096.1:0-133148 GCA_035504435.1 Solirubrobacteraceae bacterium
AAGCGCTCGTAGCTGAGCGCGATCGAGCGGCGGATCGAGCGCCCGGCATTGTTGACGAGCATGTCCACGCCCCGGTGGTCGGCCAGCACCCGTTCGAGCAGCCGCACGATCGATTCCATGTCGGCGATGTCCGCCGCGTACACGAACGCGGTGCCGCCCGCGGCGACGATTTCCGCGCGCACCTCCTCGAGCTTCTCCACGTTGCGCGCCACCAGCAGCGGCACGCCGCCGGCCGCCGCGACCTTCACGGCGGTCGAGCGCCCGATGCCCGAGGAGGCGCCGGTGATCAGCACGTGCTTGCCCTCCAGCGCCTGGCGCAGCGTGGCGCCGCGGCGCAGCTGGTTGTCCATGTCGCGTTCCCAGTAGTCCCACAGCCGGCCCACGTACTCGTGCAGCGCCGGCGGCTGTTCCAGCGGCGTGCCGGCGAGCGCCCGCGCGGCCTCCGTGGTGTCAAAGCGCGGCACCAGCTCCATGTGCGCGAGCACCTCCTCGGGGATGCCTAGCTCGCGCAGCACCAGTTTGCGCGCCTGGCGCAGCGGCGGCAGCGCGAGCCCCAGCTTCAGCGGCCACGTGGGCAGCGCGTCGGTCACGCCTTTGGGGACGTTCACCGCGAAGCGCGGCGCGTGCGCCGCGCCCGCCAGTTCGTTGATCAGCTCCTCCACGCGCTGCGGGCGCGGGTCGGTGAGGCTGAACGCGCGGCCGTCCAGGTCGCCCTCGTGGGCGATGTGCTCGAGCGCGCCTGCCACCCAGTCGACGGGCACCACGTTCGTGTAGCCCAGGTCCACGCCCACCAGCGGCGTCCACTCGGGCAAAAGCTGTCGCATGCGCTGGATCGCCTTGAAGAAGTAGTACGGGCCGTCGATCTTGTCCATCTCGCCGGTGCGCGAGTCGCCGACCACGATCCCCGGCCGGTACACGCGCCAGGGGACGTACGGCTGCTCGCGCACGATGCGCTCGGCCTCGTACTTCGTGCGGTGATACGGCGAGGGCAGCCGCTGGCCCTCGTCGAACATCTCCTCCGTGAACACGCCCTTGTAGTTGCCGGCCACAGCGATCGAGGACACGTGGTGCAGGTGTGCCGCGTCGATCGCCCGCGCGAGCTCCACCGCGTGCGTGGTGCCGCCCACGTTCACCGCCGTGTTGCGCTCGGCCGGCGCCGTCATGTCGTACACGGCGGCCAGGTGGAAGAAGTGCTCGACGCTGCCGCGCAGCTCCGCCACCTTCTCCTTCTCCACCCCCAGCATCGGGCGGCGCAGGTCGCCCAGCACCGGCTGCACGCGGTCCCGCGCGCCGGCCCCCGTGAGCATGCTCCAGCGCTCGATCAGCTCCTCCACGCGCCCCGCCGATTTCTCGCGCACCAGCACATGCACCGTGCCCTGGCGGTTCTGCAGCAGGCGCTCGACCAGACGGCGTCCGATGAAGCCGGTTGCGCCTGTGACGAAGTAGGACATCGCTAGGCGAGCATACAGGCGGCTACGCCCCCGCGCCCGCCCCGCCGCGCCCCTCGCCCGCGGCGAAGCGCGCGGCACCCTGGGCGCCGTCTGCGAACACCTCCGGCCCCGCCTGCGCCTCCAGCGCGAGCGCGTCCGCGAGCGGCATGCCGAAGCCCTCGATCGCCGCGCGGCGATCGGCGAGCATCGTGCGCTGGGGGAAGCGCGCCAGGCCCTCGGCGAGCTCGAGCGCGCGCTCGAGGTGGGCGCCGGGGGCGACGAGCTCGGTGAGGAGGCCGATCGCCAGCGCCTCGTGCGCGTCGATGATGCGTCCGGTGAGGATCAAGTCGAGCGCGCGGCCGAGGCCCACGATGCGCGGCAGGCGCTGGGTGCCGCCGTCGATCAGCGGCACGCCCCAGCGGCGCTCCGGGTAGCCGAGCTTGGAGTCCTCGGTGGCGATGCGCAGGTCGCACCACAACGCGATCTCCAGGCCGCCGGCCAGGCAGTAGCCGGAGATCGCCGCGATCGTCGGCTTGGAGGCGGTCAGGCGCGTGAAGCCCATCGGCCCCTCCGCGTTCATCAGCCGCCCGGCCATCGTCTCCGTCGCCTTCAGGTCTGCGCCCGCGCAGAAGGACACGCCGCCCGCGCCCGTCACCACCAGCACGCGCGCATCCGCGTCGGCCTCAAAGCGCAGATACGCCGCGTGCAGCGCGGCCGCCGTCAGCCCGTCCACCGCGTTGCGCCGGTGCTGGCGATCGATCGTGATCAGCGCCGCCGCTCCCCGGCGCTCGTAGTGGACCGCCGGCGCCGACCCGTTCGCGTCCGGCTCGCTGCTCATGGCCGGCGCGCCGCTGCTACCAGCCGCCGCGCCACTGCCCGTTGGTCAAAAAGGCCTTCTGGGCGGCTTTGCGCGCTTGCTTGCGCTTCTCCAGGCGGCCCTGGATCATGCTCATCACGAAAATGAACACGGGGAAGAAGATGATCAGGATGAAGCCCGCGTTGGTGATCGCCTTGTCGTTCGTGGCGCCGTAGAAGCCGCGACCGTCGTTGTGCGCGCCCGCCACCGGCGCGAGCACGAGCGACGCGAGCAGCGCGAGCGTGAACAGCGTTGCCAGCAGCCGTGTGCGCTTCACGCCGAGGGATGCTACATGAGCGTGCGGAGCGCGGCGCCTACCATCAGCATCCGATGGCCCTACTGATCGCATCGGACCTGCACAAGGACATCGCCGGGCAGCCGCTGCTGCAAAACGTCTCGTTCAAGCTCGAGCGCCGCGAACGCCTGACGCTGGCCGGACGCAACGGCGCGGGCAAGACCACGCTGCTGCGGATGCTCGCCGGCGAGACCTCGATCGACGGCGGCGAGCTGAGCGTGGCCAAGTCGGTGCGCATCGCGCTGCACGACCAGCGCCCCCCGCGCGAGCGCACGATGGCGCTGCGCGAGTACCTGCTGTCAGGCTGCGCCGAGGAGCTGCAGATCGAGGCGCAGCTCGCCGAGCTGGAGACGAAGATGGCGGCGGGCGCCAGCGACGAGCAGACGCTCGCGCGCTACTCCGCCGCGCAGGCGCGCCTGGAGGCGCGCGGCGGCTATCTGTGGCGCAACCGCGCCAACGCCATGGCCCACGGCCTCGGCTTCCGCGACGCCGACCTCGAGCGCACGCTCGACACGTTCTCCGGCGGCCAGCTCACGCGCGCGTCGCTCGCCCGCGCGCTGGCCACCGGCGCGGACGTGCTGCTGCTGGACGAGCCCACCAACCACCTGGACATCGACTCGCTCGAGTGGCTCGAGCAGACGCTCGTGGAGCTCGACGCCGCGGTGGTGCTCGTGGCGCACGACCGCTGGTTCCTGGAGGCCGTCGGCACGGCGGTGCTCGAGCTGTACGGCAGGCGGGTGGGCGGGCCTGCGTCCTCGCGCTTCTTCGCCGGCAGCTGGCACCAGTGGCGGCGCGAGCAGGCCGCCAAAGAGATCGCGCTGGGCAAGGCGATCGACAAGCAGCAGGCGGAGATCGCGCGCATGGAGCGCTTCATCGAGCGCTTCCGCTACAAGGCCACCAAGGCGCGCCAGGCGCAGTCGCGCGTGAAGCAGCTGGCGAAGATGGAGCGCATCGAGGGCGACGCGGCGGACGCGAAGGGCCTGGAGTTCAAGTTCGCCAAGCCCGAGCGCTCCGGCCGCGTGATCTTCGAGCTGCTCGACGGGCGCATCGAGGTGGGCGGCGATCGGGCGGGCGGCGATCGGGCGGGCGGCGATCGGGTCGGCGGCGATCGGGCGGGCGGCGCCGGCGCCGTCGTGCTGCTGGAGCACGCCGAGCTGTGGCTGGAACGCGGCGAGCACGTCTCGCTGGTGGGCCCCAACGGCACCGGCAAGACCACGCTGATCGAAACGCTCGCCGGCCGCCGGCCGCTGGCGGCGGGCAAGCTGAGCACCGGCCACAACGTGAAGGTCGGCTACCTCTCACAGCACGCCGAGGAGCTCGACACGCTCGCCGGCGCCGGCGGCAATCCGAACCCGAGCGTGCTCGAAGCCGCGCAGCACGCGACCAAGCTCACCCCCGGCAAGGCGCGCGCGCTGCTCGGGCGCTTCCTGTTCTCCGGCGAGGACGCCGAAAAACCGCTCAGCGGCCTGTCCGGCGGCGAGCGCCGGCGCCTGTCGCTGGCGGTGCTCGTCAACTCCGGCGCCAACGTGCTGATCCTCGACGAGCCCACCAACCACCTGGACATCGAGAGCCGCGAGGCGCTCGAGGACGCGCTGCGTGCGTTCCCCGGCGCGCTGCTGCTCGTCTCCCACGACCGCGCGCTGCTCGACGCCGTCGGCACGCGCACGGTCGCCGTCGAGGACGGCGCGCTGCGCAGCTACGTCGGCGGCTGGCCCGAGTACGTGCGCGTGCGCGACGAACGCCGCGGCACGGGCGGCGCCTCGCCCCACGCGTCGCTCGCGCCGGCGCCCAGCGCCAACGGCGCGCCCACAAGCGTAGGCACGAAAGCTGGGCGAGCAGCCGCTAGTGCGAACGGCGCGCGCGCCAAGCCGAAGGCCAAGGGCCCGTCGAAGAACCGCTTGAGTGCGCAGCAGCAGGCCGAGCGCGCGATCGAAGCGGCGGAGGCGGCGCTGCGCGAGCTGGAAGCCGAGCTGACCGACCCGGCGGCGTGGGCGACGCGCTACGAGGCGGCCAAGTCCGAAGCCCGCCACACGGCCGCCACGCGCGCGGTGGACGCGGCGTACGCGCGTCTGGAGGCGCTGGTGGAGTGAGCCGCAGCTAGGCTGTGAGGCTGTGGGACTGTGAGACTGTGAGGCTGTGAGCAAGTGTCCGAATCGCTGAAGAACGCGCGCAACATCGCGATCATCGTGGCGCTCGCCGCCGCCGTGTACTTCATCCCCGGCGGCGGGCGCGCGGCGGACACCGTGGAAGCGGCGCTGTGGGCGGTGTTCGCGCTCGCCTTCGGCTTTCTCGGGCTGCGCATGTACCGCGAACATCACGTCGCGCTGTTCAGCCTCGGCGACCGTCACCGCGGGCTGCTGTACGGTGCGGTCGCGCTGGCGCTGTTCCTGTGGGTGGTGCGCAAGCGCCTGTGGTACGCGCTGCAGGTGCGCGGCGGGGAAATCGTGCAGGTGCACCGCTGGGACGGCTTCGGCGAGATCCTGTGGTTCGCGCTGCTCGGCATGGTGGTGTACGCGCTGCTGGCCGTCTACCGGCACGCGCGCAGCTATTGAGCGCCCAGGACACAGGCACGAGCCTGCGCGAGCAGCGCCGCGCGCTGCCCGACCAGCCCGGCGTGTACCTGTTCCGCGACGCGCGCGGACGAGTGATCTACGTGGGCAAGGCCAAGTCGGTGCGCAAGCGCGTGGCCTCGCACTTCGCCAAGACGCAAGTGCGCTCCAGCCCCGGCCACGCGGAGATGGTCGCCGCGGTCGAGCACATCGAGTGCGTGGTCGTCGCCAGCGAGGCGGAGGCGCTGCTGGCGGAGCAGAGCTTCATCAAGCAGTACCGCCCGCGCTTCAACATCCGCCTGCGCGACGACAAGTCCTATCCGTTCATCGCCATCTCGCTGGACGAGGACTTCCCGCGCGTGTACTTCCCGCGCGAGCGCCACCGCGCGGGCCGCGCGTACGTCGGCCCGTACTCCAACGCCAAGCGCGTGCGCGCCACGCTGGAGGTGCTGGCGAAGGTGTTCATGTTCCGCTCGTGCACCGGAGCCGAGCCGGGGCGGCGCAGCGGCAGCCCGTGCCTCGACTACTACATCAAGCGCTGTGGCGCGCCGTGCGTGGACTACATCTCCAAGCAGGACTACCGCGCGAGCATCGACGGGGTGATCGACTTCCTGTCCGGGCGCTTCAGCGCGATCGAGCACGACCTGGAAGCGCGCATGCGCGCGGCGGCCGTCGAGGAGGAGTTCGAGCAGGCGACGCTCGAGCGCAACCGCCTGCAGGCCGTGCGCTCGCTGCTCGAGCGCCGGCGCGTGACCGCCGAAGCGGTCGGCACGTTCGACGCGGTCGCCGTGGCGCTCGACGCCCGCGACGCCAACGCGCAGGTCTTTCAGGTGCGCGACGGCGTGCTCTCCGACCGCCAGTCCTTCTACCTGGCCAACGAGACCGAGCGCGAGCTGGCGGAGGTGGCGGAGGAGTTCATGCTCCAGTACTACGGCGGCTACACGTCGATCCCCGCGCTGCTCGTCGTCCAGCGCGGCCTGCAGGACGCGCAGGCGCTCGCCGAGGCGCTGGCCTCCAGGCGCGGCGGGCCGGTCGAGCTGCGCGCGGCCGAGCGCGGCGAGAAGCGGCGCATCCTCGAGCTCGCCGAGCGCAACGCGCTGCTGGCGCTCGACCAGGAGCGGCTGCGCGCCGAGCGCCGCCGCCAGAGCCGCGTGGAGGCGCTGGAGGGCCTGCAGCAGGCGCTCGGCCTGGACGCGCCGCCGATCCGCATCGAGTGCTTTGACATCTCCAATCTCGGCGGCACGCACACGGTCGCCTCGATGGTCGTGTTCGAGGGCGGCGCGCCCAAGCGCTCGGACTACCGCCGCTTCATCATCCGCTCCACCGAGGGCGCCCCCGACGACTTCGCCTCGATGGCTGAGGTGCTCGGCCGGCGCTTCGCCCAGTGGGAGCGCCAGGCCGACATCTCCCCGCACGACAGCGCCTACGATCAGAGCTTCGCCGCGCTGCCCAACCTGGTGGTGATCGACGGCGGCAAGGGGCAGCTCGCCGCCGGCCTCGCGCCACTGGCGGGGTTCCGCGAGCGCGGCGTGGCGGTCGTGTCGCTGGCCAAGCGCATCGAGGAGATCTTCCAGCCGGGGCGGCGCACGCCGCTGGTGCTCGACCACTCCACGCCCGAGCTGCAGTTGCTCCAGCGCCTGCGCGACGAGGCCCACCGCTTCGCCATCACCCACCACCGCAGCCGGCGCGACAAGGCGATGACGAGCTCGCTGCTTGACGACCTGCCCGGCGTGGGACCCTCGCGCAAGCGCGCGCTGCTCACCCACTTCGGCTCGCCCGAGGCGGTCGTGGGAGCCACCAGCGAGGAACTGCAGGCCGTGCCGGGGCTGCCCGCGAAGGTCGGCAGGGACTTGCACGCCTACCTGCACCGCGCGGGCTGAGCCGGTCGATGAGCGGCGCGATACGGCGTCCTCGCTCGCTCACGTGCGTAGCACGCCGCGCTCACTGCGTCCTTGTCTCGCTTGCTCCTCGGCCGGCTTGCCCTGAAACCTTCTCTGCAAATTGACGCCGGTGCGCGGATTTGGCGACACAATGGGTGCGATGGCTGTGATCAAGCCCCTGCGCCCGCTGCCGGCGGCCCCTGGGAAGGAAGACGGTGCGGTGATCAAGTCGCACCTCGAGGACTTCGTGGTGATCACGGGGTTCTCCGGCGCGGGCAAGTCGACGGCGATGAACGTGTTCGAGGACGCCGGCTACTTCTGCGTGGACAACCTGCCGCCGGAGATGATCCGCTCGCTGGTGGAGCTGTTCGTGCACAAGGGCTCCAAGGTCGAGCGCGCGGCGGTCGTCTCGGACGTGCGCGGCGGGGTGTACTTCGAGGCGCTGACCGCCGTCGTGGACGACCTGGCGGCGCTCGGCATCAACCATCACCTGCTGTTCCTGGAGGCCTCCGAGCAGACGCTGATGACGCGCTACAAGGAGACCCGCCGCCGCCACCCGCTGGCGCCGGAGGGCAGCGTGGCGGCCGGTGTGGCCTCGGAGCGCGCGCTGCTCGAACCGCTGCGTGCGCGCGCCGATCTGGTGATCGACACCACCAACATGAGCGCCGCGATGCTGCGGGCGAAGATCGCCGAGGAGCTGCTGCCCGGCCAGGGGACCGGGCGCCTGGCGGTGACGTTCATGAGCTTTGGCTTCAAGCACGGCCCGCCGCGCGAGGAGGACCTGGCGTTCGACGTGCGCTTCCTGGCCAACCCCCACTACGAGCCCGAGCTGCGCGAGCTCACCGGCCTGGACGCGCCGGTGGTCGAGTACATCGGCCGCGACGGGCGCCTGCAGGAGCTGTACGTGCGGCTGCACGCGCTGCTCGACTTCCTGCTGGGCGAATACGTCGCCGAGGGCAAGGCGCACCTGGTGATCGCCATCGGCTGCACCGGCGGGCGCCACCGTTCGGTGGCGATCGCCGAGCAGCTCGCAGCGCACTACCGCGACCGCGAGGACCTCGACGTGGGCGTCGCCCACCGCGACCTGCGCCGGGAGCCGGACGGCGCGTGAGCGCGCGTCCGTAGAAGCTCGGTATGTGGCATCCGTAGATCCGCACAGGCGGCGGCCATCCGCGCGCTGATAGCCTCCAGGGCACTGCGCCGGGCGATGGAGAGCACTCCTGAGACCCGGCATCGTCATTTTCGCTGCAAGGAGACAGATGGATGCCGATACGCGTGGGAATAAACGGATTCGGCCGAATCGGGCGAAACGTGTTCCGCGCCTTCAAGGCACGCGCTGACGAGCTCGACGGGAAGCTCGAGCTGGTCGCGGTCAACGATCTCGTCGACTGCGCCACGCTGGCGCACCTGCTGCAGTACGACTCCATCCTCGGCCCGTATCCAGGCACGGTGAAGGCGCAAGCGCACGCCATCGAGGTGGATGGCCAAGAGCTGAAGGTGCTCGCGGAGAGCGACCCTGGGACGCTGCCGTGGGGCGAGCTGGGGGTGGACGTGGTGATCGAGTCCACCGGGCGCTTCGTGAGCCGCGAGAGCGCCGCCAAGCACCTCGCGCAGGGCGCCAAGAAGGTGCTCATCTCCGCCCCCGCCACCGACCCTGACGTGACGGTGGTGCTGGGCGTGAACTTCGCCGAGGCCTACGACCGCGCGAGGGACGACGTGATCTCGATGGCCTCGTGCACGACCAACTGCCTGGCGCCGGTGGCGAAGGTGCTGGTGGACACGGTGGGCATCGTGCACGGCCTGATGACGACGATCCACGCGTACACCTCCGACCAGCGCCTGCACGACCTGCCCCACAAAGACCCGCGCCGCGCGCGCGCGGCGGCGATCAACCTGATCCCCGCGTCCACCGGCGCGGCCAAGGCGATCGGCCTGGTGATCCCCCAGCTGCAGGGCAAGCTGCACGGCATGGCCGTGCGCGCGCCCGTGCCCACCGGCTCGGTCGTCGATCTGACGGTCGAGTGCCCGCGCGCGACGAGCGTCGAGGAGGTCAACGCGGCGCTGAAAGCCGCCGGCGAAAGCGGCCCGCTGGCGGGGATCATGCAGTACACCGAAGACCCGATCGTCTCCAGCGACATCGTCGGCTCGCCGTACTCGGCGATCGTCGACTCGCTGCTGACGGCGGTGATCGACGGCACGATGCTGAAGGTGATCGCGTGGTACGACAACGAGTGGGGATACTCCAACCGGCTGCTGGACGTGGCGCAGTTGGTCCTGTGAGCGCAAAGATCGTGATGGATCGCGACGATGACCGAAAGGACGGGTCGATGAGGAGCATTGACGAGCTCGACGTGCACGGAAGAAGGGTGCTCGTGCGCGTCGATTTCAATGTGCCGCTGAACACGGATGGCGAGCACCCGCAGGTGAGCGACGACCAGCGCATCGTGGGAGCGCTGCAGACGATCGAAGAGCTGCGCGCGCGCGGCGCACGGCTGGTGCTCGTCTCGCACCTGGGCCGGCCGAAGGGGCATTTCGACGCGTCGCTGTCGATGGCGCCGGTGGCAGAGCGCCTGCGCGAGCTGACCCATGCGCCGGTGACGCTCGCGCCGGCGGTGGTGGGGGAGGAGGTCAGGGCGTTGACCGAAGCGCTGCACGACGGGGACATGCTGCTGCTGGAGAACGTGCGCTTCGAGGCGGGCGAGACGAGCAACGACCCCGCGTTCGCGCACGCGCTGGCGGAACTGGCTGACGTGTACGTCAACGACGCGTTCGGCGTCGCCCACCGCGCGCACGCGAGCACCGAGGGCGTCGCGCACCTGCTGCCGAGCGCCGCCGGGCGGCTGCTGGAAAACGAGGTGCACACGATCACGGGCATCCTCGAACACCCCGCGCGACCGCTGGTGGCGATCGTGGGCGGGGCGAAGGTGGCGGACAAGATCGGCGTGATCGACCGCTTCCTGCAGGTCGCCGACGTGGTGATGATCGGCGGCGCCATGTGCTTCCCGTTCCTGTGCGCGCAGGGCCACAAAGTGGGCGAGTCGCTGTGCGAAGACGACGACACGACGCACGCGCGCAAATTGCTGGAGCACGCCAGCGACACGCACACGCCCCAGCCCGGTCGCGCGCGCCTGCTGGTGCCCAGCGACCTGGTGATCGGCGACCGCCTGGACGACGACGCGCAGCACCGCGTGCTGGCGGGCGTGGAGGTGCCGGCCGGCTGGATGGGCCTGGACATCGGCCCGGAGACCGTCGCGCGCTACGACCGCGAGATCCAGCGTGCGGGCACCGTGTTCTGGAACGGCCCGATGGGGGCCTTCGAGCACGAGCCGTTCGCCTCGGGCACACGCGCGATCGCCCAGTCGGTCGCACGCGCGCCGGGTCTCACGGTGGTCGGCGGCGGCGACTCGGCCGCGGCGCTCGCGCACTTCGGGCTGGAGCACGAGGTCGACTTCCTGTCCACCGGCGGCGGCGCCACGCTGGAGCTGGTGGAGGGCGCCGTGCTGCCGGGGGTGGCCGCGCTGGAGGGCGCCGGAGTGGCCGGGGGGGTGGGGTCCTGACTCCCAGTCGCACGCCGCTGATCGCGGGCAACTGGAAGATGCACAAGACGCAGGAGCAGGCCGAGGAGCACATCCAGGCGCTGCTCCCGCGCGTGTCCGCGGTGGACGGCGTGGACGTGGCGCTCTGCGTGCCGTTCACCGACCTGCAGGCGATGGTCGACAGCGCGCGCGGCTCGCGCGTGGAGGTGTACGCGCAGAACATGCACCACGAGCCGCAGGGCGCGTACACGGGCGAGATCTCCGCGCCGATGCTGCGCGAGCTGGACGTGCGCGGGGTGGTGCTCGGGCACTCCGAGCGCCGCGAGCTGTTCGGCGAGACCGACAGGGCGCTCGCGCTGAAGGTGCCCGCCGCGCTGCACGCGGGGCTCGTGCCGATCCTGTGCGTGGGCGAGACCGAGGAGGAGCGCGACAACGACGAGACCGACCGCAAGCTGCGCCAGCAGGTGAAGGACGACCTCGCGGGCGTCCCCGGCGAGCGGCTGGCGGAGGTGGTGATCGCCTACGAGCCGATCTGGGCGATCGGCACCGGCAAAGTGGCGAGCGCCGAGCAGGCGCAGGAGGCGATCGCGTTCATCCGCGCGCTCGTCGCCGACCGCGACCAGTCGGCCGCCGAGCACGTGCGCGTGCTGTACGGCGGCTCGGTCAAGCCCGAGAACGCGGCCGAGCTGCTGGCGCTGGCAGACGTGGACGGCGCGCTCGTGGGCGGCGCGTCGCTGGACGCCCAGTCGTTCGCCCGGATCGTCGCCGCCGCCGCTGCGCGATGAGCGTTCGGGGCGCCAGCGCGGCCCGCCGGGAGCCCACTGCGACCGAGCCGCCTGCGCGATGACGCTCCCGCCGGGCCCCGCGCAGCTGCCGGCGCCGTGCGCGTGCTTGATCGTGCTCGACGGCTGGGGCCTCGCGGAGCCGGGCCCCGGCAACGCGATCTCGCTGGCGCGCACGCCGGTGTTCGACGAGCTGTGGGCGACGTACCCGCACACCACCCTGCAGGCGAGCGGGCGCGCGGTGGGGCTGCCGGATGGGCAGATGGGCAACAGCGAGGTGGGCCACCTGAACCTGGGCGCGGGCGCGGTCGTGCGCCAGGACCTGGTGCGCATCGACGACGCGATCGGCGACGGCACGCCGGACGGCGGTGAGCTGGCACAGAACGAGGCGCTGCGGGCGGCGTTCGCGGACGCCGAGCGCGTGCACCTGATCGGCCTGGCCTCCGACGGCGGCGTGCACTCCTCGCTGCGCCACCTGCTAGCGCTGATCGCGCTGGCGCGCTCGCTGGCGGTGAAGGACGTGGTCGTGCACGCGTTCACCGACGGGCGCGACACGCTGCCGCACGCGGGCGTGAACTACCTGCGCGAGCTGGACGGCACGCCGGGCGCGCGCGTGGGCTCGGTGGTGGGGCGCTACTGGGCGATGGACCGCGACAAGCGCTGGGAGCGCACGCAGCGCGCGTACGACATGCTCGTGCACGGACGCGCGCCGTACCACGCGGACAGCGGCGAGCAGGCGGTGCAGGACGCCTACCGCAGGGGCGAGACGGACGAGTTCATCGAGCCGACGCTCGTGGGCGCCGAGGCGTGCATCCGCCCCGGCGACAGCGTGCTGGCGTTCAACTTCCGCCCCGACCGCATGCGCCAGATCACCCGCGCGCTCGCCGAGCCGGGCTTTGGCGAAGTGTCCGCGCGGGGCGAGGGCGAGGCGGGCGGCGGGCGAACCGGCGAGGCGGCCGGCGCGGGCGCGGAGGAGCTGCCCGGCTGGGAGGGTCGCGGCGGCGCGCAGGCGGTGGCGCGCTACACGACGCTCACGCGCTACGAGGAGGACTGGCCCTATCCGGTGGCGTTCTCGCCGGAGCACCCGCGGAGCACCTTGCCGGAGGCGCTGGCGGCGGCGGGCGCGACGCAGCTGCACGTGGCGGAGACGGAGAAGTACGCGCACGTGACGTACTTCTTCAACGGCGGCGACGAGACGCCGATGCGCGGCGAGCGGCGCGAGCTGGTGGCGTCGGTGCGCGACGTGCCGACGTACGACCACGCGCCGCAGATGAGCGCGCGGGCGGCCGCCGACGCGTTCGTGCGCGCGTGGCGCGATGACGGGCCGAGCTTCGGGATCATCAACTTCGCCAACGCGGACATGGTCGGGCACACGGGCGTGATCGCCGCGGCGGTGACGGCGGTGGAGACGGTGGACGCGTGCTTGGGCGAGGTGGTGGGCGCGGTGCACGCGCGCGGCGGGGTGTGCGTGGTGACCGCCGACCACGGCAACGCCGACCACATGCTCGAGCCCGACGGCAGCCCCAACACCCAGCATTCGCTGAACCCCGTGCCGCTGATCGTCACCAGCACGGGCGTGCGCGTGCGCGGCGAGGGCGGCATCCTCGCGGACGTGGCGCCCACGGTGCTGCACGCGCTGGGCATCGCGCAGCCGCCGCAGATGACCGGTCGCTCGTTGCTCGAGGCTGGCTGATTTCTTACTATGAGCGGCCTATCGGCCGGGGAGGTGCTGCGCAGTGCAGGCGGAGGCGGACGTGGTAACCGATGAAGTGCAGCTGCACGGCGAGCGCGCCGGCCGCGCCGGGCGTGGCTGGTCGTGGCGCCTGCTGGCGAACGCGTTCGTGCTCGCGGGCGCCAACCACTTCGTGATGCCGCGCGCGTACGAACGGATCGTGCCGCCGTTGTTGCGCGGCCACGCCAAGCGCATCGTGCAGCTGAGCGGCGTGGCGGAGGTCGCGGGCGGGCTGGGCGTGTTCGTGCCGGCGACGCGACGTGCGTCGGGCCTCGCTTTGATCGCGCTGCTGGCGGCGGTGTTTCCCGCCAACCTGCACATGGCGCGCGCGCCGCACGAGTTTCCGCACCTCCCCCGCTGGGCGCTGTACGCGCGGCTGCCGCTGCAGCCGTTGATGATGGTGTGGGCGTGGCGTGCCACGCGTGGGAAGTGAGCACGCGCGCTGCTATGTTCGCTTGAGTAGCGCAAGTAGTCTGGACCGTCATGTCAACCGTCACCGCCGTCAAGATCGCGCCAACCCCCCCAGGGGCGTCGTCAGCGGGGGTGGACGCCGAGCAGGAGTCGCTGTCCTACGGCGAGGTGCGTGCGTGGCGGGGCCTCTTGCGCGCGTACGCGTGCCTGGCCAAGCGCCTGGACGCCGAGCTGGAGAGCGCGCACGGGCTGCCGATGAGCTCGTATGAGGTGCTCGTGCACCTGGAGGAGGCGAGCGGCGGGCGCATGCGCATGTGCGAACTGGCCGAGCAGGCGCAGCTGTCGCGCAGCGGGCTCACGCGCCTGGTCGACCGCCTGGAGCGCGACGGGCTGCTCGAGCGCTGCTCGTGCGACCACGACGCGCGCGGCGCGTACGCGTGCCTGACCGGCGCCGGGCGCGAGCGCCTGCAGGCGGCGCGCGGCACCCACCTGGCGGTCGTCCGCGAGCAGTTCCTGGCGCACTTCTCCGAGCTCGAGCTCGGCAGCCTCGCGGACATGCTGGAGCGCATCGCTCCCTGCGGCGGCTGCTGAAGGCCGCCGGCCACACGCTCGCATGGACCGCGGCAGGGCGCTGCGGGTGGCCCGCCGCCCACGCGGCGCGATCGCCAGCCGGCCGTCGTTCGCCGCATCGCGCGGCCGGCGCCGCGACCCCGCAAAGCGGGCTGCGCACGTCCTCCTAAATAAACTTGATATTGAGGCGCTTAGATTTTATAATGGAGCCTGTTTGGCAACCCAAGTCTTTGGAGGCATTCGAGATGGCACTGATTAGATGGGCACCCGCCGCCTCGCCGGCGCGCGAGCTGCAGACGTTCCAGCGGGAGGTGGACCGCCTGTTCGGCACGTTCTTCGACAGCCAGGCCGGCGGCAACGGCACGCGCCGGCTGCAACGCTTCGTTCCCGCGGTCGATCTCGTGGAGCAGGACGACCGGTACGTGCTGCGCGCCGACCTGCCGGGCGTGCGCGAGCAGGACATCAAGGTTGAGGTCGACGACAACGTGCTCACCGTCTCCGGCGAGCGCCACTCCGAGCACGAGCAGCTGGGCGAGGGCTACCACCGCGTGGAGCGCGCCAGCGGCAGCTTCTCGCGCTCGCTCGTGCTGCCCGACGGGGTCGACCCGCAGGCGGTGAACGCGCGCTTCGAGAACGGCGTGCTGGAGGTCAGCGTGCCGAAGCCCACGCCCAAGCAGCCGCACCGCGTGAGCATCGCTGCCCCATCGGATGTGGACGCCGCCGCCGGCGGCGAGCTCGCCGCGGCCTGAGCGCGGCCTAATCGTCGTGCGCTTCATCCCGCGCCCCGTCCGGGGGCGCGGGATCGCGCCGCCGGTGCAGCGCGTGGCGGCGGTGCAGCAGCAGCGTGCTGACGATCGCCAGCAGCAGCGCCACCAGCCCGTACACGCCGAACGCTTCGATCGCGCCGCCCGCGGAGTGGCCGAGGTAGTACGCCACCAGCCCCACACCGCTCGCCCAGCAGATCCCGCCGAGCGCGTTCCAGAACACGAACGAGCGCCAGTGCATGCGCGTGGCGCCCGCCAGCCACGACGCCCACACGCGCAGGCCCAGCACGAAGCGGCCGAAGAACACCGCCTTCGGGCCGTGCGTCTCGAAGAACGGCTCGCCCACCCGCAGCACCTCCTGGCGCTGGCGGCGAAACGCGCCCGGGCGCTGCAGCAGCCAGCGCCCGCCCTTGCGGCCGATCGCATAGCCGAGGTTGTCGCCCACGATCGCTCCCGCCGCCGCCAGCCCGACCACCAGGGCGATGTTCAGTTTGCCCTGGCTGGCGAGCACCGCAGCCGCGATCAGCGACGTCTCGCCCGGGATCGGCACGCCGCCCGCCTCGCTCATCACCAGCAGGAACAGCAGCGGGTAGCCAAACACTTCGACCAGGTGGCCGACGTTCAGGATCGCTGCCAGCATGGGTGACCCGGCGGCAGGCGTCGGCGGCCCCCCTCGATCGCCTACTGGGTGTTTTCCGAGACCAGGTGCTTGAGCGCCGCAGACGCCTGCTGCACGTCGGAGTACACCACGTTGCGCAGCACCGGCTTGTCCGCAGCAGGCGCCGTGAGGATCACCGCCACCACCGCAGCCAGCGCCAGCGCCAGCAACACCACCAACACCACCAGCACGCGGTTCGTGCGCCGCCGCCCGGCGGGCGCCGCGCGCGCGGGGGCCTGCTGCGGGGCGTGCGCCTGTGCGCCCTGCGGCGCGGCCGAGCGCGGCCTGCGCGTCGCCACCGCGCCAGCGCGCGCGCCGCCGCCAGCGCCGCGCGCCAGCACGCTCGTCGCCTCCGTCGCCGCCGGCTCAGCGCGCCCAGCGCGCCCTGCACGCCCGCCGCGCCCGCGGCGTGTGACGGTCGTGATCTCCGTCGGCAGCGGGCCGCCGCCCGGCGCCAGGCCGCGCGCGCCGTCGCGCAGCCCGTGGCGCATCTCCAGCGCCGTCTGGTAGCGGTCGCGCGGGTCCAGCGCCAGCGCGCGCGCCACCGCCTGCGCGAGCTCCGGGTTGACCGCCGCCACCAGCGTGTGCAGCATCGCCGGCACTTCCTGCTGCTGCTTGAGCGCCAGCTCCGTCAGCGACGTCGCGTCATACGGCAGGCGCCCGGAGATCAGCTGGTAGGCGACCACCCCCAGCGCGTACAGGTCCGCGCTCGGGCCCGCCTCCTCGCCGCGCGCCTGCTCCGGCGCCAGGTACGCGGCCGTGCCCAGCACCGAGCCCACCTGCGTGATGCTCGACTGCTCGGTCGCCTTCGCGATGCCAAAGTCCGCCAGCTTCACCTCGCCTTCGCGCGCGCGCAGCAGGTTGCCGGGCTTCACGTCACGGTGCACCACGCCGTGACGGTGCGCGTAGTACAGGCCCTCGCACGCCTGTTCGATGATCGACAGCGCCTCCGGCACCTCCACCCAGCCCTCGTCGCGCAGGATCTCCGCGCACGAGCGCCCCTCCACGTACTCCATCACGATGAAGTACTGGCCCGTGCGCTCGTCGCGCCCCGAGTCGAACACCTGCACCACGTTCGGGTGCACCAGCCGCGCCGCCGCCTGCGCCTCCCGCTGGAAGCGCGACACGAACGCCGGTTCGTCGGCCAGGTGCTCCGCCAGCAGCTTCACCGCCACCTGGCGCTCCAGGCGCAGGTCCAGCGCCAGGTGCACCGTCGACATGCCGCCGTAGCCCAGGCGGCTCTCCAGGCGGTAGCGCCCGGCGATCTCCGTCTTGCTCACCGTGCGCGCTCCAGCCCGCGCCAGCGGCCGTGTGGCCGGCGTCCGCGGGCGTCGCGCAGCGCCTGCTGGGCGCCGGCGCCCGGCGTGCCGGCGCCGCCGTTGCCGGCGCCCGGGCTGTTGCCCGCGCCCGCGCCCGCTTCGCCCGAGCCGCCCGGCGTGCCGCCTTCGCCGGCGCCCGTGCCGCCGCCCTGCCCGCCGGCTCCCGTGGCGCCTTCTTCGGGCACCTGCGTGCCGCCGCCCGGCGTGGTCGTCGTTTCCGTGCTCGTCGTTTCCGTGCTCGGCGGCGTCGTCTGCGTGGTCGTGGTCTGTGTTTCCGTGCTCGTCGTCGGCTGCGTCTGCGTGGTGGTGGTCTTGCCCGTGCCCGTCTTCGCGGTGGAGCTCGTGCCGGTGCTCGAGCTGGACGTCTTCGCGCACTGCGACAGCGCGTCTTCGTGCAGCTTCGCGATGCCTTCGCGCAGCCGCGCGCGCAGGCCGGCGTCGACGCTCGAGGGCAGTTCGTTGAAGTCCTGTTCGGTCTTCAGCAGCGCAGCTTCCGTGTTCGCACAGTTGCCGTCCGCCGTTTCCGCCGCCTGCGCGACCGATTCGAAGTCGCTCTGCAGCGGTTCGGAGTCGGCGACCGGGATCAGCTTCGCGTTCGAGGAGCCGCACGCGGACACCGCCACCGCGGCGCCCACCCCCAGCAGGCACGCCGCCAGCACGCGCGGCACACATGCCGCGAGCACGCGCGCGAGCGCCCGTTTGCGGGCGGCGCTCACTGGCCGTACTCCAGGCGCTCGGCCAGCGAGTCGGGCAGGCGCGCCGCGCGGATCGCGGCGGCTGCGCCGGCGACGTCGTAGCTGGCGCGGTGGAAGGACACCGCCATCTCGTCGAGGTCCAGCAGCATCCACGACGCGCGCGGGTCGCCGTCGCGCGGCTGGCCCACGCTGCCGGGGTTCAACAGCCACTCGCCCGCGCTCACGTCGAGCATCGCGTTGTCCCTGCGCGGCTCGCCCGTCGCCAGCGCGCCCTCCCGGCGGTTGAACGACAGCGCCACGTGCGAGTGGCCGATCAAGCTGATGCGCTGCGCCTGCGCGTTCATGCACAGCTCCGCCAGCAGCGCCGAGAGCACGTACTCCCACACCGGGTCGCGGGGGCTCGCGTGATACAGGCCCACCGCGCCCTCCTGGCCCTGGGGGGACAGGCCGTGCAGGAACTCCAGGTTCTCCGCCGCCAGCACCTCGCGCGTCCACTGCGCCGCCAGGCTCGCGCCGCGCGAGAACTCGTCCAGCGGGATCTCGCCGGCGACCGCCATGTCGTGGTTGCCGGCCAGGCACACCGCCGCGTGCGCGCGCGCCAGCTCCACGCACGCGTCCGGCTCCGCGCCGTAGCCCACCAGGTCGCCCAGGCACCACAGCTCGGCCGCCTCGCTGGCGGCGACGGCTTCGAGCGTGGCCTCGAACGCGTGCCTGTTGGCGTGGATGTCGGAAACGACCGCCACCTTCATCCTTGCAGGGTAGGAACACCGGCGGCCAGAGCGTGTTTGCGCACGCGCGCGACCTTGCAGGCGCGCACCCCCGCCACCCTGCTCAGTCGGGGTCGGAGCCGGCCTCCGCGCCGCCGTACTCCGGCAGGTTCTTGATGCCCTCGCGCGTGCGCCACTTCGAGTAGTTGTCCTCCATCGCGTCGATCAGCTCGCGCATGAAGCGCGGGGAGATGTTCACGCGCGAGACCACCACGCCGGGGACCTCCTCGGACTCGACCTCGTGGTCCACGCGCGCGAAGGTCACCGTGAACTCGTAGTCGGAGTGGCTGACGTTGGCGAAGTTGGCGTACACGCCCCCCATGATCTCGGGGGACAGGTGGATGTTGATGTGGCGCTCGGCGCCTGAGTCTTGGTCGGTCACGCAGCTAGTATCGCAACCCCGAGCGCGGACCCATGCCAGAGCCCCCCATCGACCACGCGCAGGACGCGCCGCACACGCCGCCCGCGCGCCCGCAGGCCGCGCAGGACGCGCCCCTCGCGCGCCTGCGCGCGGCGGTGATGGCCTGCGCCGAGCAGCTCGCCGGCGAGCAGGCCGGCGCGGGCAGCTGGCGGATCACGCTCGAGCGCCCCCGCCGCGCGCAGTTCGGCGACTACTCCACCAACGCCGCGCTGCTGCTCGCGCGCGTGCTCGGCGCGTCGCCGCGCGAGCTCGCCGAGCGCCTGGGCGCCGCCGTGCACGCGCTGCTGGGGGCGAGCGTCGAGCGCTTCGAGGTCGCCGGCCCAGGGTTCGTCAACCTGTTCATGTCCGACGCCTGGCTGGCCGGCGCGCTCGCCCACGTGCTCGCCGCCGGCGAGCGCTTCGGCGCCGGCGGCGCCCCGCGCCCGGAACGCGTGCTCGTGGAATTCGTGTCCGCCAACCCCACCGGGCCGATGCACGTCGGCCACGCCCGCAACGCCGCCTACGGCGACGCGCTCGCGCGCATGCTCGCGCTGTGCGGCCACAGCGTGGAGCGCGAGTTCTACGTCAACGACGCCGGCTCGCAGGTGCGCAAGCTGGGCGAGTCGATCGCCGCGCTCGCGCGCGGCGAGCAGGTGCCCGAGGACGGCTACAAGGGTGCGTACGTCGCCGAGCTGGCGGCGGAGCTGGCGAGCGCCGGCGCGGGCGCGGAGGCGGGCGATGCGCGCGCGCTGGGGCGCGCGGCGGTGGCGGTGATGATAGGCCACATCATGCGCTCGCTGGCGCACTTCGGGGTGCAGGACTTCGACGTGGTGTTCTACGAGAGCTCGCTGCACGAAGGCGACCCCAGCCCCGTGGCGCACACGCTCGCGCTGCTCGAGCAGCACGGTCACACCTACACGCAGGACGGCGCGCTGTGGCTGCGCACCACCGACTTCGGCGACGACAAGGACCGCGTGCTCGTGCGCACGAGCGGCGAGCACACGTACTTCACCTCCGACATCGCCTACCACCAGGACAAGCGCGAGCGCGGCTTTCAGCGCCAGATCGACGTGTGGGGCGCAGACCACCACGGCTACGTCGCGCGCATGAAGGCCGCCTACGCCGCGCTCGGCGGCGACCCCGACGAGCTGGAGCTGCTGATCATGCAGCTCGTGCACCTCGTCAGCTCCGGCGAGCGCGCGCAGATGTCAAAGCGCTCCGGGGAGTTCGTCACGCTCGACGAGCTGATCGAGGAGATCGGCGTGGACGCCGCGCGCTGGTATCTGCTGGCGCGCTCGCACGACACCACCGTCGACCTCGACCTCGACCTCGCCCGCCAGCAGTCCAGCGAGAACGACGTGTACTACGTGCAGTACGCACACGCGCGCATCGCCTCCATGCTCGAGCGCGCCGGCGCCGCGCGCGTGTCAGGCGCGCTCGACGTCGTGCTCGGCTGGGCGGCCGGCCAGCACACCGGCGAGGCGCCCGGCGTGCAGGCCGGCGAGGCGCCCGGCGCGCCGGCCCGCGCGCCGCTGTCGCTGCACGCGAGCGAGCGCGCGCTCGTGGAGGCGCTGCTCGCGTTCCCGGACGAGCTCGCCGACGCCACCCAGCGCCGCGCGCCGCACCGCATCGCCGCGTACGCGCTGGCGCTCGCGCAGACGTTCACCGCCTTTTACCGCGACTGCCAGGTGGTGGGGCTCGACGACGAGGCGGTGGAATCGCTGCGCATCGCCCTGTCGGTGGCCAGCGCGCGCGTGATCGCCGGCTGCCTGGGGCTGCTCGGCGTGCACGCCCCCGAGCGGATGTAGCTTCAGCCGCAGCGCGCGCGAGGCCCGTCAGTCGAAGCGCGCGAGGTCCGCGTCCAGGCGCGCGGCGTCGGCCGGGCTGAGGGTGGCCGCGCCCGCGGGGCGCGCGGCCCGCTCGCTGCGGGCGCGTCTGCGCCAGCGGGGGAGCAGCAGCGCGACCAGCGCGAGCAGCGCCGCGACGACCGCCGCCGGCACGAGGTACACGGCGAGGTCAAAGCCGTGCGTGCTCGGCAGGCCGAGCACCGTGGGGCCGAACTGGGCGACCAGCGAGCGCTTGATCTGCGCTTCGCTCTCGCCTTTGGCGATCAGTTCCTTGATGTATTCGCGCTCCAAGTTCGCCTGCGGCGACTGCGACTCGTTGAGCGCCACTTTGCACGTCACGCACATCGCCTGGCGTTCGATCGCCGGCAGCGACACGCGCGGCGCGGTCGCGGCGGTCGCGGTCGTGGCGCCCGTCAGCGCGAGCGCGACCAGCACGCATGTGAGCGCAGGCAGCACGCGCGGGAGTGCGAGCGGCCTCCGGGGGACGCCTGCGCGCCTCATGTGCTGGCGGCGAGCGCTTCCGCGCGCTGGACGAAGCGTGGTTCGATCTCGCCGCGTTCGATGTCCACGATCCGGCCTGCGCGGTTGATCAGGAAGCTCTCCGGCACCTGGCGGGTGCCGAACGAGTGCGCGAATTCGCCGCTCGCGTCGCGCAGGATCGGGTAGGTGAGGTGGTACTGGCGCACGAAGCCTTCCGACGCGGGGGCGTCGTCTTGGTAGGTTACGCCGAGCACCGTCGCGTCGTGGCGTTCGAGGTTTTGCTGGGCGTGCTCCAGCGTCGGCGCCTCCGCCTGGCAGGGGCCGCACCACGAGGCCCAGAAGTTCAGCACCACCACCTTGCCGCGCAGCGAGGCCAGCGTGCGCTCCCCGTGCGACCCCAGCACGGGCAGCGGGTGCGTCGCCTGCGGCGCCGGAGGATAGCGGCCCTCGGCGACCAGCTCGTCGAGCGTGCGGTTGGGCGCCTGCTTGGACACGCCGTACACGAGCAGCGCCACGACCGCGGCGCCGGCGAGCGTGGCGAGGATGGGGAGGGGGCGGGGCTTCACCGCCCCAAGGTTAGAGGTGGGTGTCGCTCGCCTGCGCCGTTGCGGTGCTCGCCGGCGCCGTTGCGGTGCTCACCGGCGCCGTTGCGGTGCTCACCGGCGCCGTTGCGGCTTGCTCGCCCGGAGGAGCCCGCAAGGTGTAGGGAGGCGACAGGCGGGTAGCTAATTGTCATCCCACCGAGCGCGTCGCGCCCGCACAAGTGCAAGCTCGTCGCGCCGCCGCGGGTTGTGGGGAAGGCGCTCGTCGGGGAAACGCTGCACGCACGCCACGGCAAGTGGGAATGCCCGCCGTGAGGGTTGCCCGCGATCGCGAGGGCCGATCGCGCGAGTGGCTGCCGGCGCGCGCTCGCAGACCCTAGAATCACGGTCAGCGCGGCGATAGCTCAGTTGGTAGAGCGCAAGCTTCCCAAGCTTGAGGTCGCGGGTTCGAAGCCCGTTCGCCGCTTTGGGAGCCGTGTACCCTGCTCTCGTAGTCCCCAAGCGCTCGGGAACGGTTGCACACTGGAAGCTACGATCTTCACGTGAGAGAGTTGCCTGCAGATCTGCCTGGGACCGGGCTCGTGCGACGGGGGCTCGCAGACTTGCGCGATGGGTATGAGAGCGAGGCATCGCTGGTCGTGCGGATCGCCGCGCCGCGACTACGTGCGATAGGCATCGAGGTTCCCCGAGACCAGAGCGAGCACGAGACCCGGACTTCACCCGAGCATCGCTTGTACAGCCTGCTTGCTGAACGTGAAGGTGGTGGCGCGCACAGCCGCTACAAGGCACTGCTCCGCCGGATGGCGAGCTACGCTAGCTGCGCTGAGCATGCGACCTCCCGTCGATCGTGAGCGGCTGCGCAAACTCGCGCGCCGCCTCGGCGAAGCAGCGTCCGAGAAGACCACCGTCTATTTGACGGGCGGCGCGACTGCGGTTATGGAGGGATGGCGCGCGTCAACAGTGGACGTTGACGTTCGCTTTGAGCCGGACCGCGACGAGGTGCTGAGAGAGTTGCCACGACTGAAGGAGGATCTTGCGATCAATATCGAGCTTGCCTCCCCGCCGGACTTCATTCCTGAGCTGCCCGGATGGCGTGAGCGCAGCCCGCTCGTCTTCGAGGAGACCAACGTTCAGGTCCGCCACTTCGACCCCTACTCGCAGGCGTTGGCGAAGATCGAGCGTGGCTTCCAGCAGGACCTTGCTGACGTGCAGAGCATGTTGGAGCAGCGTCTCGTCGATCCCAAACGGCTACGGGAGCTTTACGACGCGATCGAGCCGCAGTTGTATCGCTATCCGGCGATCGACCCGGACGCGTTTCGTCGCAAGCTCGACGCCGTCGTCCCTTGAGAGCGCCGACCGCACCTGGCCCGCTCAAGCGTTGACCGCGCGTGGCGTCTTGACCTCGTAGAGGTCTTCATCCGCTCGTGCAAGCGCGGCATCGAGGCTCTCGTGCGGCAACCACTCGCTGACGCCCGTCGACCAGCCGATCGGGTCCCCCTCACCGTGCAGGCGCTCCAGCGCGGACTGCGCGCCGCTCGGCTCGGTGGCGGGGAGCAGCAGCACGAACTCATCGCCACCGTGGCGCGCGAGGATGTCGCTGGGGCGCAGGCGCTTGCGCCACTGTCGGCCGAGCGTCGCCAGCAGTTGATCGCCGGCGGCGTGACCTGCGCTGTCGTTGATCTGCTTGAAGTTGTCGAGGTCGATGACCGCCAGGCTCAGCGGTGCGCCTGTGCGATTGGCGAGCGCCCGCTCGCGCAGTGCGGCTGCCACGAATCCGCTGCGGTTGAAGAGGCCGGTGAGATGGTCGGTGCAGCCTTGCACGCGCAAGCTTTCGCTGAGGTTTCCCAACAGGATGCAGATCGACCAGATCGTTACCGTCACCACCACCCAGTAGATCGCCACGTGCGACAGTGGGCCCAGCAGCAGGCCCGCGCCGAAGCCCACCGAGATCAACAGGCCCTGCACGATGACCGCACGCCGGGGAAAGAAGTGGGCGGCGTAGATCGCGATCCACGGATAGGCGAACGCGGCGAGCATCATCCCGCCGTGCGTGGTCGCGTGGGCGATCAGATTGCTGACCGTCACCGCGCCGCCCGCTGCGAGCAGCTCGAAGCCGATCAGGGGAATGCGTCTCGCGAACAGCCACACGGCGGACCCCGCCGCGATCCCCAGGGCGCCCGCGGTGCCGAGCAGCCCCGTCGGCTCGCTCGTGCTGATCGGGAAGGCGACCATCGCAAGGCACAGCAGCCCCTTGCACACGAACAGCAGCGCCAGCGACCACCCGATCGCGGGGCGACCGGCCGTCATACGCCGTGGCAGCGCTCCCAGCAGCGTGGGCCGGGCTGCCGCCAGTGGCGCAGGCACCGCTACGAGACCTGCCGCCGCGTCCCCCGATGAATGCCACAGTGATTGAGAAGTTCCGGGCATCGCCGTGCCTACATGTTTCGGATGGGCGCTGCTCGCGCTTGAGATCCGAACCCGCGGATACACACACTCCCCGCGCGAGCTTCTCGAAGGAGTTCGCATAACGGAAAATAACGAGACGTCCGCGCGACCAGCAGTGGCTTGGCGCCAATGGCCGGCCCTCGCCTGCAGCTAGGGCCTTGAGCGCGTCTCCTCGAAGCGCCGTGGCGGCAGAGCAATCTCACGTGGGAACTCATTCAGCAACGCGAGCATCAGCGCTGGATCGGGGGCTTGCAGCTGAGCGCGCTGTCCAGCGCAGGCGAGCGCAAACAGACGCTCGACGAACACCTCCCAGCGGAGCGCTGGGCGCATCGAGATGCGCACGTGCGCCGGCTCGTCGGCCGGGTTCCACGCCAGATGCGCCACGCCGGGAGGCGCCACGACCACCTCGCCCGGTCCTGCCGTCCGTTCGACACCGCCGACGCGAAAGCAGGCGTTGCCGGCAATGACCTCCCAGCGCTCCTGCATCTCAGGGTGCACGTGCTCCACCGCGCGCTGTCCTCGCTGGGTCCAAAAGGCATCCATCTCGAGCAGTTGTCCCGCGGTTTCAGCGGCCGTTCTGCTGAACACGATCCGCTCACCGGTCAGTGGGTTGACCAACTCTTCTCCTGCGCACGCCATTGCTTGCTCCTGACCGCTGGCCGCCCCGCTGCGCGAGACCTCGCCCCGCAGCGCGCCTGTGGGTCTTCGCCCAGCTTAAGCCGCGCGCGAGCGCGACTGGCGCGCCGCGCGGGTTCTGCGCGCTGTGGACGCTCGCAGCGGCCGCACATGTGGCTGGCGCGCCGTCCGGATGCTGCGCGGCCTCGAAGCTCGTAGCGCGTCCAGCGCGCGTGTCGCCGCCGCGTGACCCTGGCGGATCAGCTCGGGCCAGCGGCGGCGGTCGATGAACAGGTCATAGAAGGACACGCCGCGCAGCAGCGCGGGGTCGATTGGGTCGATCAGGGTGAAGCGCTCGCCGAGCTCGCGCCGCGCGCGCCTGGCCATCTCCAGGTGGTTGCCCTGCTGCAGCTGGCGGCTGGCCTGCAGAAAGCCTCCGGGGCGCTCGGCCCAGCCGGTGATGTCCTGCGCCTCGAAGCCCGCCGGCAGCATGAAGTTGACGCCGAACACGTGGTCGAGCTCGCCGTCCTCGAGGATCGGCTGCGCCGGGAACAGCTCGATCACCCCGCCGTCGACGTACAGGTGCCCGCCCACCGGCACCGACTCGATGAACAGCGGCAGCGCCACCGCGATGCGCACGAGCTCACCGAGCGTCAGCTCGGGCGTCTGCTCGCTGCTGAAGTACTCGACGCGTCCGAGGTCCATGTTGTAGCCGATCGAGCTCATCGGGAAAGCGGTGTCGCCGACGCGCATGTTCCACAGCCGCTCGTTGAACAGACGTTCAAGCGCCGCGCCCTTCATCAGCCCCGTGAAACCTTTCAGCCCGCTCAGCAAAAAACGCGGAATCCCCGTCCAGCGGATGTCCAGATAGTCCTCCGCGCGCCACGACAGCGAGAAGTCGACCATCTCCTGCGCGCTCATCCCCGCCGCCCACATCGCGCCCCAGATCGCGCTGCCCGAGCACGCCGAGTAGAGCGCCGGGCGGACCCCCGCCTCTTCGAAGGCCCTGGCGACTCCGACCATCGCCACGCACCCGCCGCCGCCGCCCGAGGCGATGACGCCGATCCGCTTGCCCTGCAGCGCCGCGACCGGTCGCATGCGCACGGGCGGGAAGATGTCGGTCTGTGCCGGCCTGCTGCGATCGACCAGCGGCAGTGGCATCAGCACCTGGCGCGCGTGGTTCAGGAACGACAGGCCGGTGCTTGCGCGCCCCAGGTCGAGCAACTCGTTCGCGCGCTCGATGTTGCGCTTGAGGTTGTAGATATCGACGTCGGGGACCATCACATGGGCGCTGCGTGCTGGTTGGGGCTGCACTTCGTATCGGTCCCTCGCTAGCGGTTCTTGAGCGGGGTAAGCCGCCGGCGCCGTCAGGGCGCAGCCACGTCGACGGCCGGCACGTTCCAGCCGCTCACGCTGACCACCGGCTGCTGACCGTCGAGTTCGGCGGCGTTGTAGGCGGCGGTGAGAGTCTCCGATTCGCCGGGCCAGATGGTCGTGTCGTTGTCGCTCCAGAACACGGGCAGCACCTCGTCCTCACCCGCGGCGGGTGTGCCCTCGGCGTCGCCGCGGCGCAGGTCCGCGCGCAGGAAGAACGCGACCGTGGGCGTGCTGGAGGTGTTCGTGATCGTCACCGACGTGAGCGCGTTCGCGCCGTCGGGGCCGGGGGCTTCGGTCGTGGCGGCGCTGACCGCGACGCGCGCGCCCGCCAGCTGATGCAACTGCGTGAGGTCGGCGTACTGGGTCATCGTCGCCTGCGCTTGTTCCACCGTGTCCTTCCAGTTGACGATGTCGGGCTGCGTGGAGAGCCAGTACACGTTGCGGTCGACCAGCGTGCCGTGCTGGCGCAGGAGCAGCTCGACGAAGTAGGTCTGCGCGGGGGTGGGCGGTGCTGTGCTCGCGGGGATGCGCGGCATGATCACGGCGTTGGCCACGCCCTGTGACGGGAGCTCGATGGGGCCCGCCTGCTGGTCGTCGAGCAGCTCGCCGGCGAGGCTGTAGACCTTCGCTTCGACTTCCAGGGCGCTCGCGGCGGCGCCGGTGAGGTTGTCGATGGTGACGGTGTCGTTGTCGTACGCGTACAGCACGTGCAGCGTGCGGTTTGCCTCCTGCGCGCCGAAGTAGCTGCCCGCCTGGTCGAATTCCTCATTGTAGAGATCCCACAGCAGCGTCGGGAAGCCCTTGTTGAGCATCCAGTAGTCGATGCCGGTGGAGGGGGTGGGGGTGGCGGCCGCGTGGTCGATGTAGGCCTCGAACTCCGCGCGCTGGGTTTCGTAGTTCTGCACCTGCGCCTCCTCGACGTATTCGTCGAGGCTCGACCACTGGCCGTAGCGCGCGGCGATCGCCTTGTCGAGCTCGTACAGCGTGCCGAACGCGTAGCCTTCGTTGCGTTCGTTGGGCAGTTCGGGCTCGTAGTTGGTGTGGTACTGGTTGTACGTCGGTTCCTGCCACAGCTTGGTCTGTTCGGCCGGCGACATGAAGCGTTCGATCGAGTCGAGCGTGGGCACCGTGTCGCCGGCGCTGGCCTCGCTGTCGAAGCCCCACGCCCCGCCGACGTTCGTGCGCGTGGGGTCGCTCGGGCTGTAGTGCGTGTTGTCGTACCAGTAGCTCGGCGGCACCCAGTTGTACGGCCCCTCCTTCTCGCCCGAGGGCCCCAGCACACGGCCGCTGTTGTACTCGGCCGAGGCGATCAGCGGGTCCGCGAATTCCGCCGCGGCGAAGCCGCGCAGCGAGACCCTTTCCTGTTCGGGCGTCGGCGCGTTGTCGCTCCAGCTGAAGTTCAGCACGCTGGGGTGGTCGCGCAGCGCTTCGCCGATCGAGCGCGCCGACAGTTCCAGGATCTGCAGGTCGCGCGCGCTCAGGTGCTTGCCTTCCGGCTGCCACGCGTCGCAGCATTGGAAGCCCGCGTCGATCAGGATCCCCGCGCGGTCCATCTGTTCGTAGAAGTTCTGCGGCATCTGCTTGCCCTCCGTGCGGATGCCGTTCAGCCCGAGGTTCTTGATCAGCGCGATCTGCGCGGCCGTGTTGGCGGCGGAGTAGCGCAGGAACAGGTCCTCCGCCCAGCCGCCGCCGCGGAACACGAACGGCTGCCCGTTGACGAGGAATTGGCGCACCCCGTCGGGGGCCATCGGCGAGGAGCCGATCAGCCGCGAGGAGATCGTGCGAATGCCGAACTGCTCGGATTCGCCGTCCGGCGCCGAGCCGGCCTGTGCGACTTCCATCGCCAGCCCGTACAGCGGCTGCCCGCCCATCTGGTAGGGCCACCAGACGGCGGGGTGCTCGAGTTCGAGCTGCGGGTCTTCGGCGGGCGTGAACGACACCACGCTGCTGGTGTGCGCCGCGAGCGTGACCGTCTTTTCCAGCGTGATCGCTTCGCCCGCGCCGGCGGGCGGCGTCAGCGTGACGCGTACCGTGCCGCTCTGGCTCGTGGCGCTGTCGTTCGTCACTTCGCACTTCGGCGTGAGCGCCGCACGCGACACTTCGGGTGTGTCTTCCTGCAGGGCGTGCACGTCGCTGATCGCCAGCGCCCCGGAGGTGTGCAGCTGCAGGGGGAACTGGATGCCCGTGTTGTTGTCGGGCGGGATCTGGTTCCAGTCAACGTCGTCGAGCGTGAACATCTTCAACGGGTTGTTGGGATAGACCTCGAGGGCGAGCGAGTTGACGCCGGCCCGGAGCAGGCCGCTGATGTCGAACGTGTAGCGCGTGTAGTCTCCCTGCAGGCTGCTGTGCTTGGCGAGTTTCTTGCCGTTGACCCACAGGTTCGCCGCGCCGACGACCCCATTGACGATCAGCTGCGCGTATTCGCCCGGCTGCAGGTTGGGGGTGAAGTTCGTGCGAAACCACCACGGCACCGAGAACTCGCCGCTGGTGAGCGGCCCGATCGCATCCAGGTAGCCGAAGCAGCTCTTCATGTTTTCCGCGAAGAACACTTCCGGGCACACGCCGTTCTGCAGCAGCGCGCCGACCTCGGTCCCCACCGCCCCGCCGTCGTCGGGCGTGACCGCCAGCCATCCGTCGGTGGGGAAGCCCGGCGTGGAGACTTCCTTGCCCGAGCTCCCCACGGCGGCGCTGCTTTGCACCTGCCAGCCCGAGAGGCCCAGCGTGACGGTCTTCGCGAGCGCCGCCGGGACGGCGCCCGGCGCCAGCGCCAGCGCGCCCAGGAGCAGCAGCGCGATCAGCGCCGCGCGACGAGCGCCCAGCGCGCGCCGAGCAGCCCGCGTCTTGAGCTCACCCTCCGCGGCCCCGGCCATGCCGCAAGCGTAATGCCGGCGAGCGCGCTCGGTCGCACAACGAGCGGCGATTGCCATACTGAGCACATGCAGCCGCCGAGAAGCGCGAAGTGGTCGTTGTGGTCGGAGAGCTCACTGCTGTCGATCGGCTCGCGCGGGTCGGTGCTGTCGATCGGCTCGGTCGGCTCGGCGCTGTCGATCGGCTCGATCGCCTCGTTTGCGTCCGTGTTCTCCGTCGGTTCGGCGGCATCGCTCGCTTCGATCATGTCGTTCCGCGCCCGGCGCGCCGTGATGAAGGCAAACGGCGCAGCGCACGACGACCGCGGAGCGAAGGACGGTTCATGACGGGCAGGACGAGGCTGCTGGAGTGCCTGCTGGGTGTGACGGCCGTCGTGCTGGCGCTGTCCACCGCGTGCGCCAGCGCCGCGTCCACCGGGACGCTGCTGGAACTGAAGGCGGAAGGCAAGCCGCTGGCGGCGGGCGGCGAAGTCCTGCTCGTTGGCGGCTACTCGCTGGGCGCGTGCTACTGGGAAGAACAGGAGTTCAAGGTGACGGTGAACCACGCCCGCACCGACAAGCTCGTGAGGACCGGCGAAGCGGAGCAGCTCGAAAACTGTCACGGCGGCGCCAGGGCGGTTGAAATCACTAGCGCCAGGAAGATGATCGTGAAGCTCGTGCCGATGCGCATCGAGCTGGGAGGGCCGTGCGTGTACGTCTTCAAGGAAGTCTCCGCCGCGTTCACACAGCAGGAATGGGGACCGGAAATCTACGGCACCGCCACGGGCAAGCTCGACACGGCCGAAAGCGCACGCTCCCCGGCGTGCGCCAAGACCCGCACGACGATCTACGACGTGGCCTTGAGCGGGGTCGAAACGGCTCTCGTCAGCTGAGCGCCCGGTGCCCAGCGCGCGCTGTGCAGCTCACAGCGAGCGCTGGTAGCGGGCGAAGGCCCTGGTGGCGAAGATCGCGCAGAGCACGGCGAGCGCGGCGAGCAGCGCGAAACGGCTGCCCACGAGCCCCCAGTCGATCTTCTGCATCGCGGCGGAGCGGCCGGCCTCGACCGCCCAGTTGACGGGGTTGAACTTCGCGACCGAGCGGATCCAGCTGGGGACGAGGTTCTGCTGCATGAGCGCGGAGGAGAGGAAGGTGAGCGGCAGGATCACCGCTGAGACCGCGCCGATCAGCGTCTCGCGCTGGCGGGTGAGCACGGCGAGGCCGTTGGACAGCGAGGCGAACGCGGCCCCCAGCAGGCCGGCGAGGAGCACGAGGATCAGCACGCCGCCGACGCCGCCCTTGTAGTCCGCCCCGAGCGCCCACGCGAGCAACACGATCACGGTTGTCTGGATGACGATCGTCAGCATCGCGTACACGACGGTGCCGGCGTTCAGCGCGCCGCGCCACACGGGCGAGACGAGCAGCCGGTCCATGACGCCGCCGTTGATGTCTTCGATGAAGCCCATCCCCGTCCACCCGGCGGAGGAGATCGCGAGCATCACGACGATGCCCGGCGTGAGGAAGTCGATGTAGGAGCCGCCGTGAAAGCCAGGGATGCGTGTCACCGCCTTGAACAGCGCGCCAAACAGCAGCAGCCAGATGATCGGCTGCGTGAGCGTGATGCCCAGGTATCCAGGCTGGCGCAAGAGCGCGCGCACGCCGCGCAGGCTCACCTGCCAGGTCTGTCTCGCGGCCGTCATGCCGCCACCTCCTCGTGCTCGCTGTCGGCGCGGTGGAAGCTGCGCCCCGCGTGCTGCAGGTACACGTCGTCGAGTGACGGGCGGGCGAGCGTGACGGAGGCCGCCTTCACGCCGTGGGCGTCGAGCGCCGCGAGCACGGCGGGAATCGCCGCGCTGCCGTCGCGCGCGCGGGCGCGCAGCGTGCGGCCCTCCAGCTTGACTTCGGTGAGATCGCTCACCCGCTCGAGCGCAACACGTGCGCCGGCGTCCTTGGAGTCGGCGAGCTCGACCTCGATCCGGTCGCCCCGCAGGTCGCTCTTGAGCTGCTCCGGTGGGCCTTCGACCACGATCCGGCCGCGGTCCACGATCGCCAGCTGGGAGGCGAGCCGGTCGGCCTCCTCCAGGTAGTGGGTGGTGAGCAGGATCGTCATCCGCTCCTCGCCGGCCAGCCGCTCTATCTCCTGCCACATGTGCGCGCGCGCCTCGGGATCGAGACCCGTCGTGGGCTCGTCGAGGAACAGGACCTGCGGGCGGTGGAGCAGGCCCATCGCCACGTCCAGGCGCCGCTGCATGCCGCCGGAGTAGGTCTTGGCCTGGCGCTCGGCTGCGTCGGCGAGGCCAAAGCGCTCGAGCGACTGCGTGACCCGCGCGCGCAGCTGCGCGCCGACGATGCCGTGGAACTCGCCCTGCAGGACGAGGTTCTCGCGACCGGTTGCCTCCGGGTCGGCTCCGTGCTTCTGGCCGACCACGCCGATCGCGCGGCGCACCGCCAGCGGATCGGCGAGCACGTCGACGCCCGCGACCCGCGCGCTGCCGCTGTCTGGCTGCGTGAGCGTCGTCAGGACGCGGACGGTCGTGGACTTGCCGGCGCCGTTGGGGCCCAGCAGGCCAAAGATGGTGCCCGCTCGCACCGCCAGGCTCAGGCCGTCGAGTGCCCGGACGTCCGGGGGATAGGTCTTGATCAGCTCGTGTGCGTCGATTGCCAGCACCATCGTTTCTCCCTGGTCGGCCACGCTAGGATGTCTTGAGTCTAAAATATCTTTAGCGTAAAGAGATCATAGTGTCAAGACATAAGCGTCAAGTATTCGAGGAGCTGATCGATGAGGTGCGGCGCTCGCAGGCCGCCACCGGCCGCTTCGACCAGGCGGTGGCCGACGCGCTTGGTCTCAACCGCACCGACATGCGCTGCCTGGACGTGCTCGAGCGCGAAGGATCGCTCACCGCCGGAGGGCTGGCGCAAGCGACGGGCCTCACGAGCGGCGCGATGACGACGGCGCTCGATCGCCTCGAGCGCGCCGGCTACGCACGGCGCGTGCGCGACGCAAGCGACCGGCGGCGCGTGCTCGTCGAGGTGACGCCGAAGGCGCGGCGCGAAGGGGGGCGCTTCTTCGGCGAGCACGAAGCCCTGTCCGAGCGCCTGTACCAACGCTACAGCGAGCAGCAGCTCGAACTGTTGCTCCAGTTCGTGCGCGAGGGACGCGAGTTCAACGAGGCGCACGCCGCGCAGGTCGAGCAGCAAAACCGCGAGCGCTATGCTCGCTGACATGCAGGTGACGCGTCGCGTTCCCGTTCAGCGGCGCAGTCGCGAGCGGGTCGAGGAGATCCTCCAGGCGGCGGCGGAGTTGCTGGCCGAAGGCGGGGTGGAGGCGCTCACCACGCGTTCGCTGGCCGCGCACACGGGCATCCCCGTGGCGAGCATCTACCGCTACTTCGACAACCGCGACGCGATCATCGCCGCGTACCTCGATCGCCAGCTCGCGGAGATCGACGCAGCGGTCACCGCAGCGTTGCTCGCGCTCGAGCAGGTCACGTTCCGCTCGCTGGCAGAGGCGGCGGCGCTGGCCCACATGCGCCACCACCAGGCCCACCCCGAGGGCGTGCCGGTGTGGTTCGGGGGCCGCATGAACGCTGCGGTGGTCGAGCGCGTGCGCGAGCTCGACGCCCGGCTCGCGTCCTCGCTGCGCTCGGCGGTCAGGGAGTCAGGGATGCTGGCCGGCGCCCCCGACTTCAGCGCCGAGCTGCTCGTGCGCCTGTTCGATCGCATGTTCGAGTTCGTCTTCCTCACCGAGCGCACGCCGGCCGAACGGGAGGCGATCGTGGCGATGTTCGTGGACATGGTGTGCACCTACATGGAGCGCTATGCCACGCCCATCGGCTTGGCGGGCATCTCCACGCAGGAGCTGGTGCGCGCCCTGGACGAGCAGCCGCCCGGCGGCTGAGCGCCGGCTCGCGCTGGCCGCGGATCTATGCGAACATGCGTTCGCATGGGCAACCCACCGTTCAGGCCGCTGCGTGAGATCGAACACGAAGCTGAGCGTGGCGACCTGCGCATGGCGGTGTCGCTCAGCAGGGACTACTCGCGCGAACGGGGTCATCCGATTCCGCTCGCGGTGGCGCTGCGGCTGCTGCCGCTGGTCGCGCAGCAGAGCCCGGTGGAGTACGACACGTGGGCGTTGCGCTGGCTGGCGCGGTGGATCACCGAGACGCCCGCAGCGACGATCGCGCGGGCGCTGGCAGCCGCGGTGGCGCTCGCGGACCTGCCCGACGACCCCGATGCGCTTGAGGTCTTGCGGGATCTGTGTCGCTGGAATCCATGAGCGGCAGGCTGGCACGTGCAATGGGGACCCGGCTCGACTAGCTCCGGGTCCCCACGCACGTCGCACGAGGGTGTTGCACCTACTCATCGTGAAGCCTCGTGCGTCGCATGCCGCTTGCGCCTGGCGCGCCCGTCCGGCTACCGATACGGCGAGCGCGCAAGCCCGCACGGCGAGGCAAAGCTAGAGCACGCGCAGACGAATGTCAGCGTGTGTCTATAACCTCCGCTCCGGCGCGCGTCAGCTCACGCGGCGGATGCGGGGAACGCCTGTTGGGCCTTCCACTCGCGCAGGAACCTCGCCGTGTCAGCGCCCTCGAGCGGGCGGGCGAACAGGAAGCCCTGTCCGCTGTCACAGCGCTCGTCCTGCAGCAGGCTGAGCTCGCGCGTCTGCTCGATCCCCTCGGCGAAGGTCTCGATCGACAGCGCCTTGCCGAGCTGTACCAGCGTGCGGATGATCGTCTCGCCCTCGTCGTTGTCGGTCATCTGCGTGATGAACGAGCGGTCGATCTTCAGCGCATCCACCGACAGACGCTGCAGGTGGGCCATCGAGGAGTAGCCGGTGCCGAAGTCGTCGATCGCGATACGCACGCCGAGCTGCTTGACGCTCGCCAGGCGCACGGCCGCCTGCTCGATGTCGCGCATGATCGCCGTCTCGGTGATCTCCAGCGTCAGGTAGTCGGGGTCCAGTCCGCTTGTGCCCAGCGCCAGCTCGACGTCGCGCACGAACGCGTCGCTGTCGAGCTGGCGCGCGGAGACGTTGACGGCGACGCCGATCCGATAGCCGGCGTCATGCCAGCAGACGCACTGGCGGCACGCCTCGCGCAGTACCCAGCGCCCGACGTCCACCACCAGTCCGGTCTCCTCCAACAGCGGGACGAAGTCGTTTGGCTGAACCAGGCCGCGTGTCGGGCTGCGCCAGCGGATCAGCGCCTCCATGCCCGTGGGGCTCATCTGCAGGAGGTCGAACGTCGGCTGGTAGACGAGCAAGAACTCGCTCTGTTCGAGCGCCACACGCAGGTCCATCTCGAGCTCCAGGCGCGACTGCACCGCCGAGTACATGCCCGATTCGAACACCACATAGCGATGGCGGCCGTCCCACTTGGCCTGATACATGGCGACGTCGGCGTCGCGCAGCAGTTCTTCCGCGCTTTCGCGGTCGCCGCCGGCGATGCCGATGCTCGCCGTCACCTTCAGCGGCGTGTGCGGGCAGCCCGCGAGCTTGAAGGGCAGGTCGAGCGCCTCCAGCAAGCGCTCGGCGATCAGCTCGGGGCCGGCGGCGAATGCGAGCTCGCTGGCGATCACCACGAACTCGTCGCCCCCCAGCCGCCCGACCGCGTCGGACTCGCGCACCACCGCCGTCAGCCGGTCGGCGACCGCCCGCAGCAGCTCGTCGCCGACCGCGTGGCCGAGCGAGTCGTTGATCGTCTTGAAGTTGTCCAGATCGATGAACAGCGCCGCCACCGGCGTCTGCTCGCGGCGGGCGCGCAGCATCAGCTGTTCGACGCGGTCGAGGATCAGCGTGCGGTTCGGCAGGCCCGTGAGCGAGTCGTGGGTGGCCAGGAACGCGAGCTCGCGCTGGCGGTGGGTGAGCTCCTCGTCGGTGCGCTGGCGCTCTGCCTCGAAGGACTCGCATACGCGCACGAGCGTGACGTTGAGGCTGCGCTGCAGCATCGCCAGCGCCTCGTCCAGCACCGCCGGGCGAATATCCAGCTGGCGCGCACAGTCGCACACGATCTCGCGTGCCGCGTCGCACCAGCGCAGGCAGCGCTTGGCCACCTCGTTCAGCGGCGCCGCGCGCTGCGCGGCGAGCTGGGCGAAGATCAGCCCTGCCTCCTGTCCGACCTCGCGGGCGGCCTCGACTCCCTCGCCGGACATCCAGCGCGCCACCGCAATCGTCGAGACCGTGCCCACGCGCGCGAAGCGCTCCTCGATGGCCGCCTCCAGCTGGCAGTTGGACGCCTGCGTGCGGCGCACCATCGCCGCGACCACGTCGTCGGTGCGGGCATTCACCGCCCGCCCGAGTTGACGCAGCTCTGTCTCCAGCGAGATCGGTCGTGCGCGCGACATTGACGAGCGGATCGGCAGCGACCGACGCCTGCTTGATCGCTTGACCGATCGAACGCTTGCGTTTGCTGAAGACAACGGCGGGGCGCGCCGCCGCGCTCAAGCTGCCGGGCTGTCCAGCGCGTGTGGCGCCGCCGCGCTCAAGCCGCCGGGCTGTCCAGCGCGTGTGGCGCCGCCGCGCTCGCGCCGTCAGCGTGCGCGACCACGCGTCCCAGCGCGTCGACCACCACGGGGTCGAACTGCGCGCCCGCGTGCGCCTGGAGCTCCGCGAGCGCCAGCCCGGTGGCCATCGCCCGACGGTATGGCCGGTTGGTGGTCATCGCGTTGAACGCGTCGCAGCAGGAGATGATGCGGGCCGCCAGCGGAATGTCCTCGCCGAACAGGCCGTCGGGATAGCCGCCGCCGTCCCAGCGCTCGTGGTGGCAGCGCACGATCTGCCCGACCTGTCCCATGAAGCCGCCGACGCGCTCCAGCATCCGCTGGCCCTCCACCGTGTGCGTCTTGATGATCTCCCACTCCTCCGGATCGAGCTTGCCCGGCTTGTTGACGATCTCCTTGGGCACCGCGATCTTGCCGATGTCGTGCAGCAGCGCGCCGAACTCCAGCGTGCGCTGCGCGTCGACATCCAGCCCCAGCTCCTGTGCCACGCCCAGCGCGAGGCGGACGACGTCCTTGCAGTGCTCGCCCGTGTACGTGTCGTCGGCCTCGACCACGTCGCCGAGCAGCAGCGCCGTGCCGCGGTAGGCGTCGTTGAGCTCGATCAGCTGCTCCAAGCGCGCGCGGCGCTCCTTGGAGAACCAGCGCAGGACCACGAACAGCGGCGCGATCAAGATCACCACCCACGGGCGTCCCACGGCGGCGATCGCGACCAGCAGCCCGAGTGGCGCGAGCGCGCAGTCGATCAGGTAGATCTTGCGCATCTCGGTGGCCATGTCAGCGAGCGTCAGGCCGCCGCGCAGGTGTTCCCAGGCGGCGTTCGCGCAGAAGTCGCATGCGAACTGGGCGAGCAACGCGAGCACGAGCACGGCCCAGCGTCCGTCCGGGTGCTGGTCGTGCGCGAGCGTCAACACCAGCGCCGGCCCAAGCGCGAACCAGCTGTTGCCGGGGGCGGCCAGCAGGCGGTTGACCGGCGCGCGCCCGGCGAGGATCGCCGGCAGCATCCCGAGCGCGAGCGCGAGCGCGACCAGCAGCGGCACGAGCGAGCTCGACACAGCGAAGATCATCGGCACGAACACCGCCTGCGTGGGCACCGTGAAGCCGCTGCCGATCTCCACGTGGATTTCGCTGGCGGCGGCCATCGCCACCACGAACAGCACCGCCACCGCCGGTGAGAGCCGCTGGTGATCGCCGGCGAACAGCGCCAGCGCGACGGCGGCGGCCAGGAAGCCGGCGCCGATCGTGAGCGCGGCGCGGCGCTCGGTGTTGGCTATGCCCTGCGCGCGTACGGCAAAGGACGCGCGCAGGCGCTCCGATTCGCTGATGGCTCGAGCCGACATCTGCCTCTCTTCCGCGCCTATCGTCACGAACGCCCGGAAACGCAAGCGATTCACCAAGTCCACCCGACAAAACCCGACCATTGGAACTTGGCGGCCGGTTCTAACTCGCCGGCTCAAACAGGCGTCCGTTGTGCTTGCCAGCGCGGCCGCGGTGCCCGATCCTGCGCGGCGACCCCACAAACACGCTGCACAAGGCAAACCCACCGCGAGGTGGGGACGCAAAGCGAGAGGTCTCGAACACGAGATAGCTCAGCCGCCAGCTCACGCACGGAGGCTCCAGTGTTCTCGTTGACCGCACAGCTCGCACCCTTTCGACGCCTACTCACCCCGCGCCGCTCCGCGCTGGCGCTCGCGCTAGCGCTGCCCGCGAGCCTGCTCTGCGCGCTCTGCGCCGCCCCGGCGCAGGCCGCGCTGATCAGCACCGACGCTTGCAACGAAGCAGCGCTCTCGCAGCCCTTCCTGGCGTGGGGGGACGCGAACTCCTACGAGCTGGTCCCCGGCGGTGACTTCGCAGGCTCGCTCGAAGGCTGGACGCTCAGCGGCGGAGCCCAGCGCGTAGCCGGCGGCGAGCCCTACGACGTGGACGGCTCCGTCGGCAGCTACGCGCTGGAACTGCCCGCCGGCGGGAGCGCGCAGTCGCCATACACGTGCGTGGACGCCGCCTACCCGACGTTCCGCTTCTTCGCGCGCAACGAAAGCCTGCTGTCGACCATCGCCGTCGAGGTCGTCTACAAGACGCTGCTCGGACCCGTCGCGCTGCCGCTCGGCGCAGTCGCGTTGAGCAGCCAATGGGAGCCCACGCTGCCGATGCTCACCGGCTCGGTCGTCACCGGTGTGCTGTCGGGTGGCACCGCCGAGGTGGCGCTGCGCTTCACCGCGCTGACCGGCAGCTCGCGCATCGACGACGTGTTCGTCGATCCGCGCATGCACTGAGCCCTCACGAGCGGGTCGCTAGGCGGTGTAGGAGGCGCCGGCGGGTGCGTCTTCGCGGCTTGCGGCCAGCAGTTCCAGCAGCTGCTGGCCGCTCGTGCCGCCGAGCACGCGCAGCCGGTGCAGGCGATAGGGGTCTTCGCCGGGGTGCGCCCACCCCGGCACCACGGTGGTCGAGCCGATGAAGCCGGCGGCCTTGACCGCCGCTTCCACGCTCGCGTCGTACTGTCCGGAGGGGTAGCAGAACCAGTTCACGGGCACGTGGTAGCGCTGCATGAGGATCTGGCGCGCGCTCGCCACCTGGTAGTGCAGCTGTTCCGCGTCCAGCGTGATCAGCGCCGCGTGGCTGATGCCCTGCGTGTCGAGCTCCCAACCGGCGGCCAACAGGCCGCGAATCTGTCCCTGTCCGAGTCCCCCCTGCGATGGCGGCAGCCCGCTCAGCTGCAGGTTCTCATCGCCCACCCAGCCGAGTGCCCGCAGCACGGGCAGTGCCTGCGTGTACTGCGAGTTGTAGCCGTTGTCGAAGCTGAGCACCACCGGTTTGCCCGCCCCCAGCGGCACGCCCCGGCGCCAGTAGGCCTCCACCTGGTCGAGGGTCACAGCGTGCCAGCCGGCGCGCTTCAACGCGTGCATCTGTTCGGCGAACTCCGCCGGTTCTACGTACAGGCCGGGGAACGGCACGCCCGCCGGCGGCGCGGCGATCACGTGGTACATGAGGATCGGCACAGGCTCCTGCCCAGGCGGTCCCGCCACCTGGGTGCTGGCGGTGCTGGTGCTGCTGCCGCCGCTGGTGCTGCTGGCGGGCGACCGGGTGTTGCGGTGGCGGCGGGCGGCGGCGCGCGCGCTCGTGTCTGCCACGCGCGCACCGTCATGGCCGGTTCCCGAGCTGGCGCCGGCGAGCACGACCGCGGCGAGCACAGCGACCACGACCAGCACGATCGCCGCGCCGGCCAGGCGTCGCCGGCGCCGAACCGCACGCCGGCGCTCCTCGCGGCGCGCTTGCAGGAATGCGCTATCCATTGCCTACCACCTCGAAGCCCGACGGTAGCGACCCAGCCGGCGGTTGGCCAGCCTCGGCGGCTATTCGGTTTCCGGCCCGACCTGCTCGATGAACGCTGCCAGCGCGGCGACCTGCGCGGGGTGGGCGGCCAGGTGGAGGTGCGCCAGCGCCGCGAGCATCGGCGCCGCGCGATAAGCCGCGAGCTCGTTGGCCACCGGTTCCACCAGACCGGCGCGGATGAACGCTTCGTCCACCAGCACGCTGCGCCCGTCGCGCAGCGTCAGACGATGGCCGGCAAAGCTTTCGAAGTTGGGCGCGCTGCCCGCCGTGCGTGCGCCCAGATGGCATGCGGTGCAGCCGTCGGTGACGATCAGGTGCGCGCCCCGCTCGATCAGCTTCTGCTCGTGCGTGGGCGCTTGCGTGACGTAGGCGGGCACGCTCGTCTGCGCCGAGGCGTGGACGCCTGACGGTTCGCCGGTGCCGGCGCCCGCGAGCACGAGCACGAGCGCGACGATCGCGAGCACCAGTGCAGCGGCGAGCACGCCGGCGAGCACGCGGGTGCTCCGTGAATGCTGAGCAGGAGGCGCGCTCTGCGGCGTGTCACCCATCACGTTCGCAGCGGCACGACCGGCCCGTGAGCGGCGACGCTGACAGGCGTTCCCGCCGGCAGCGCCTGCGCGCCGCTCACGCGGGCGAGCAACAGCTGCGCATCCGCGCCGTCCTGCGCGCGGATGTGCAGCAGCGCGTCGTGCCCGTAGTAGCGGCACTGCTCGACCCGTCCATGCACACCGACCGGTGCCGGCTCGTGCGCCGCGCCCTCGCCGAGCGCGCGCACGTCGAGCTGCTCGGGACGGACCATCACGCTCCCCGCGCGCGAGCCGGGCAGCGACTGCCCAGCTGGCGCGTCTGCGTCGGCGCGCAGCGGCAGCGCGCCCAGCCGCGTGCGCGCGGTGTCACGCTCGAGCTGCGCGTCGATCACGTTGACGGCGCCGAGAAAGCGCGCCAGACGCTCATCGACGGGCTGCTCGTAGAGCTCCGCCGGCTGCGCCTGCTGGACGATGCGCCCGTCGCGCAGCACCGCCACCACGTCCGCCAGCGATAGCGCCTCCTCCTGGTCGTGCGTGACCAGCACGGTCGTGACGCCCTGCGTGTTCAGCAGCGCGTGCACCTCCTCGCGCACGTGGCCACGCAGCGACGCGTCCAGTGAGGAGAACGGCTCGTCGAGCAGCAGCGCCTGCGGTCGGCGCGCCAGCGCACGCGCCAACGCCACGCGCTGCTGCTCGCCGCCGGAGAGCTCGTGCGGCAGCCGCTCGGCGAGCGCCGCGATGCCGACCAACTCCAGCAGCCTGTCCACGGCCGCGCCGCGACGCTCGCGGCGCGAGAGCCCGAAGCCGACGTTCTGGCGCACGCTCAAATGCGAGAACAGCGCTCCCTCTTGGGGGACGTAGCCGATGCTGCGCCGCTCCGGCGGCACGTAGCTGCGTCCGTCGTCGAGTGTCCTTCCCGCGAGCGCCACGACACCACGATCGGGGCGCTCGAAGCCTGCGACCACGCGCAGCAGCGTCGTCTTCCCGCAGCCCGAGTGACCGAGCACGGCCGTCAGCGAGCCAGGCTGCACGGTGAGCTCGACGCCCTGCAGCACCGCTGTCCCCGCGTAGCCCTTCCACACGCCGCTGACGCTCAGGGGGCTCATCGCGCGCGTCCCGTCCGCGCAGGCCGCGCCCGCGCGCTCGTGCCCACGTGGGCGAGGATGGCGACGAACACGGAGATGCGGCGAGCGAGCAAGTGAAATCCGAGCTGGACGGTCGGGATACCGACCGCAACCGTAGCACAGAGTTAGGGCCACCTAACTCGCAGCTCGGCGAATGCAGGACAGCGCCGGCCGGCAGCCAAATAGGTGAGAATCAGCCCATGCACGTGACCGCCAAGGCCGACTATGCAGTACGCGCCGTGATCGAGCTCGCCGGCACCGCGCAGGACGCGCCGCGCAAGGTCGACGAAGTCGCCCAGGCACAGAACATCCCCGTGTCGTTCCTGGAGAACATCCTCACGCAGCTGCGCTCCGCGGGCATCGTGCGCAGCCAGCGCGGTCCCGAGGGCGGCTACTGGCTGGCCAAGCCTGCGGAGGAGCTCAACCTCGCGCAGATCATCCGCGCGGTCGAGGGACCGCTGGTGGGCGTGCGCGGTCAGCGCCCTGAGGAGGTCGAGTACGCCGGCTCCGCGGAGAGCCTCAAGCAGGTTTGGATCGCACTGCGCGCCAACCTGCGCAAAGTGCTCGAGCACGTGACCGTCGCGGACGTCGCCGCGGGCACGATCCCCGACGACGTGCTCGCGCTCACGCGCCACGAGGAGGCGTGGCAGACGCGCTGAGCGCGCGACACGGCGCGCGCAAAGCGGCGTCGCGCCAGCCCGCCGCGTCGGTTAAGCTATCAAGGGACGCGGTGAACGAGTGTCAAGGGTCGCTGGGGGACCCGCTCGAGCCGCTTGCTGCCGCGCCCACAACGCAAGACGGCGAACCGCCGCACGATCACGCAAAAGGAGAGCTTCGACCGATGTCAGCCCCGTCGACTGCCCCATCGCCCGCCTCCGGCCAGCCGGCCGACGACGCCACCGCCTCCGAGCCCGCCGGCGCAGCTGCCGCTGCGGCTGCTGCGATCGCCGACGCCGCCGGCCAGGAGGTGACGTTCTCGCTGGCGCTCACCCAGGACCAGAAGGACATCCGCGAGTGGGTCCACGGTTTCGCCGCCGACGTCGTGCGCCCGGCGGCGCACGAGTGGGACGAGAAGGAGCAGACGCCGTGGCCGATCATCCAGGAGGCGGCGAAGATCGGCCTGTACGGCTTTGAAGGGCTCGCACAGTTCTTCGCCGACCCCACTGGTCTGATGTTGCCGATCGTCAACGAGGAGCTGTTCTGGGGCGACGCGGGCATCGGCATGTCGATCATGGGCACCGCGCTGGCCGTCGCTGCGATCTTCGGTCAGGGCTCCGGTGAGCAGATCGGCGAATGGATCCCGCGCTGCTTCGGCACCGCCGAGGACGTCAAGGTCGCCGCGTTCTGCGCGTCTGAGCCGAACGCCGGCTCCGACGTCTCAGGCGTGCGCACCAGCGCGAAGTTCGACGTGGCTGCGGGCGAGTGGGTGCTCAACGGGCAGAAGGCGTGGGCCACCAACGGCGGCATCGCCGACGTCCACGTGGTGATCGCTTCCGTCGATCGCGAGCTGGGCGCCCGCGGCCATGCCGCGTTCGTGGTGCCGATGAGCGAAGCCAAGGGCATCTCCCAGGGCAGCAAGGTCTCAAAGCACGGCCTGCGCGCCTCGCACACGGCCGACGTCTTCCTCGATGACTGTCGCGTGCCGGCCGCCAACGTGCTCGGCGGCATGGACAAGCTCGACGAACGGCTGGCGCGCGTGCGCGAGGGCAAGAAGAGCAACTCGCAGGCGGCCATGCAGACGTTCGAGTCATCGCGCCCGACCGTCGGCGCGCAGGCGCTGGGGATCGCGCGTGCGGCCTACGAGTACGCGCTCGAGTACGCCAAGGAGCGCGAACAGTTCTCCCGCAAGATCATCGAGAACCAGGCGGTCGCGTTCACGCTCGCGCGCATGAAGCTCGAGATCGACGCCGCCCGGCTGCTCGTGTGGCGCGCCTCGTGGATGGGGCGCAACCAAGTCCCGTTCGAGAACGCCGAGGGCTCGATGTCCAAGCTGAAGGCCGGCGAGGTCGCCGTGTGGGTGACCGAGCGCGCGATCCAGATCCTCGGCGGCAACGGCTACACGCGCGAGTACCCGGTCGAGCGCTGGCACCGCGACGCGAAGATCTACGACATCTTTGAGGGCACCGCCGAGATCCAGCAGCTGGTGATCGCCAGGGCGATCTCGGGGATGCAGATCAGGTAGCCGGCCTGCAAGCCGACGCGCCCTACCAGGCCTGGTCGGTGCCGCAGTTGGGGCAGCTGACGCTCGTGGAGACCGCCGCGCGAAACAGGTAGCCGCAGGCGCAGGCGTAGGACGCGTGATCGACGGGACCGCCGGCCTCACGGACGCGCTCGACGGCCGGATCGCACGCGCGCGGCGCCTGCTCGAGCGGCGGATCGCCCGCGAGCTGCGCCGGCTGGACGGCGGCGGGCGTGTGCGGCGTGCGCTGGCGGCGTGCGCCGCGCCGCTGGCCGCGAGGCTTCTTGAGGAGGGCTGGTCGCATGGTTGCGTTGGCTACTACAACGTCATCTACAGCGAAAGGTTTCGCTGTGCAAGGGTTGTTTCCCTACCTACGCGGCTGATCTGCGCCCGCTTGCGCCCCGGTCGCCGGCGCCAGCGTGGCGGCGCGTTTGCGATACTTGCGGGCGATGAACCCATCGCGCAAGCGGACCGTGCGCCTGGTGGTGGCGCTCAGCGCCGCCGTGCTGCTGGCCACAGCGCTCATCTACACGAGCTTCAGCGCCGCGAGCCCGGCGCTCACTCCCAGCCAGCTGCTGCGCCAGGCGCAGCCGGGGCGCAGCTACCAGCTGACGGGCACCGTCGTGAAGGGCTCGGTGCATCGCGAAGGCCCGGTGCTCGACTTCAGCGTCGCCGACCGTGCCGGCGGCACGGCGGTCGCGCTCGCGTACACGGGCACCGTCCCCGACCCCTTCCACGAAGGCCGTGAGGTGATCGTCACCGTGCAGAAGCAGGGCGGGCGCTACGTCGGCGAACGCAACTCGCTGATCACCAAGTGCCCGTCGAAGTACAAAACCGCTCCGCCGAGCGAGAACCAGAACGCGTGAGCGCGCCGCCGCCGGCAACGCACGCGCACGGAGCGGGCTAGCCGCTGATGGCCGGCTTCGGCTTCGCCTGCCTGCTGCTCGCGCTCGTCGTGTGCGCGTACGGCATCGGCGCGTCGCTGTACGGCGTGCGCGGGGGGCATGCGCAGTACATCGACTCCGGCCGGCGCTCGGTGTACGCGCTCGCCGGCGTGCTGACGGTGGCGGTGCTGGTGCTGGAGATCGCCTTCGTGCGCGACGACTTCGCCTTCAACACCGTCGCCGACACCTCCAGCCGCACGACGCCGGGGCTGTACAAGGCCGCCGCGATCTGGTCCTCGCAGGAAGGCTCGCTGCTCGTGTGGGCGTGGCTGATGTCGCTGTGGTCGAGCCTCGCGCTGTTCCTCACGCGCAGGCGCATCCGCGACGTGGCAGCGTACGCGACCGCGATCATGCTCGGCTTCGGCGCGTTCTTCGTGTTCCTGATGGTCGTCTACGCCAACCCGTTCGCGACCACCCACCCGGCGCCGGCGGAAGGCGTGGGGCTCGATCCGCTGCTGCGCTTCCCCGCGATGATGATCCACCCGCCGATCTTGTACTCGGGCTACACGCTGTGCACGATCCCGCTGGCGTTCGGCATGGGCGCGCTGCTCGCGCGCCGGCTGGACGCCGAGTGGATCAAAGCGATCCGGCGCTTTGCGTTCGCCGCCTGGCTGTTCCTCGGCGCGGGCATCATGCTCGGTGCGCTGTGGTCCTACTCGGAGCTCGGCTGGGGCGGCTACTGGGGCTGGGACGCGGTCGAGAACGCGGCGCTGTTGCCGTGGCTGACGGGCACCGCGTTCCTGCACTCGCTGATGATCCAGGAGAAGCGCGGGATGCTGAAGGTGTGGAACGTCTCGCTGGTGCTCGCGACGGGCACGCTGGCGATCATGGGCACGTTCCTGGTGCGCAGCGGCGTGCTCAACTCGATCCACGCCTTCGGCGGGCAGACCCTGGGCGTGCCGTTCGTGATCCTGATCGCGGCGCTGATCGGCGGCTCGATCTACCTGGTGGTCTCGCGCCGGGACATGCTGCGCTCCGAGCACCGCCTGGACGCGCTGCTCTCGCGCGAGTCGATGTTCCTGCTCAACAACCTCGTGATCGTCGGGCTGGTGTTCGTGATCCTGTGGGGCACTTACTTCCCGCTCATCTCCGAGGCGTTCACCGGCCAGGAAGCGTCGGTCGGGCCGCCGTGGTTCGACCACTACACCGTGCCGCTGGCGCTTGTCCTGGTGGCGCTCAGCGGGATCGGGCCGGTGATCGCGTGGCGGCGGGCGACGCTCGCCAACGCGCGGCGCAACTTCATCGCCCCGTTGGCCTTCGCGCTGCTCGTGCTGGCCGTGCTGCTCGCCGGCGGCGTCGGCTCCAAGCCGTGGGCGCTGGCGATGTTCTGCTGCGCGGCCTTCGCGCTGGGCAGCGCCGCCCAGGAGTTCTACCGCGGCACGCGCGCGCGTCGCGCGATGGCCGGGGAGCCCGTGCCACGGGCGCTGGTGGCGCTCGTGCGACGCAACCGCCGCCGCTATGGCGGCTACATCGTGCACATCGGCATGGCCGTGCTGTTCATCGGCGTGGCCGCCTCCTCGTCCTTTCAGCGCGTCAACGAGCTCCAGCTCTCGCCTGGACAGTCCACGCGCGTGGGCTCCTATGAGGTGCGCTACGTGCGTCCCACGGCGACGCTGACCCCCAAGGAGGACAGCGCGCACACGGGCTCCACGATGAGCCTCGGTGCGCTGCTGGACGTAACCAAGGGCGGGCGACACGTGGCCACGCTGGAACCCAGCGAGGGCTTCTACGCCTCACAGGAAGCCAGCCAGGGGACCGTCGGCAGCCTGATCGGCGGTCAGCCGGTCAGCCACATTGCGATGGACATCGGCGCCACGCGCAACGTGTGGACGGCGATCCAGCCGGACATCGAAACCCCCTCGCTGAAGCGGATCGTGACCGTCGGCAACAAGACGTTGCCGCCAGAAGACGGGATCGTGGGGATCGCCTACCTGGCGCGGGAATACCTCAAACACCCGCCGCCCGCCCAGTTCAACCTGATCGTCTCGCCGCTGGTGATGTGGATCTGGATCGGCGGCCTGATCGTCGTGGGCGGCGCGTTGATCGCGATGTGGCCGGCCCCGAGCGTGGTGCGGGCACGCGTGTGCGCGCGCTCGCGGGCACGCGCGCTTGGCTCGCGCGGCCTGGCGCGTGCTTAGCGCGCGCACGTTCTCTGCGATGCTGAGCACCTGGGCTTGGTGACCGCGCTCCTCACGCTCGCGCTCGTCGGGGTGGTCCTCGTCGTGATCACAGCGCCGATGCGCCACGCGCGCGCCGCACGTAGGGCCGATCCAGACGCTCGCGCAGGCGCGCCCGCGTCGGCTGGCGGGTCCGCGTCGGCTGGCGGGTCCGCGTTGGCTGGCGGGTCCGCGTTGGCTGGCGCGCCTACGTCGGCTGGCGGGTCCGCGTGGGCGAGCAGCACGGACCTCGAGGCGGCACGCGAGGCCAAGTACCGCGAGATTCGCGACGCGGAGCTCGACTACCGCACCGGCAAGCTGTCGCTCGAGGACTACCAGGCGATCGACGCCGACCTGCGCGCGGAAGCGATCGAGATCCTCGACCGCTACGAGCGCGCCGGCGAGGACGAGCGCGCCGGCGAGGACGCGGCACGTCCTTGAGCGGGCACGGGTCCTGCAGACGGCGCGCCTACGCCCAGGGGCGCTTGAGCAGCACGAACGCGAGCAAGAAGAACAGGACCGCGAAGAAGATCGTCCAACGGTTGAGGTTGCGCTCGACCAGCGAGCCGCCCCCCAACGGGCCGGTGCCGCTGCCGACGCCGAACGCGCCCGACAGGCCTGAGTCCTTGCCCGAATGCATCAGCACGAGCAGCACCAGGATGACCGCGACGCCGACCTCGATGACCGACAGGACCGTTTCCACAGCGCAAGGGTATCGCGTCGGCGCGCGCCACGCGCGGGGCCGCCGGGGCCGTCGGGGGACGCGCGTTCATGCTTTCCGCTACAAGCCATCGTGCGGGCGGCCAGGAATTGCCGGCACGATTACGAATCCTTTACGGAATCTTGGTTGGCTGCCGATAAGAATGCCGGTGGGCGTACCCGCATCTTGTGGGCCCACTGCGCCGACCACAAGACATGGGACGTCCCCGACATGACTGACAACCGCCGATGCCGCCCGTGAACCGCGCCCGCCGACGGGCAATGCGCGCGATCCTGTCCGCCCTCGCGGGCAGCGGCTTGACGGCCGCCGGCCTCGGCGGCCCGCTCGCCAACGCCGCGTGGGGCGAAACCGCCACCACGCCGGCCGGCACCACCAGCAGCGAACCCTCAGGCAGCGCGCAAAGCGGCGACACCGACCAGTCGCAGACTGAAACAACCACCACGACCACCACCACGCCAGCGCCTACGACGACGCCCGCTGAAACCACCAGCACGCCGACGACAACCGCGCCGGCGAGCACGCCGGGTGCTAGCGCGCCATCCAGCACCACGCCGAGCACGCCGACCACGACCACCGGCACGAGTGCGCCGGCTGCCGGCGAACCGGCGGCGGAGGAAGCCCCGACGGTGGTGCTCAAGCGCAAGCAGCAGAGCTCGCCGAGCAAGGCCTCCAAGCCGCACGAAACGAGCACCGTCGCCAAGCGCACCGGCGGCAAGCGCGCCCGCCACAAGACCGCCGCCCTTCCCAATCACGTCGCCGCCTCGCCACAGACGGTGGCGGCCGAGGCCGGCGCGCTGGCCGCGCTGCTCGCCTCCTCCGAAGCGTCCACCCAGGCGCTCGACTTCTACCGCATCCCGCTGTTCCTGCTGCCGATCTACAAGGCAGCCGCCGTCCAGTACGGCGTTCCGTGGCAGATCCTTGCGGCGATCAACGAAATCGAGACCGACTTCGGCAGCGACCTGTCGGTGTCAACCGCGGGTGCCGTCGGCTGGATGCAGTTCATGCCCAGCACCTGGCTGCAGTACGGCGTGGACGCGCTCAACGCCGGCTACGCCGACCCTTACAACCCGGTTGACGCGATCTTCGCCGCCGCGCGCTATCTGCGCGCCGCCGGTGCGGCGACCAACCTGCGCGCGGCGATCTTCTCCTACAACCACTCCAACGAATACGTCGAATCGGTGCTGCTGCGCGCGAAGCTGATCTCCACCTTTCCCAAGGACCTGATCGCCACGCTCACCGGCCTGGTGGACGGCCGTCTGCCCGTCACCGGCAAGCACCTGTCGTGGAGCCCGGTCGCGGCGCTGCCCTCGGCGGCCAGCGCCACGGCCAACGCGACCCCCGCGTCGAGCGCGAGCGCGAGCGCGAAAACGGCTGCGGCGCCCGGCGCCGGCGCCCTGGCGCCCGGTGCCACGACAGCGCCCTCGCCGGCGGCTGCCGCGGCCGCCGCCACCGCGAAAGGCGCCAACGCCGCTAGCGGCGAGCAGCGGCCGATGCAGCTGGTGGAACTGCTGAGCGCGCCCAACGCGTCGGTCGTCGCCGTACAGGACGGACGCATCATGCAGATCGGGCACTCACGCAAGCTCGGCAGGTTCCTGGTGCTGCGTGACGTCTACGGGGACGTGTTCACCTACGCCGGTCTCGGGAGCATCGCCCCGACCTACACGCTGCCAAAAGCGCACCAGGCGCGGCGGGCCAACGCGACGGTCGTGGAAGCAGCCAGCACGCGCGGGCCCGCGCCCGTGCAGCCCGCCAGCGCGGGCACCCAGCCGGTGACCCTGCACGTGCAGACCCCGCTCACCCCCAACCCCACCGGCGCCGGCCAGGTCTCGCTGCAGTCCGCCTCACAGGAAGCGGTGCCCGCGGGCATGGACCGCACGCGCCTGTATGCCCATCCAGGCAACCAGGACGCGCGTGCAGCCGACGCCGCGAACGCCGCCCGCAGGGCCCGGATCGACAAGGCCGGCCACGCCCTGCCATTGCGCGTGGGCTCGGTGGTCGCCAGCGGCACGGTGCTCGGGCGCGTCAGCATGCCGCCGGGCGCACGCGACGGCCACATGCGCTTTGCCATCCGCCCCGCAGGGGACCCCGAAACGGTCAACCCCGCGCCCGTGCTCGCCAACTGGGCGCAGCTACAAAAGGCGCTGCATCCGCAGGGCGCGCAGGCCAGCGACCCGCTACTGGGGGCTACCGCCAGCGATGTGTTCCTGCTCTCGCACGCGCAGCTCGAGCGCGCTGTGCTATCGGACCCAGGGATCACGATGGACGCGTGTGCGCGCCACGAAGTGGCGGCCGGCCGGGTCGACAAACGGGTGCTGGCGGTGCTCGAGTTCCTCTCGCGCAGCGGGCTGGAGCCGACGGTCAGCGCGCTGCGCTGCACCGAGCGCGGGTTCACGACCACCACGCTAAGCGGCGACGAGGTGGACATCTCGGCGATCAACGGCACGCCGATCGCCGGTCACCAGGGGCCGGAAACGATCACCGAGCTGACGGTCCGCACGCTGCTCACCCTGCCCTCCGGGTTCGTGCCGCACGAGATCGTCAGCCTGATGCGCTTCCCCGGCGCGCCCAACACGCACGCCAACCCAGTCGCCTGGAACCACATCCACCTCGCCTTCAGCGCGCCACTGGCGAGCGCCACGCTCGACCGGGCGGCGGCGGCGACGGCCGCCCATTCAGCCGGCGCGGGTCGCACCGCCCCGGCACCCGTGGTCAGCACGAGCGCGCTCAGCGCCACGCAGTGGAACCAGCTGATGCAGCGCGTGGCGGCGCTGCCGCTGCCGGTGATCGCCACCAAGCCGAGCTCGGCGGCGATCCCCGACCCGAAGCGCTGAGAATCAGCCGGCTGCTGCTCCGCCCGCGCCCGACGCACCCGCGCCCGATGCGCCGGCGCCGGCGTGGATCCCTGGCCGCACACGGAAGGCGCCGACCAGGTCGCTGCGGCACTTGGCCTCCGCCGATTTGAACGTCGAGCTCGACGTTTCGATGCCCTTGGTGTTGAACACCGGGCCTTTGCCAGACGTGTTCGGTTCCGGCAGGTTCACGCCGTTGGCGCGCATGCACGAGGCGAACTTCGCGTAGGCCTGCTTGACCGCCGGGCTGTTGAAGAAGTGCCCGCCGCCGGTGAAGCCCCCGGCTGCGCCGCCACACTTTTTCAGCGCGGCGCGGAGCTTCGAGAGCGACTCGCCCGCCGGCGGTTTCGCCCCGCCGGCGCCGCCGAAGAAGCCGCGGCCGCCCTTGCCGGGTTCGCGTTTGGGCAGCGTGACGCCTTCCTTCTGCAGGCATTCGCGCAGCTTCGAAGAATGCCCGGCTTTTGGCCCCGCGGTGCTGGTGGTTGGGGTGGTCGCGCTGGCGCTCTCGCTTGCTTTGCTGGTGCTCGTCGAGGTCGAGGAGCCGGTGGAGGGGTTGGAGGAGCCGCCGCAGGCGGCCAGCATGACGCTGACGAGCGCGAGGACGAGCAGGACGATCGCCGGTTTGGCGCTTTTGCTGTTGATGTGAGGCATTGCCTTCCTTTGTTGGATCATCACGTTTGACGAAGTCGCCCGCCCATCGGTGTCTCCCGCAGCCAATGTAGCTAGCTGCCGTTGCCGAAGAGCGCGGGTTCTTTGCTGCTGGACGTGCCGCCGGCGCCCGTGCCCGCGCCGCCCGAGCGGCCGAACAGCGACGCGAGCCCGCCAGCGCTCGAGCCGACGCTGATCGATTCGGCGCTGACGATGCCGCTCGCGCCGGTTTCGCCGGTGACGGTCACGGTTTCGCCTGGGTGGATGCCCGCGACGCTCGCTGTGACCGTCTTGGTCACGCTCGTGCCCTTTGAGGTCGTGACCTTGACGGTGTTGCCTTCCGCGTTGGTCACGTACAGCGTGCTGCCTTGCAGGTACGCGACCGTACCCGCGGTCGGGCGCACGAAGCCGCCGCTGGAGCCCGGCGCTGCGCTCGTGGACGTCGAGCTGCTGCCGGTGCTCGAAGTTCCTCCGCGCAGCGCGCGGAAGCGCGAAGCGAGGCTGGCCGCCGAGCCGCTCGAGCCGGCGGGAGAGCTGGACGACGTTTCGCCCTTCTCGATGAGCACGCCGCCGATGAACCCGCAGGCGATCAGCAGCACCGCGAGCAGCGCGAGGAAGACGGGGTTTCCGCCGCTCCCGAACAGGCGTCGGCGCGGTCGGCGGGGCAGCTCCTCGGACTCGTCCAGCCATTCGTCGTCCTCTTCGACCGCCGCGTACGTGGGCGGCTCATAGGTTGCCGGCTGCTGCGCACCGCCGCCGGGCTGGTGCGCGGGGCCCGCTCCGACGGGGCCCTCGGGGGATGTGGCTGACTGCTCGTTGGGCATTGCGGGCTCCTGGTGGGGGGAAGATGGTTCACTCAAAGCGCAGCGCTTCGATCGGTCGCAGGGCGGCCGCGCGAGCGGCCGGGTAGGTGCCGAAGAACAGGCCGGAGGCCAGTGCCGCGCCGAAGGCCAAGAAGATCGAGTACGTCGCCACCTCAGGGTGCACGCCGGCGATTTCGAACTGGCTGGCGAGGATGCCGACAGCCACGCCGAGCACGCCGCCGAACAGCGACACCAGCATGGCCTCGGTCAGGAACTGGGTGAGGATGTCGCTGCGCCTGGCTCCGATCGCCTTGCGGATGCCGATCTCGCGCGTGCGCTCGGTCACGCTCACGAGCATGATGTTCATCACGCCGATCCCGCCAACCAGCAGCGAGATCGCGGCGACCTCTCCCAGCAGCGTCGTGAACACGCTGCTCGTGGAGCTGGAGGTTTCCAGCAGCGATCCCTGGTTGAGCACGCTGAAGCCGGGTTCGGCGGTGTCTTTGATCTTGTGGCGTTCCTCGAGGATCGAGGTGACCTCCGATTCCGCGGCGTTCAGCGAGGCTTCGGACTTCGCCTGGACGGTGATCGAGTCGATCGGCCCGGTGCCGGTGATCGAGTCCTGCACGGTGGTGATCGGGGCCATCACCACGTCGTCCTCGTTGGTGGCGCCGTTGGTTCCCTTTTTCGCCAGCACGCCGACCACTTCGTAGTTGCTGCCGTTGACCTTCATGTTCTGCCCGACCGCGCTCTGCCCGGCGAACAGTTCCTGCACGACTTCCTGGCCGATCACCGCCACGCGCCTGTCCAAGCTCACGTCTTCGGCGGTGAACGAGGTGCCTTCCTGGATCGTGTAGCTGTGCGCGGTCAGATAGGAGGGCGTGGTGCCGACGAACGAGGACGGTTCGAAGCTGGAGTTGCCGTACACCAGTTTCACGCCGGTGGCGTTGACGACCGGCGAGGCGTTCTTGACGTCCGGGGCCAGCCCAGGGTTCTGCAACGCTTCGGCGTCCTGCTTGGTCAGCGACACCGTGGAGGCGCTGCTCGCCCGCGCGCCGCCGCGAAAGCCCCCGCCGGCGGCCTGCACGATCAGCACGTTGGTGCCGAGGCTCTGGATGCGCGAGGCCACGGCCTTCGAGGAGCCGTTGCCGACGGCGATCAGCACGATCACCGAGCCCACCCCGATCGTCATGCCCAGGATCGTCAGGCCGGAGCGGAGCTTGTTGGCGGTGATGCCGCTCCACGCGATGCGCAGCGTCTCCGCTCCGATCACGGCTGCGCCTCCGCGACGCTCGTCTCGGCGGGATGGTGGTGCGCGGACTTCAGGTCGTGCGGCGTGGGCGGAGGGTCATGCACGTCGGCCAGGCGCCGGTCTTCGACGATCTGGCCGTCGCTGAGACGGACGATCCGCTTGCTCTGCTCGGCGACGTCCGGCTCGTGCGTGATCAGCACGATCGTCCGTCCTTCTTCGTTCAAGTGCGCGAAGATCCGCAGGACGTCCTCGGTCGCATGCGAGTCCAGGTTGCCGGTGGGCTCGTCGGCGAGGATCAGCGACGGGTTGGTCACGATCGCCCGCGCAACCGCCGCCCGCTGCTGCTGGCCGCCGGAGAGCTCTGAGGGCTGGTGGTGCATGCGGTTGGCCATCCCCACCGAGCTGAGCGCGCGTTCAGCACGCCTTCTGCGCGCGGCGCCCCGCAGGCCGGCGTAGGCGAGCGGCAGCTCGACGTTGACGAGCGCGCTGGTGCGCGCGACCAGGTTGAAGCTCTGAAAGACGAAGCCGATCTTGCGGTTGCGCAGGTCGGCGAGATCGTCCTCGTCCATGTGGCTGACGTCCATGCCGTCGATCAGGTAGCGACCGCTCGTCGGGACGTCCAGACAGCCGAGGATGTTCATCAGCGTGCTCTTGCCGCTCCCCGAGCTGCCCATGATCGCGACGAAGTCACCGGTCTCGATGCGCAGCGAGATGTCGCGCAGCGCCCGCACGCGGATCTGCCCCAAGGTGAAGATCTTCGTCACGCCCAGCACCTGGATGACCGGCCGGCGCGCAGCGCGCGCGCGCCCGTCCGCCGGCGGCTGCGCGAGCGGCACACGCCTGATGAGGGGCTGTTCGCGCACGGGCCGCACCTCGGGCGACGTGCGCGAGCGCAGCGCGCGGCGCATCAGCCGCCGCCCCTGAAGAAGGCGGCGCCTCCGCCGCCGAGCCCTGCGCCGCCGAGCCCTCCACCACCGAGCCCCCCGCCACCGAGTTTGCTGCCCAGCCGCGAGAGGGCGTTGGTGGCGCTCGTGCTCGAGCTCGTGCTCACGCTCGGCAGCACCACAGTTTCGCCCGCGTTCAAGCCGCTGAGGATGATCGTCGAGCTGTTGCCGGCCATCCCGGTGACCACGCGCTGATGGACGTCCTTGCCGGCGCGCACCACCGTCACGCTGTCGGCGGAGATCGCGCTGGTCGGGACGTTGATGCCTTCTTCCTGTTTGACGACCACTTCGGCGGTCGCGCTCATGCCGGGTTTCAGACGCGATTCCACCTGGTCGAGCTGGAAGGTGACGTCGTAGCTCACCACGCCGCTGCTGCTGGTCGCGAGCACCGGCAGGCCTACCACGTGCGCGGCGAACTTGCGCCCTTCGAGCGCTTCGACGGTCACGGTGGCGATCTGCCCGACTTCCACGTTGCTGATTTCAGACTCGCTCAACGGCACCACCAGCTGGTAGCCATGTAGACCGACCAGTTCGATGAACGAGCTGCTGCTGCTGCTGCTGCTGCTGCTTTCGCCGCTCGTGCTGGCGCCGGTGCTCGCACCGCTCGCGCCGCTGGCGGCGCTCGCGGCGCTCGGGTCGGCGACATCCTGGACGTCGGCGATGTCGTGGAAGCTGCCGCCACCGTCGTCGGCGGTGCTCGCCGTGGCGCTGGGGGCGCTGCCGGTTTCGCCGCCGCCGGTGCTGCCGGTGCCGCCGGTTGGGCTCGAGCCCGCCCCGGTGCTGCCCGCGCTGCCTTCGCTGCCGCTCGCGCCGGAGCTGGCGCCGCTGCTCTCGCTGCCGGCCCCGCTCGTGCTGGCGCCGCTGCTCTCCGCGCCGCTCGCGCCGGTGCCGGCGCCGCGCGTGGCGCTGCTGGTGGTGCCGGTGGTGCCGGTGGTGCTGGCGCTCGTGCCCGTGTCGGAGCTGGTGCCGCGCGTGGCGCTGGTCGTGCTGGCGCTCGTGGCGCTGGTGCTCGCTTCGCTGGAGGACGTCCCGCTGCCGGTGCCTGAAACGGCTTCGCCGACCACGCTTTTGATCGACGCGACCACCCCTTCGGCGGGTGCGTACAGTCGCGTCTCCGACAACGTGCGCTGGGCGTTTTCAACCGTCAGCCGCGCGCTCTGGACGCTGTTTTCCGCGCTCACCACGGTCGAGCGTGTCGGCGGCGCCGCTTTGGCTTCGTTGGCGGCGAGCGTGGCCTGCAGCGACTGCTGGGCGCTCGTCACGCTCGTCTGCGCCTGCACGATCGACTGGTGGTCCTTGAGCTTGGTGGCGGACAGGTTCAGCTTCGCGTTGGCGATCGTGTTGCGGGCGCTGTCGATCGACTGCTGGCCCTTGAGCGCGGTGGAGGCCTGACTGTTCTGGGCGCTGACGATCGAATCGCTGTCCTGTTTGACTTTCGCTTCGTCGGACTTCACGGTCGCTTCGGCCGAGCTGACCTTCGATTCAGCAGCGCTGACCTTTGATTCGCTGGGAGGCGACTTGGCCTTTTCGTTGGCCAGCTGGGACTTCGCTTCTTCGAGCTGCGTGCGGGCAGCGGCGAGCGTCTGTTCGTCGGAGCTCAGCTGGCTCTCCGCCTCGCTGACCGCGTCCTGCGCGCTGGTCGCTTCCAGGGCAACCGACTGTTCGGTGCGCTTCAGCGCCACTTCGTCCTGGGCGATCGTCGCGGCGGCGGAGGCTTCGTCTGACTTCGCCGTCTGCCGGGCCTCGCGCAGCGATTGTTGTGCTGAGCTGACCGCAGCGCGTGACTGCGCCGCGCTGATGTCCGCCTCGCGCAACTCCACGGGCGTGAGTCCTTCGATTGCCGCCTGGTAGGACGCTTCCGCGCTGGTCAGGCTCATGTCCGCCGAGCGCAAGCTCGATTCTGCGCTGGTCGGGCTGATTTCGGCCAGCAGCTGGCCCTTGACCACGTGCTGGCCGACGCTCACGAAAAGTCCTGTGAGCGTTCCGCTGGCAGCGAAGTTGACGCCGACTTTGCTCGCCGGCTCGAGCGTGCCGCTGCCGGACACCGTCGACTGCACGACGCCTCGCGCGACGGTGGCCGTACGCGTCACGGTCGCCTGGCTGCCCGACGCGGGTCCCACGAGCAGCACGGCAGCGACGATCGCACCGGCGCAAAGAGCTCCCAGTGCGTAAACGAGCCAGGATGCTCTGGTGCGTTCCGTCATCGTGCGTCGTATAGATGGTGGTCGCAGGCCGTAAGAGCGGCCGAAGAAAGCCTGCAAGCAGGCCTTAAGTTCGTCTAAAGGCGAATGATGCCCTTCTTTATGTTCGGCGCCTTCGACCGTGCTCGTCGGGGACGGCGACTAACGTTAGGGACAGGGTGCCACAGCCGGTCATGCATCTGTCCTCTGTGCTGCGCAGCCCGCTGCTGGACCGCGCGGGCGAGCGGCTGGGTCGCGTCGAGGACCTGATCGTCCGGCTGGCCGACGGCGGCTATCCGCCGGTGACCGGCCTGAAGGCGAGGATCGGCGGCCGCGAGCTGTTCGTGCCTGTCGATCGCATCGCCTCCATGCAGCCGGGGGCGGTGCGGCTGTCGGGGGAGAAGCTCAGCCTGAGCAGGTTCGAGCGCCGCGCCGGCGAGGCGCTGCTGGCGGGCGACGTGCTCGGTCGCAAGCTCGTGGACGTGGAGGCCGACCCGCCGCGTCTGATCACCGCCCACGAGATCGAGCTGTCGTGCATCGACGGCTGGTGGCGGGTGGTGGGCGTCGATCAGGACTCGCGCGCGCGGCTGCGCCGCGCGCTGCCGCGTCGCCTGCGTGGCCTGATCGGCGATCGCCCGTTCCTCGACTGGTCTGAGATGGAGCCGTTCGTCGGGCACGTCCCCAGCTCGCGCCTGCGCTTCTCCCACCGCAAGCTCGCCAACTTGCACCCGGCGGAGATCGCCGACCTCGTCGAGGCCGCCTCGCACGAGGAGGGCGAGGAGATCATCGAAGCCGTCTCCCAGGACCGCGAGCTCGAGGCGGATGTGTTCGAGGAGCTCGACGAGCATCACCAGCTGGAGTTCCTGCGCGAGCGCCCGGACACCCAGGCGGCGGCGGTGGTGGCGCGCATGGCCCCCGACGACGCCGCCGATCTGATCGTGGAGATCGACCAGGAGCGCCGGGGACGGATCCTCGCGCTGCTGCCCGCCACCCAGCGCCGCCAGATCGAAGCGCTGCTCGGCTACAACCCCTCGACGGCCGGCGGCTTGATGAGCCCAGATTTCATCGCGCTGGCGCCCACCGACCACGTCGCGCAGGCGCTGGCGAAGGTGCGCGACAGCGAGCTCGGCGCGGGCACGCTGACGAGCGTGTACCTGCTCGACGACGAGGGCAGCCTACGCGGCTCGGTGTTCGTCGTCACCCTGCTGCGCTCCGAGCCGCATACGCCACTGGCCCAGATCGCCGAGCACGAGCCCGTGTCGGTGCCCACCGACGCCGATCTACCGGAGGTCGCGCGCATGATGACCGACTACAACCTGGTGATGCTGCCGGTGCGCGACGAGGACGGGCGGATGGTCGGTGTGGTGACCGTCGATGACGTGCTCGAGCTGACGCTGCCGAGCGGCTGGCGCCGGCGCTTTGGCGTCGTGCGCGACTGACGATCCCGAGCGTGTGGCGCAGGCCGTTTGGCCTTGCGCGCCGCCGGCGTTCCCGCCTGCCGCGGACGCGGCTCGCTTGCTAGGCTGGAGTTGACGAACTTCTCCGACGGCGCTTGGAAAGGAGGCCGGCATGGATCGAGAACAGCCGCGAAGTATCCAGCCGGCCGCACGCCCGTCGGACCCGTCCCTGCTCGCCTAGCGCAGCTCCTCACGGGACATCCGTCCAGTTGGCGTGCGCCGCGGCGTAGTGCGTGTGCGCTGACGCGGACGCACGCTCGCCGAGAGAGTGAATGGCGGTCCCGCGAACAGGAAAGGAGGAGCCCGAGATGAACGACGAGCAGACGACGCTGGCGGCGGCCGAGCAGTTGCCCGCGGGCGTCCCTCCGGTACTGGACGAGGCGCACATCGGCGACATCCGCGGCGCGCTGGGGACGATCCGCGTGCACGACAGCGGCGAGCGCCACGGCTGGCGCGCGCGCACGCTCGCGCTGCTGGCGATCATGGGGCCGGGGGTGATCGTGATGGTCGGCGACAACGACGCCGGCGGCGTGTCCACGTACGCGCAGGCGGGCCAGAACTACGGCACGAGCCTGTTGTGGGTGCTGGTGCTGCTGATCCCCGTGCTGATCGTCAACCAGGAGATGGTCATCCGGCTCGGCGCGGTCACCGGCGTCGGGCACGCCCGGCTGATCAACGAGCGCTTCGGGCGCTTCTGGGGCTGGTTCTCGGTCGGCGACCTGTTCATCCTCAACTTCCTGACGATCGTCACCGAGTTCATCGGCGTGAGCCTCGCGCTCGGCTATTTCGGCGTGAGCCACTACGTCGCCGTGCCGGTCGCGGCGCTGGCGCTGGTGGCGATCACCTCCACCGGCAGCTTTCGCAACTGGGAGCGCTTCATGTACGTGTTCGTGGTCGCCAACTTCCTCGTCATCCCGCTGCTCGTGTTCGCGCACCCGCACGTGGGCGACGCGCTGGCGCACACGTTCGTGCCGAGCATCCACGGCGGCGCCAGCTCGACGGCGGTGCTGCTGATCATCGCGATCGTGGGCACCACCGTGGCGCCGTGGCAGCTGTTCTTCCAGCAGTCGAACATCATCGACAAGCGCATCACCCCGCGGTGGATCAACTACGAGCGCACGGACACCGTGATCGGCGCGTTCGTGGTGGTGCTCGGCGCCGGCGCGCTCGTGGCCGTGACCGCGTTCGCGTTCGCCGGCACGCCCGACTTCGCCCACTTCGCCAACGCCGGCGCCGTCGCCTCCGAGCTCGCCCGCCGGCTGGGGTCGGCGGCGGGCACGTGCTTTGCGATCGTGCTGCTGAACGCGTCGCTGATCGGCGCCGCGGCGGTCACGCTCGCCACCTCCTACGCGTTCGGCGACGTGTTCGGCGCCAAGCACTCGCTCAACCGCGGGCCGCTGGACGCGAAGCTGTTCTACGCGAGCTTCACGCTGATGGTGGTGGCGGCGGCGGGCGTGGTGCTGATTCCCGGCGCCCCGCTCGGGCTGATCACCACCTCCGTGCAGGCGCTCGCCGGCGTGCTGCTGCCGAGCGCCACCGTGTTCCTGCTGTTGCTGTGCAACGACCGCGAGGTGCTCGGCCCGTGGTGCAACGCCCCGTGGCTGAACGCACTCGCCGGCGTGATCATCGGCGTGCTGGTCGAGCTCTCGCTGATCCTCGTGGCGAGCACGATGTTTCCCAGCGTGAACGTCGTGCATCTGTTCGTCTACCTGTCCGCGCTGCTGGCGGTGACGCTCCTGGGGATGGCGCTGTACGCGCTCCACAACCGCACGCCGGCGGGCGTGCAGGTGGAGAAGTTCAGCCCCGAGCGGCGCAGCACCTGGACGATGCCGCCGCTGGCGCTGCTCGAGCGTCCCGCCTTCTCGCCGGGGCGCAAGGCGGGCATGCTGCTGCTGCGCGGCTACCTGGTGGTGGCGGTCGTGCTGCTGGTCGTGAAGACCGTGCAGCTCGGGCACTGAGCGGCGCCCTGCCCGCCGGCGGCTGCGGCGCGTCGCTCACGCGCCATCCACGCGCCATCCACGCGCCATCTATGTTGACCGGTGGTGCTCCCCTTCTGGCTCTCCATCGGCCTGCTCTCGCTCGCCCAGGGCGGCCTGGTGGCGCTCCCCGGCACGCTGCGCCACGCGCTGCCGGCGCGTCTGCGCAGCCGGCGCTGGGCGATCGTGCCGCCGCTGTCGATCATCGCGTTCGTGTTCGGCGCGCGCGCCGCCGAACAAGCCAGCGCGCAAGGCCTCACCTACCTGGCGCTGGTCGCGGTGCCGCTGCTGGCGGCGCTCGCGCTCGGTTGGCTCGTCTGGAACGCCGCCCCGCCCCGGCTGCCGCGGGCGGGGTCCGTGCTGGTGCTGTTCGCGCTCGCCTGGGCCGACCGGGAAGGGCTCGTGGGGGAGGGCGCAGCGGTGCTGCTCTCGGCGCTCAGTTGCGCCGCCCTCGGGGTGTTGATCGCCACGGCAACACCGCCGCGCTGGCTGGCTGCGGGCATCCTCGCGATGGCCGCAGCCGACACCGCGCTCGTCGTCTCAGACCTCTTGCAGCGCCCCAACAACGCGCTCAACGCCGCGCGCCCGGTGGCAGGCCTGCCGCAGCTGCAGAGCGCGGTGTTCGGCTCGGCGGTGATGGGCTACGGCGATCTGTTCATCGCCGGCGCGCTCGGCGGGTTGCTCGCCGCCAGCCTCGGCCGCCGGCTGCAGCTGCGCGCGGCCGCGCTCACCGCGCTGTTCGCGATCTCCTTCGACCTGCTGTTCTTCTTCGTGGACGAGCTGCCCGCCACCGTGCCGGTGGCGCTCGCGCTGATCGCGACGGTGCTCACACGCCGCCGGAGATCCTTGCTCGCGGTGGCAGCTCGGCGCCGACCGCGCGCGGCAGGCCTGCCTGCGGCGGATCCTCAGCCGCGTCAACCGCGCGCTCCGGCCTCGCGGTGAGCGCCCGCGCGGTGATCTCCAGCGCCGCCGGCGCCAGCACCTCGCGCTCGGACGTCGCGCCCGCCTGCTCGATGCGGCGCACCTGCGGGATCACGCGGTGCTCGAACGAGCCCACCGCCTCGTTGTAGGCGCCGACGGCCGAGTCGAGCTGGCGCCCGACCTTGGCGAGCGGCGTCACGAAGCGCCCGAGGCGCGTGTGCAGCTCGCGTGCGGACTCCGCGATCTCGCGCGCCGACTGCGCGATCAGCTCCTGGCGCCAGCCGTAGTGCACGGCCCACAACAGGCCGATCAGCGTCGTCGGCGTCGCCATCAGCACCTGCTGGCCGACGCCGTACTCGATCAGCGCCGGGTCCTGCGCGAGCGCCGCCTGGTAGATGCCATCCGAGGGCACGAACATGACGACGAACTCGGGCGTGCAGTCGAACTGGCGCTGGTAGCCCTTGGCGGCGAGCTTGGCGATGTGCTCGCGCGTCTGGCGCGCGTGACGCGCCGCGTGCAGCTCGCGCTCGCGCTCCTCGCCGGCCTCCAGCGCGGACAGGTAGGCGTCCAGCGGCACCTTCGAGTCGACCACCACCAGCTTGCCGCCGGGCAGGCGCACGAGCATGTCCGGGCGCAGCATGCCCTCGTCGGTGTGGATCGTGCTCTGCTCGACGAAGTCGCAATGCGCGACCATGCCCGCCATCTCCACCACGTTGCGCAGCTGGATCTCACCCCAGGAGCCGCGTGTGGACGGGCGCTTGAGCGCCGCCACGAGGTTGCCGGTCTCCGCACGCAGCGTCCCCACGCCCTCGCCGAGCTGGCGGACCATCTGCGCGAGCTCGCCCTGGGCCTGACGGCGCTCACGCTCCAGGCGCGAGATCTCGCTCTCCATCCTGCCGAGCTTCTCCTGCACGGGCGCGACCACGCCCTTGATCTCCTCCGCCCGGCGCGCCATCTCGCCCTGAGCGCGCTCCTCCTCGGCGCGGCGCGCCTCGGCGAGACGCTGCGCCAGCGAGTCGCCCGTCTGCGCGAGCACGTCCACGGAGATCGCCTTCAGCTGCTCATGCATGCGCCCACGCCCGCCGCGTGCGAGCAGCGTCGCGCAGGCCGCACCGATCAAGACGCCGGCGAGCACGCCAAGGATCAGCAGGACGCTCATGCGCAAAACGATGCCAGCTGCCACGGACACCATCGCGCGGCGAGCGCCGCGCCGGTCGCGCTTGCACAACCAGGTTGACATTGTGGCTGGGTGAGGCTATGGTCGTCCAACGTCGCCGGGCTGGATGCTCGGCGACACTCCACAGTGAGGGAAAGAAAAGAGATGGGGCTGGGAGGAGAGAGGTCTGCGCTGCGAGGTTGCTAGTTGCGGCACGTGCGTCCGCTTTGCCGTCCGTCCCGCCGCGAACTAGGAGGATGAGATGCATGCCATGAATGGCGTACGTCGGGCGAGCACGCGACGACTGTGTCGGCTGCTCGGATGCGTCGTGGCGCTTGTCGCCCTGGCGGCGCTGGGTCTGCCGTCGCTGGCCGCAGCCAAGCCTGGAAAAGTGAAGTACACGTATGTGGCGCTGGGCGACTCGCTGGCGTTCGGCTACTCCCAGCAGCTGTTCAACGAAAACGAATCCCTGGGCGAGAACCCGGCGGCGTTCGAACACGGCTACGCCAACGACTACCTCAAGCTCGTCAACGGGACGGGGAACAAGGTGCAAATCGTCAACGACGGCTGCCCAGGCGAGACGACGGAGTCGCTGATCGGCGACAACCCGGCGCTGCTCGCCGAAATCAACTCGCTGGTGAAACGCAGGGTCTCCGAGCCGGTCACCGGCGAAGCCCCGTGCGAATACCACTACACCAACCGCGGTTCCGAAGAACACCCGTTCTTCCTGCCGCTGCACCACGAATACGGCGGCACCAAATCGCAGCTCGAAAGCGCGATCGAAACGATCAAAGTCGAGCAGGAAGCGGGCACGCCCGTGAAGATGGTCTCGCTCGACATCGGCGCCAACGACGAGCTTCACACCGTCGCCAAAGCTGAAAAAGAAGGGACGGCGGAGGTCGAAGCGAAAGTCGAAAAACTGGTGAAGAAAGAGGCCGAAAAAGAGATCGAAGAAAAAGTCAACCAGATCGCCAAAGAAGAGGTCGAAGCGTACGTCGTCGAACAGGTGATCGGGCAGGCCTACGCAGAAACGAATGGCGAAGAACCGGCGTTCCGCGAACGCATCGGTCAGCTGGCCTACGAATACTCCGAGGCGCACGCCAGTGAACTGTCGAAAAAGGGCGTCGAAGACGGCCTCAAATACCTACTCGAACACAAAACGCAGCTCACTGAAGAAGGTGAGAAAATCGGCGAGGAACTCGCCGCCAAATACGTCGCCGAACACGGCCTCGAACTGGTCGAAGAAGGCGAAAGAATCATCCTTGAAATCATCAGAAGCGGGCTGTCGGCCGACTACACGCAGATCGACACGAACATCATCGGCATCCTCGCGGAGCTCCACCACGCCGGGTATCACGGCAAGGTGATCTTCGAGGGCACCTACGACCCGTACGGCCGCGTGCGGGGCGTGACGAAATACGCCGGCAAACTCGTGCCCGGAGAAAACCACCAGACCGAACTGGAGACCGGGTTCAACGAAGCGGCCGCTGCGTTGATCGAGCTGGAGCAGGCAACGCTCACGCATCACAACGTGGGTCTGCGCGTCTGCTACAGCGACGCCGAGACGCTGTTCAACGTCGCGTTGGGCAACGAAACCAAAGCGGCGGAGGAACAGGAAGAAGCCAACCTCGCCGAATGGACGAACATGGCCAACTTCAACACGTTCGACGGCAAAGCGGATGGTCCTGACATCCACGCCACGCCGACGGGCTACCAGAAGATGGCCGAACAGATGAACAGCACCTGCAGTTTCTGAGCAGCACCGCCCGCCTGCCGGCCGGCAGGCAGGCAGTGAGGGGCGCCCGGCTAAGTGGCCGGGCGCCCCTTGTGGTGCTCGTAGTCCCTGGCCACCGCTTCCAGCACGCCCAGCATCGCCGGCGCCGCGGGCACCAGGCGCGCACCCGTGGGGACCGCTGCGATCACGCGGCGCACCGGCGAGGCGGGGGACAGCTCGCGGATGACGATGTCCGCGCTCGTGCCCGCTTGTGGGGCGCGCGTCGCCGGCAGCGCCAGCTGCGGGATCAGCGCGACGCCCACGCCGGCGGCGACCAGGCCCTGGACGGTCTGGTAGTCGTCGCTCTCGAACGCCACACGCGGCTCGAAGCCGGCGGCGTGGCAGCTGCGCACCACGTGGCGCGCACACGGGCTCGCGCGCGAGGTCTGCACCCACGCTTCCTCGGCCAGGTCCTGCAGGCGCACGCGCTCGGCGCCGGCCAGCGGGTGCGCGCGCGCCAGCGCCAGGTACAGCGGGTCCGCGAACAGGTCCGTGCGCGTGAGCTGCTCGCGCTCCAGCTGCTCGTCGGCGAACTCGAACAGCAGCGCCAGGTCGAGCTCGCCGGCGCGCAGCCGCGGCACGATCGCCTCCGGCTCGCCCTCCGCGAGGCTCAGCTCGATGGCCGGGTAGGCGGCGCAGAACTCGGCGATCGCCAGCGGCATCAGCCGTGCGCCGGCGGTCGGGAAGGAGGCCACGCGCAGGCGCCCACCGCGCAGGCCGGCGATCGCCGCCATCGAGGCCTCCGCCGCGTCCAGGCGCGCGAGGATGCCCTCCGCGTGTCCCACCAGCGTCTGCCCCGCGGCGGTCAGGCTGACGCCGCGCGGATGGCGCTCGAGCAGCGTCATGCCAACTTCCCCCTCCAGCGCCGCGATCTGCTGGGAGACCGCCGACTGCGTGTAGGACAGCGCGCCGGCGGCAGCCGAGAACGAGCCGCGATAGGCGACCTCCTTGAGGAGCTTCAAACGCGCGACGTTTAGCATTAGATCATCTTATATTATATATAATAAATATTATTTGCGCTGATGGCAGGATCGTGCGAAGATGCCAGCGAACGAGAGTCCCGAAAACCCATCGGCGCTGACGTGGGGCGCGCCCTCAACAGGAGGAATCCCAATGTCAACCAAGGTCATCGTTTCCTACGACGGCACCGCCAACGAGGACGACGCGATCGCCCTCGGTCGTCTGCTCGGGCGGGCAGGCGCAGAGGTCTCGCTCGCCTACGTGCGCCACGCCCACGAGGTCGACGCGGGCCGCGAGAAGGCCGTCGAAGCCCAGGCGCACGGACTGCTGGAGGGCGGCGTCGAGCTGCTCGGCGACTCCGCCGCCAAGCTGCACGTCGTCACCGACCGCTCCACCCCCGAGGGTCTCGGCAAGCTCGCCGCCTCCGAGGGCGCGGACGTGATCGTGTTCTGCTCGGACTCGCACACCGCCAAAGGCCACGTGTCGGTCGGCAACTCCGCCGAGCGCCTGCTCGAAGGCGGCGCCACCGCGATCGCGATCGCGCCCGTCGACCTCTCCGAGCAGGCCAACGGCAACACGCCCAAGAACATCGTCGCCGTCGGCGACGCCGAGGGCGGCGCGCGCGAGACCGCCGAAGCGCTCGCCCGCGCGTTCGGCGGCCAGGTCGCGCCGGTCGTCGGCGAGGACACCGACCTGCTCGTGATCGACTCGCGCGCAGGGGCCCCCGAGGGCCGCGTGTCGCTCACCTCCTCAGCCGCGCACCTGATCGAGACGGCCACCTGCCCGGTGCTCGTGCTGCCGCGCGGGGGGAAGCTGTCGTTCAGCGGCAGCGGCAGCGGCGCGGCTGCCGCCGCCTGAGGGAGCGGCGCAGCGCGCCTGTGCGCGCGTGCGGTTGGGCCCGCTCGGCGACCCAGCCGCACGCGCGCATGCGCCAGTAGCGAGCGAGCGCCGCCACGAAGTCCAGCGCGCCGCCCACCAGGTGCGCAGCCGCGCCCGTCCACAGTCTGGCCTGCGCACGCCTCAGTGCTGCTCTGCCGGGCACCGGGCTCAACCAGCGGCACGGTATCGTGGCGGGGGTGCCGGCGGCTCTGAAGACAACGCTCACCGAGCTCGGCGACTCGCGGGTGCGCGTGCAGGTGGAGGTTCCCGCCACGGAGGTTGAGGAGCGCCTGGAGCGCAAGGCGCGCCAGCTCGGGCGCGAGCTGAAGCTCCCCGGCTTTCGCCGCGGCAAGGTGCCCGCCCCGCTCGTCATCCAGCGCATCGGGCGCGAGGCGGTGCTCGAGGAGGCCGTGCGCGACGCGCTCTCCAGCTGGTACTCCGACGCCATCCTGCTCGCCGGGATCGTGCCCGTCGGCGACCCCAAGCTCGACCTCGGGGCGCTCCCCGCCAAGGGCCACGCGCTCGAGTTCTCGATCGAGATCGGCGTGCTGCCGCAAGCAGAGCTCGGCGAGTACAAGGGCCTGGAGGTCGGCCGGCGCGAGCCGGAGGCCGCCGAGGAGCAGATCGAGCAGGAGATCCAGGCCATGCGCGAGCGCCTCGCGCGCCTGCAGACCGCCGAGCGCCCCGCCGCCGCAGGCGACTACGTGGTGGTCGACTACGTCGGCGCGCTCGCTGCCGACGACGAGGAGGGCGCCGACGGCGCTGGCGACGGTGAGGAGCGCGCGTGGGAGCCGTTCGCGGGCGGCGAGGGCCGCGACCAGCTCGTGGAGCTCGGCTCGGGCAACCTCATCCCCGGCTTCGAGGAGGGCCTGCTCGGCGCCAGCGCCGGCGACGCGCGCACGGTCGAGCTGCGCTTCCCCGACGACTACGGCAACGAGCGCCTCGCCGGACGCGACGCCTCGTTTGCGATCACCGTCAAGGAGGTCAAGCTCAAGGAGCTGCCGCAGGTGGACGAGGACTTCGCGATCGACGCCGGCTTCGACGACCTGCAGGAGCTGCGCGAGGACATCCGCCGGCGCCTGCTCGAGCTCGACGAAGAGCGGATCGCCGATGAGTTTCGCCAGGCCGCGCTCGACGCCGCCGTCGCCGGCGCACGCGTGGCCGTCACCGACGAGCTGATCGCCGCGCGCGCGCAGGAGATGTGGGAGCGGCTGCTGCACTCGCTCTCCCACCGCGGCATCAAGCGCGAGACCTACCTGCAGCTGATCGGCCGCTCCGAGCAGGACGTCCTCGCCGAGATGCTGGGAGACGCCGAGCGCGCGCTGCGCCGCGAGGCGGTGATCACAGCGGTGGTCGACGCCGAGCGCGTCGCGCCCTCCGACGAGCAGCTGCTGGAGGCGCTCGAACCGACCGCCGCACGCGAAGGCGTCGAGCCCCAGGAGCTGTTCGAGCAGCTGCGCCGCGCCGGGCGCCTGGAGGAGGCGCGCGAGGACCTGGCGGCCCGCCAGGCGGTCGATCTGATCGCCGCCGCCGCCAAGCCGATCCCGCTCGCCCAAGCGCAGGCGCGCGAGCAGCTGTGGACGCCCGAGAAGGAGCTCGCCGAGGCCGGCGAGCCCGCCGGCGTCGCGGGCGCACGCCTGTGGACGCCGGGCAGCGATCGGAGCCCGGCCAGCTAGCCTGTGGAAAAGGAATCTGAGCGGCGAGGCGAAACAATGGCGAGACCATGCGCGCAAGACGGAAGGCGAGGACGATGAGCCCACTCACGACGCAGCGAGCGAGGACGACGAGCGTGCGCGTGCGCGGGGAGCGGGCGCGATGAGCCCGCTGGTGCCGATGGTCGTCGAGCAGACCTCGCGCGGCGAGCGCGCGTTCGACATCTACAGCCGCCTGCTCAACGAGCGCATCATCTTCCTCGGCACCCCCGTCGACGACCAGATCGCCAACCTGATCGTCGCCCAGCTCTTGCACCTCGAGTCCGAGGACCCCGAGAAGGACGTCTCGTTGTACATCAACTCGCCCGGCGGCTCCGTGTATGCGGGCCTGGCGATCTACGACACGATGCAGTTCATCAAGCCCGACGTGCAGACGATCTGCGTCGGCATCGCCATGTCGATGGGCGCGCTGCTGCTCGCGGGAGGCGCGCACGGCAAGCGCATGGCGCTGCCCAACGCCAAGATCCTCATCCACCAGGTCTCCTCCAGCTTCCAAGGCCAGGCCACCGACATCGAGATCCACGCCAAAGAGATCATCGACGTGCGCCGGCGCCTGGACGAGATCATCGCCCAGCACACCGGCAAAGACCTCGAGCAGGTTGGCAAGGACACCGAGCGCGACTACTTTATGAGTGCCGAGGAGGCCAAGGAGTACGGGATCATCGATCGGGTGATCTCGGAGCACTAACCGGGCTAGCATGGACAGCACCCGGGCGTAGGGAGGACACCAAGGGACATGGCAAGACCGACCGACTCCAACGAGCAGCTGCTGTGCAGCTTCTGCGGCAAGTCACAACGGCAGGTCAAGAAGCTGATCGCCGGGCCGGGCGTGTACATCTGCGACGAGTGCATCGACCTCTGCAACGAGATCATCGACGAGGAGCTCTCCGCCCCGCCCGCGTTCGACATCGAGAACCTGCCCAAGCCGCGCGAGATCTATGAGGTGCTCGACGAGTACGTCGTCGGCCAGGACCCCTCCAAGCGCACGCTGTCGGTGGCCGTCTACAACCACTACAAGCGCGTGCAGATGATGACCTCCGGCGACTCGGACATCGAGCTGCAGAAGTCCAACATCCTGCTGCTCGGGCCCACCGGGTGCGGCAAGACGCTGCTCGCGCAGACGCTCGCGCGCATCCTCAACGTGCCGTTCGCGATCGCCGACGCCACCGCGCTGACCGAGGCCGGCTACGTCGGCGAGGACGTCGAGAACATCCTCTTGAAGCTCATCCAGGCCGCCGACTACGACGTCAAGAAAGCGGAAACGGGGATCATCTACATCGACGAGGTCGACAAGATCGCGCGCAAGGCCGACAACCCCTCGATCACCCGCGACGTCTCCGGCGAGGGCGTGCAGCAGGCGCTGTTGAAGATCCTCGAGGGCACCCAGGCCTCCGTGCCGCCGCAGGGCGGGCGCAAGCACCCCCACCAGGAGTTCCTGACGATCGACACCACCAACGTGCTGTTCATCTGCGGCGGCGCGTTCGCCAACCTCGACAAGGTGATCGAGCGGCGCATCGGCCACAAAGGCGTCGGCTTCGCCGCCGCGATCGAGGCCAAAGCCGAGCGCGACACCGGCGAAGTGTTCGAGCAGTGCCTGCCCGAGGACCTGATCGAGTACGGGCTGATCCCCGAGTTCATCGGCCGCCTGCCGGTGATGAGCGCCGTGCACCAGCTCACGCGCGACGATCTCGTCTCGATCCTCGTCGAGCCGCGCAACGCGCTGGTCAAGCAGTTCCAGCGCTTCTTCGCCTTCGACGGCATCGAGCTGGTGTTCAGCGAGGACTCGCTCGTGGCGATCGCCGAGCGCGGGCTGGAGCGCGAAACCGGCGCCCGCGGGCTGCGCTCGATCATCGAGGAGATCCTGCTGGAGGTGCAGTTCGAGCTGCCCTCGCGGCGCGACGTGAAGAAGTGCGTCGTCACCAAGGAGACCGTCGAGAAGGGGCTCACGCCGACGCTCGTCACCGAAGCGGCACCCGAACAGGACGACGAGGGCCGCCTGCGCGAGGAGTCGGCCTAGCAGCTAGCGCCAATGCGACTGTGAAACTGTGGAGCACAGAATCACAGCCGCTGGTGTGTGCATCCGGCCGGGAGCCGCGTCGGTCTGCGCGCGCCGCTACCATCGCGGGTTGTGAGCAAGCGTGCCACCGCGACCAAGGCCACCGCGTCCGAGCGCGTGCGCGCGCTGCCGTGGGCGACGATCCTCCAGGCCGGCGTGCTGATCGGCCGGCGCTGGCGCTCGCTGTCCGCCAAGGACCGCGCCCGCCTGCGCCGCCTGGTGGGCGACTCGCGCGGCCGGCTGGGCACGCTCTCGGTCAAGCAGCGCCTGGAGCTGCGCAGGCTGGTCGGCAAGCTCGACCTGCGGGGGCTCGCCGGCGAGCTGGCCGGGCTCTCGCGCGCCGGTCGTGGCCAGCGCCGTCGCCATCGCCGCCGCCGCGCCCGCGCGTAAGCGGCCCACGAGACGCGTGAGCGAGCGCACGATCTTCACCGAGGCGCAGGCCGAACGGCAGCTGCGTTCGCTGGAGCTGTTCGGCATGCGCTTCGGCCTCGAGCGCATGCGCCGCATGATGACCGCCCTCGGCTCGCCCGAGCGCCGCTTTCACGCCATCCACGTGCTCGGCACCAACGGCAAGTCATCGACCACGCGCATGACGGCCGCCATCCTGGAAGGCCACGGGTTGCGGGTGGCTGCATATCTGTCCCCGCACCTGGTGTCCTACCGCGAGCGCGTGCTGATCGACGGGCGCGAGCTCGACAGCGACACCTTTGCCGCCGCCATCGACCGTGCCACGTGGGCGGCCACGCGCGTCAACCGCACGCTCGCCGAAGACGACCACGTCACGCAGTTCGAACTGCTGACCGCGGCCGCGCTGTGGGAGATGGCGCGCGCACAGGTGGACGTGGCGGTCGTCGAGGCCGGGCTCGGCGGTCGCTACGACGCCACCAGCGTGATCGAGCCGCGCGTCAGCGTGCTCACCAACGTGGGGCTCGAGCACACGCGCTGGCTGGGCCCAACCGTCACCGACATCGCCGAGGAGAAGCTCGCGGCGGTGCACGCGCACACGACGCTCGTGCTCGGCCAGGACATCGCCGCCGCCGCGCTCGCGGTGGCCGAGCGCGTGGCGGGCGAACGCGACGTGCAGATCGTGCACGCGCGCGCGCAGGTGCCCGCGCAGCTGCTCGCGCGCGGCGCCTTCCAGCGGCGCAACTTCGCGCTCGCCGCCACCGCCGCCGAGGCCTACCTGCAAACCGTCGGCATCCCCCTCGGCGAGCAGGCGCTCGCGCAGGCCGCAGCCGGCACGCAGGTTCCCGGACGTCTGCAGCTGATCGAGGGAAACACGCCGCTCGTGCTCGACGGCGCGCACAACCCCGACGCGGTGCGTGCGCTCGTCGCGTCGCTGCCGGAGGTGCTGGGCGTCCCGAAACCCGTGCCCGCTGCCCGACCCGGCCCGCCGGGCAGCGCTCCCGCCGCGCCGCTCGCGCTCGTGCTCGGCGTGCTCGAGGACAAGGACGCCACCAGCATGCTCGCCGCGCTGATGCCGCTCGTCGCGCGCGCGTGGTTCACCGCCCCGCCCAGTGCGCGTGCGCTCTCACCCGCCGCGCTGCAGTCGCTCGCCCGCCAGCTCGGCTTCCAGGACACCGTGTGCGAGCCAAAGCCCGCGCACGCGCTCGAGCAGGCACAACGCTGGGCGCGCGAACACGCCGGCGCGGTGCTGGTGACCGGCTCCGTGTACCTCGTCGGTGACCTGCTCGCCTCGCTCGGTGAGCCGGTCGAGCTCACCGCCCGGCGGAGCTCTGCCAGGTGAACGAGCAAGGCCCCTCGGTGCTCGCGATGATCGGCGGCGTCGCGCTGTTCGTGGCGCTCGTGATCCTCGTATTTTTCGCCGCTGGCTACGGCTTTGGCCGCCTGTTTCTCTAAACTCAGCCGGCCGATGCCACCCAGCGCATATTTCGGTATCGAAAGCAGCGGCCTGAACCTGGCGATCGATTTGCTGATCGTGTTCGTGGTCGTTTTGTACTTCGCCACGATCTACTGGACCTACGCCGACGCGCGCCGGCGGATCCACGATCAGGTGCTCGTGGGGGCCTCCGTTGTCGCCGCGCTGTTCCCGTTCGTCGGCGCGGTCGTCTACATGATCGTGCGCCCCCCCGAGTACATCGAGGACGTGCACGAGCGCGAGCTCGAGACGCAGGCGGCGCAGGCGCGCCTGCGCGAGCACGAGCAGACGCAGTGCCCGCACTGCAACTACCGCGTCGAGCGCGACTTCATCCGCTGCCCCAGCTGCCTGCGCAAGCTCAAGGAGCGTTGCGCCAACTGCTCGCGCCCGCTCGACCGCGCGTGGACGATCTGCCCCTACTGCGAGGCTGACGTCCCCGGCATCGCATCCACGCGCTCACGCCGGCGTCGCGGCGCGGGCGCCGGCGGCGAGCTGTCGGAGCTCAAGGACGGCACGGCGCCGTCACCCGCGCAGGGCGAGCTGGAGGAGACATCGGCGCTGATCGCCGCGCCCGCGCCGCAAGCGGAGGCCGCTGCGCTGGCCCCGGCATCCTCGCCGCAGGGGGAGACGTCCCCGCTGACCGCCGAACCGCTCACGCCCGCCGAACGCAGGTCGGCCGAACGCAGAGCGGCCGGTGGCGGGCGCGCCAGCCGGCCGAGCGGTCGCACGCGACCGAGCACCTGATTCACCGCGGCGCCACCACCTGTCACCAACCCACGTCCCCGCCGGGGGACACCTCGACACGAAAGCGAGAGCATGCAAAGAACGCTGATACTGGTGAAGCCCGACGCGTTCGCGCGCGGTTTGAGCGGCGAGATCATCGCCCGCTTCGAGCGCAAGGGCCTGCGCATCGTCGCGCTGCGCCACATGACCGTCGCCCGCGAGCTCGCCGAACGCCACTACGCCGAGCACGCCGAGCGCCCGTTCTTCGGCGAGCTCGTCGCGTTCATCACCTCCGGGCCGATCGTGGCGATGGTGCTGGAGGGCGTCGACGCCGTGCGCGCCGCGCGCCAGGTGATCGGCGCCACCAACCCGCTGGAGGCCGCGCCCGGCTCGATTCGCGGCGACTTCGCGATCGAGATGGGGGCCAACATGGTGCACGGCTCGGACTCGCCCGAGTCCGGCGCGCGCGAGGCGGCCCTGTTCTTCGCGGACCTGTGAGTGACGCCCGGCCATCCTGACGCCCGTGCGAAGGAGCCGTCTGCCATCGCCGCGCGCCCGCCCCTAGTCCTCGCCTCACGCTCACCGCAGCGCAAGGCGCTGCTGGAAGGGCTCGGCGTGGTGTTCACCATCAGGGCGGCGCACACCGAGGAGCTCGAGCACGGTTTCGATCCGGCGCAGGTGGCGCTCGAGAACGCGCTGCGCAAGGCGCGTGCGGCGAGCGCCGCCGGCGACGGCGCACCGGAGGTGGTGGTGGGCTGCGACACGATCGTCGTGCTCGACGGCGTCATCTACGGCAAGCCGCCGGACGCCGACGCCGCCCGCGGCACGCTGAGCGCGCTCGGCGGTCGCACCCACGAAGTGCTGAGCGGGCTCGCGGTGCTGCTCCCCAGCGGCGCCGGCGAAGGCCCGCGATCCGGTGAGCGCTCGCGCCCCGCGGGGCGCTTGCAGCCCGAGGAGCGCACGGCCGTGGCGCGCACCCGCGTCAGCTTCAGGCCGCTCGACGCGCAGCTGCTCGACTGGTACGTGGCGACCGAGGAGTGGCGCGGGCGCTCGGGCGGCTACGCCATCCAGGGCGCCGCTTCGGCGCTCGTGCTGGCGGTGGAGGGGGAAGAGGACAACGTCGTCGGCCTGCCGGTGGCGACGCTGCTCGAGCTCTATCCCGAGCTGCCGGCACACCGGGCGTGAGCCCCGCGCGTGAGCGCGCCGCCCTGGGACCGCTCGCCCGCGTGGACTGTCTTCTCCAAAAACTGCTGTATAACCTTTGTTATACAGACGATCTTGCCGTTGGGAGCGTTTTCCCTGCAAAGACACTCGCACGGGTTGCGAGGCGCCGGCCCTCGTTCGCTAGACTGCCGGACCAGGGTACGCGCCCGATGAGCGCGGGCCGCCGAGACTGCCGCTGCAGCGGCGGCGCCGTCCGGATGTGAGCGTGTCCCTTCTCTCTAAATGAGCATCTTCAGCTATCTGACAGGGTTCGGCGGTCGTGACATGGCGGTCGACCTGGGAACGGCAAACACGCTCGTCTACGTGCGTGGGCGCGGCATCGTGCTGTCAGAGCCGAGCGTCGTGGCGATCGACTCGCGCAGCGGCGAAGTGCACGCGGTGGGGATCGAGGCCAAGCGCATGCTCGGGCGCACGCCGGGCACGATCCAGGCGATCCGCCCGCTGAAGGACGGCGTGATCGCCGACTTCGACGTCACCGAGCAGATGCTCCGCCACTTCATCCAGAAGGTCCACCAGAACCGCTGGGCGCACCCGCGGGTGGTCGTGTGCGTGCCCTCGGGCGTCACCGGCGTGGAGAAGCGCGCCGTCGAGGAGGCATGCCTGTCGGCGGGCGCGCGCACCGCGTACCTGATTGAGGAGCCGATGGCCGCCGCGATCGGCGCGGGCCTGCCCGTGGGGGAGCCTACCGGCTCGATGGTCGTGGACATCGGCGGCGGCACCTCCGAGGTCGCGGTCATCTCGCTGGGCGGGATCGTCGTCTCGCAGTCGATCCGCGTCGGCGGCGACGAGATGGACGAGGCGATCATCAACTATGCGAAGAAGGAGTACAAGCTCTTGATCGGGCAGCAGACGGCCGAGGAGCTCAAGCTCGAGATCGGCTCCGCGTGCCCGATGAGCGAGGAGCTGCAGGCGGAGATCCGCGGGCGCGACATGGTCGCGGGCCTGCCCAAGACGGTCGTGTTGACCAGCGAGGAGATCCGCCAGGCGCTGGCTGAACCGCTCAACCAGATCATCGACGCGGTCAAGGAGACGCTCGACCGCACGCCGCCGGAGCTCGCCTCGGACATCATGGACCGGGGGATCATGCTCGCCGGCGGCGGCTCGCTGCTGCAGGGTCTCGACGAGCGCCTGCGCGAGGAGACGCAGATGCCCGCGCACCTCGCCGAGTCCCCGCTCACGTGCGTGGCCGTCGGCTCGGGGCGCTCGCTGGAGGAGTTCGAGGCGATCCACCGTTCCAACCGCACTTCGAACAACAGACGCCGTCGGTAGGCACGTGCTACGCCCCGCCTGTCGCGTGGGTAGTCTGTCGGACGAACGCTCCGGAAGGTAATCATCCGTGCACGACAAGACGGTACGGCGTCGGCGAGCGCTCCTCGGGCTGCTCGTCGTGCTCTCCCTGCTGCTGCTGACCGCGTATTTCGGCGAGGCGCCCAACGGGCGCCTGCACAGCGTGCAGCGCGACTTCCTGACGGTGGTCTCGCCGATCCAGGACGGCGCGAACAAGGCGCTGAAGCCCGTGCGCGACCTGTTCAGCTGGTTCGGCAACACGCTGCACGCCAAAAGCCAGCTCGCTCAGGCGCTCAAGCAGACCGAGAAACTGCGCCGCGAACTGGTCGCCGAGCAGACCGAAAAGCGCTCCTATCACGAGCTGCTCGCGCTCTCACACCTCGATCAGCTCGGGGTCGGCAGCTACCGCCCGGTCGACGCGACGGTGATCGGTAAAAACCCGAACGTGTGGTACTCGACGGTCGTGATCGACAAGGGCGAATCCGCCGGCGTGCAGCGCAACGACCCCGTGATCAACGAAGAAGGGCTCGTCGGCAAGGTCGTGCAGGCGGCGAGCGACGGCGCGCTCGTGGAACTGCTCACCAACAGCTCGATGGGCGTCTCAGCGCGCATCGGCACGAGCCACGCAACCGGCCTCGTGCAGCCGAAGGTGGGCGATCCCAACGACCTGCTGCTCGGCTATCTGCCCAGCAACACGCAGGCCAACCCCGGCGAATGGGTCGTCACCTCCGGGACCGTCACGCCCGGCTACCCGTCGCTGTTCCCGCCGGGCCTGCTGATTGGCCAGGTGACGTCGGTCAACGAAGAAAGCGCATACAAGTCGGTCAACGTGCATCCGGTTGCCAACCTGCACGACCTGGACATCGTCCAGGTGCTGACCGCCGCAGCGGGATCGCGCGCGGCGAACCTCAGCCAGCTGACGGTCAACCTGCAGGCGGGGCAGGCCGCCAGCAGCGCCGGCGCCGGCAACGGCGAACAGCTCGCCTCCACGCAGGTGGGCGGATGAGCGCCGGCGTCAGCCGCACGCTGGCGCTGCGCATCGGCGTGCTCACGCTGATCGTCGTGTTCTTTCAGATCGGCGTCGTCTCAGAGGTCCCCGTGTTCGGCGTGAACGCCGAACTGTGCGCCCTGCTGGTGGCGTTCGTGGGTCTCTTGTGCGGCTCGATCACGGGCGCGGTGGTCGGCTTTGCGGTCGGGCTGTTCATCGACCTCGCGCTGCTGCAGACGCTCGGGCTGACCTCGCTGATCTTCACGCTGATCGGCTACTGGTGCGGACGTCTGCGCGAGCTGCGCGACCCCCAGGCCGGGCTCACGCCACTGCTCGTCGGCGTGAGCGCCTCGGCGCTGGCGCTCGTCGGCTACTCGCTGATGGAGTTCATGCTCGGCGTCGACGCGCCCGTCAGCTTCCAGCTGTTGCGCGTGATCGTGCTCGGCGTGGTCGTCAACACGATCTTCGCGCTGCCCATGTACGCGCTCACGCGTCGCGCGCTGGAGGGCGCGATGCCCGAGGATCCCCGGCGCCGGCGCCGGCGCGCGTACACCACCGGAGGCCTCAGCCCCCTGTCCAAAGCATGAGCGCGATCGAGCCCGTCAAGCGACGCGACCCACGGGTCCCCGTCTCGCCGCAGCTGGCGCTGCGCGTGACGATCATCGGCGGGCTGGCGATGGTGATCTTCGGCGTGATCTTCTTCCGCCTGTGGTATCTGCAGGTCCTCTCCAGCGAACAGTACGTCGCACAGGCGAACGCCAACCGCGCGCGCGAAATACCGATCGCCGCGCCGCGCGGGGCGATCCTCGACCGCGAGGGCCAGACGCTCGTCGGCTCGACCGTCACCAACGCCGTGGAGATCGCGCCCGACGAACTGCCCGAAAGCATCTCCTCGCAGGTGGCCGCATACCAGGAAAAGCTCGACGCGGCCGAAGCGGCGCGCCGGCAGGCGGCGGCGCGCCTGTCGGGGTACGAGGCAGCGCTCGGCGGCGTTCGGCGCCTGAGCCACTCGCAGCGGCACGAGCTCGACAGCCTGCGCCGCGCCACCGGCCCGCCGCACGTCGCGGTGCCGGCGCTGCCGCGCTCGGCGGTCAAGCTGCACGCGCTGTTCACCAACCTCGGTCGCGTGATTGGGCTCTCGCCGCGCACGATCGACGAACGCGTCGTCCAGGGCATGACCGCCACGCCCTACGCGCAGGTGACGATCAAGACCGACGCCGGCCCAGGGGCGCTGACCGTGCTCGGCGAGCGCGCCGACGAATTCCCCGGAGTCGTCCAGGAACCGGTCTCGATCCGCGAATACCCGTACGGCGAAATGGCCGCGCAGATCCTCGGCTACGTCGGTCAGGTCAACGAAACGGAGCTCAAGAGCCCCGCCTTCCACGGCGTCAAGCAGGGCACGATCGTCGGTCAGGCGGGCCTCGAGTACTCCTACGACCACTACCTGCGCGGCAAACCCGGCGAGAAGCGGATCGCCGTCAACGCCGAAGGCCTGCCGGTCCCCAGCGACAAGCTCGCGCCGACCCCGCCGCGCGCGGGCTACACGCTGCAGACGACGCTCAACCTGCCGTTGCAGCGGGCGAGCGAAGAAGCGCTGCTGGAAGGCATGGAACGCGCGCGCGCGGGCGGCAAACCGTCGATCGCGGGCGCGTTCGTGGCGCTCGACCCGCTCAACGGGGAAGTGCTCGCGATGGGCTCCGCGCCGAGCTTCGACCCCGACAAGTTCGCCAAACCGCTGACGCAGGCCGAATACGAAGCGCTGACCGGGCGCAACGGGGACGAACCGGGCCGGCTCACCGACCTCGCCGACGAAGGCGAATACCCGACCGGCTCGACGTTCAAGCCGATCACCGCCATGGCTGCGCTGGAAGCCGGCGTGATCAACCCCAGCGAGGGGCTCGGCGCGGGCAAATGCATCGAAGTGGGGGCCGAGCAGTTCTGCAACGCCGGCGACACCGACTACGGCGCGGCGGACCTCGTGGAAGCGCTGAAGGAGTCCTCGGACACGTACTTTTTCACCGTCGGTGAGCTCGCCAACGAACACGGCGGCAACATCATCCAGAAGAAGGCCAAAGAGCTGGGCGTGGGCGAGGCCACGGGGATCGACCTGCCGAACGAGTTCCCCGGCGTGATCCCGAGTGCGAAGTGGCTGGAAGAACAGAACGAGCTCGAATTCAGATGCCAGCGCGAACACCACGGCCAGCCGTGCTACATCGTCGGCGAACCGGGGGCGCCGTGGACGGTCGGCTACAACATGGACCTCGCGGTCGGGCAGGGCGAGCTGCTGACCGACCCGCTGCAGATGGCCGTCGCGTACTCGGCGCTCGCCAACGCCTACCGCAACGGCGGCGAAGGCACCGTCGTGACCCCGCACCTGGGCAAACAGATCGACGAAGCCAACGGCAACCTCGTGCAGACGCTGCGCTTCCCCGGCCGCCACGTGCACCTCGACTACGAAGACCTCAGCCTGGTGATGGAAGGCATCCACGAGGCGACCACCGCGCCGGGTGGGACCTCGACGGACGTGTGGGAAGGCTGGGATCAGGAAGAAGACCCGACGTTCGGCAAGACGGGCACGGCAGAACGCGCGGGCCATGTGGAACAGTCCTGGTACATGTGCTACATCGGCAACGCCCAGCACCCGCTGGTGATCGCGGTGACCGTCGAGGAAGGCGGCTTCGGCGCCGAAACGGCGGCGCCGATCGCGCGCCTGATCGCCTCGCAGTATTACGGCAAGCGCAAGAAGTTCGTCGCCGGCACCTCAAAGACGTTTTGAGCCCGCTCAGCCCGATCACGCCAACCGACGAGGCCCCGGCGACGCCGGGGCGCAGGCTGCGCCTGCCGCTCGATCCGCTGCTGACGCTCGCCGTCATCGGCTTGAGCGCGTGCTCGATCCTCGCGCTGAAAGTGGCCACGCGCAAGCTGGAAGGCGGTCCGCACTACTACATCGAGCGCCAGGCGATCTACCTGGCGCTCGGCTTCGCCTTCATGCTCGTGCTCTCGCGCATCGACTACGCGCGCCTGCGCCGCCACCTGGGCGCGATCTACGGGACGCTGATCTTCATCATCCTCGCCGTGCTCGCGCTCGGGCACTCGGCCAACGGCGCGCAGCGGGCGATCAACCTGCCGCTGTTCTCCTTCCAGGCCTCCGAGCTCGGCAAGATCCTGTTGATCGTGGCGCTCTCCGCGTTGATCGTCTCCCGCGCGCGCGAGCTGCGCGAACGCGACACCACGGTGCGCGTGCTGATCGCAGCGCTCGTGCCGACGATCCTCGTGATCGCCCAGCCGGACCTCGGCTCGGGTCTGGTGTACATGACGATCGCCTGCATGCTGCTGTTCGTCGCCGGCACCTCGTGGCGGCATCTGGCGGGGCTCGCGGCGCTCGTGTGCGTGTCGATCGCCTTCGTGCTGGTAGCAGGACCGGCGGTGGGCGTGAACGTGCTCAAGCCCTACCAGGTGGAACGGCTGACCGCGTTCCTGCACCCGTCGAGCACGCAGAAGGAAGCGGAAGCCAAGGAACAGGAACTGAAGACCGGCCAGCCGGACCCGGCCTACCAGCAGCAGCAGTCGAAGATCGCGATCGGCTCCGGCGGCAAGACGGGCTCGCCGGAAAGCCGCCAGGTGGAAGGCGGCTTCGTGCCGGAGAGTGACACCGACTTCATCTTCGCGGCGATCGGCGAACGCTACGGCTTCGTCGGCGCGTGCGTGGTGCTGGCGCTGTACGCGCTGCTGATCTCGCGCACGCTGCGCGTGCTGGTGATGGCCAAGGACCTGTTCGGGTCGCTGATCGCCGCCGGCATTGCAGCTATGCTGATGTTTCAGGTATTCGTCAACGTAGGGATGACAATTGGCATCATGCCCGTCACCGGGGTCACGCTTCCGCTCATGAGCTACGGCGGCTCGTCGGTGATTGCCACCCTGCTGGGCGTGGGCCTGCTTCAATCGATCTACGTCCAGGCGCGTGCCTCTGCCGCATTGAAGGGCCGCGTACTGCGTTACTAGACCTGAATGTTCGTCGAGCGATTCTCACCACACCCTCAGCGCCGCCGGAGCACCGGCGCCCGCGCGCGAGGGGCGTCCCGCCGGGGGTACCCGGGACGCGCGCACACGCGCTCGCGCCGCCAGCTGTGGCGTGCGCGCGAACGCTCGACCCCTCTCCCCATCGAAAGACTGGATCAAATTGAAAAAGCAAGTGCTTGTCAGCGTCGATCGCGCGGAGACGCGCGTGGCGCTCCTGGAGGCCAGCGGAACGCCCGCCGCCTCACGTTCCACCGCCAGAAGGTCGGCCAAACGCTCCGCGAAAGGTCCCGAGGCCGGCTATCGCGTCGCTGAGCTGTACATAGAGCGCCGCGGAGGGCGCTCGATCGTCGGCAACATCTACAAGGGCAAGGTCGACAACGTCCTGCCGGGCTTGGAGGCCGCGTTCGTCGACATCGGCCTGGAGAAGAACGGCTTCTTGCACGTCGACGAGATCGTGCTGCCGGGCGTGGAGACGCCGCGTCGCGGGCGCGGCGCGGGCGGCGGGCGCAAGATCTCCGACCTTCTGAAACCTGGCCAGGAGATCGTCGTGCAGGTCGTCAAGGACCCGCTGAAGACGAAGGGCGCGCGCCTGTCGATGGAGCTGACGATCGCGGGGCGCTACATGGTCTACGCCCCCACCGGCGAGGGCGTCGGCGTGTCGCGGCGACTGGACGACAAGGAGCGCGAGCGCCTGCGCCGCCAGACGGCCAAACTGGAGATCGGCGGTGGCGGCGTGATCGTGCGCACTGCCGCCCACGGCGCCAAGCGCGCGGACTTCGAACGCGAGCTCAAGTACCTGCACAAGCTGCACGAGGTGCTCGACAAACGCGTCCAGGAGACCGTCGCCCCGGACCTGGTCTTCCAGGAGGCCGACCTGTCGGTGCGCGTCGTGCGCGACATCTTCTCCGCGCACTTCGAGCGCGCGATCGTCGACGACGAGCAGCAGTACCACCGGCTGGTGTCGTTCTTCACGCGCACCGCCCCCGAGCTGGTCGAGCGCGTGGAGCTGTGGCAGGAGCGCGAGCCGCTGTTCGAGGCCTACCACGTGGACAGGGCGATCGAAGGGGTGCTCTCGCGCCGTGTCGATCTGCCCAGCGGCGGTTATCTGATCATCGACTACGCCGAGGCGCTGACGGTGATCGACGTCAACTCCGGCAGCTTCATCGGCCGCGGCAAGGGCGCGGGCCTGGAGGACACGATCACCAAGACCAACCTGGAGGCCGCCGAGGAGGTGGTCAACCAGCTGCGCCTGCGCGACATCGGCGGCATCATCGTGATCGACTTCATCGACATGGCGCGCGCGCGCAACCGCGACGCCGTGATGAAGACGCTGCGCAAGACGCTCGACGAGGACCGCACGAAGACGTTCACCGCCGAGATATCCAAGCTCGGCCTGGTGGAGATGACGCGCCAGAACGTCACCGAGGGCGTGCGCGAGATCATGACCCGCTCGTGCCCCACGTGCGAGGGCGAGGGCGTGATCCGCTCGGAGGAGACGATCGCGATCGACTTCGAGCGCAAACTGCTCGACGTCGCCATCGAGCACCCCGACGCGGAGGCATTCCTGGTGCAGGCCAACCCGCGCGTGAGCACGCAGTTCACCGGCCACGGCTCGCGCGTGCTGCACGCGCTGGAGGCACAGACGGGCAAGTCGTTCCTGTTCGAGGGCTCCGAAGGGCTCGCGCTCGAGCACTTCGCGATCACCTTCATGGGCACCCGCGCCGAGGTCGAGGAGCGCGCGCTGCCGTTCCGCCAGGGCGATGAGGTGCTGGTGGAGATCGTCGAGCCGCACATGTACGACGTCGACGACGCCGTAGCCAAAATCGACGGCTACATCATCTCCATCGCCGGCGCCGCGCCGTACGTGGGCGAAAAGCGGATGGTGCGCATCGACGAGGTCGGTCGCACGGCCGCGAGCGCGCTGTTGCTGGACGAGTCGGGCGAGGTCGTTGAGCTGCCGGCGCGTGCGCCGGACGCCCGCGCGAATGGGCGCGGCAAACGTCGCGGCGCCGGCACGCGCGTGCGGGCCAAAGACTCCGCCGCCCAGCCCGAAGGACGCGGGCGGCGCCGGCGTGCGCCGGTGCAAAGCGAGGACGCCGAGGCGCGCCGCGAAGCGGGCTTGGGCGAGTCGCCGGCGGGCATCGACGCCGAGCCCGAGGAGGAGCCCACGGCGGACGTGCTCGTGGCGAGCGTCCCGGACACGGGCGACGCCGGCGAGGACACGGGCGACGCCGGCAAGGACGCGGGCGAGGTCGGCGAGGATGGCCTACAATCCAAGCCTCGGCGTCGTGGCCGCAGAGGCGGACGGCGCCGTTCCGCTGCCAAGGCCAAGGCCACTCCCGAGTAAACGCCCAGCCACCGGGCCAAACCGGGGCACACCCGCAAACCAACCACACTCCAGAGAACCATGTACGCGATCGTGAAGACCGGCGGCAAGCAGTACCGCGTCGAGCGCGGGCAGAAGCTGCTCGTCGAGCGCCTGCCCGCCGCGGAGGGCGCCGACGTGAGTCTCCAGCCGATGCTCTACCGCTCGGAGGAGGCGATCTTCGACGCCGACGGCCTGGCGGGCGTGCAGGTGACCGCCAAGGTGATCGCGCACGTGCGCGGCGAGAAGCTGCGGGTGTTCAAGTTCAAGCCCAAGCGCGGCTACAAACGGCGCACCGGCCACCGCCAGGAGCTCACGCAGATCGAGGTCACCGACATCTCCACCGGCAAAGCGCCGAAAGCGAAAGCCCCCGGCAAAGCCGCGCACACGGCGGCTGAGGCCGCGCCCAGCGATGCGAAGGCGGCGGCCAAAGCGCCGAAAGCGAAAGCCGCGCCCACGCCCGCAGATGCTGAGGCCGCGCCCAGCGACGCGAAGCCGGCGGCCAAAGCGCCGAAAGCGAAAGCCGCGCCGAAAGCGAAAGCCGACCCGGAGCAGGGCGCCGCCGCCGCGGACAAGCCGGCGCCGAAAGCGAAAGCCGCGAAACCGAAGCAGGAGGACGCCTAAATGGCTCACAAGAAGGGGCTCGGTTCGAGCCGCAACGGCCGCGACTCCAACGCGCAGCGGCTCGGCGTGAAGACGTTCGCCGGGCAGAGCGTCACCGGCGGGGAGATCATCGTGCGCCAGCGCGGCACCCGCTTCAAGCCGGGCGCCGGCGTGGGCATCGGCAAAGACGACACGCTGTACGCGCGTGCCGCGGGCACCGTGCAGTTCACCGCCGGGCGGCGCGGGCGCGTCGTCAGCGTGGTGCCCGACTAGCCCGTTCGGGGGGTAGCACCACTCTCAAAACGGACCGTTCGAAATGGCCGGCCCGATCAAGTTCAAGGGCGAACTCATCGACCCGCAGGCGCCCCGCCTGCGCGGGGTCGTGGAGCCTACTAGCCCGCGGCAGCCTGAAACCGGTCAGCCAACTCCTGCGCAGCCTCAGGCTCCTCTTGGAACGAGACGACCTCATGAGGATTGATGACCGCGATCTTGCCGCCCGGCTGTTCGATCTCAACGAGCTGGCCGCGCGCAATGGCAGTTTGCAGAGCTCCGCGCAGCTGGTCAATCGTCGCCTGGACGATCGCTTGCGACCCGTCGCGTAGATTGATCCTGGTTGCCAAAACGCCCTTCCTAGTGCTCGTGTAGAAGCCCCACTGTCCCACAACACTAGCGACGAATCAATCAGCAATGTGTACGCGAACAAGTGCGCATTCGACGCACGAACGAGAACGCCTGCAAATCGCCGTCAACCCTGCTGCGCGATAGGGCGGATGAGAACCTCGTTGACGTCCATATCCGATCTGCGCGTCGGTGCTGTCACGATGGCCACACCATGCTGCACGATCACGCGCGCATACACGTCCAGGCGGGCGCCGGCGGCGACGGATGCACGAGCTTCCGCCGCGAAGCGCACGTGCCGCGGGGCGGGCCGGACGGCGGTGACGGCGGGCGTGGGGGAGACGTGGTGTTCGTGTGCGACGAGTCGCTGCGCGATCTGCAGAGCTTCAAGCGCAAGGCGCACTATCGCGCGGGTCGCGGCGGGCACGGCGAAGGCGCGCTCCGCCACGGCGCGGACGGCGCCACGCTGACGATTCGCGTGCCGCCGGGAACCGAGGTCACGGGGCCGGAGACCCCGTCCTTGGCACACACCAGCGAGGGCGGAGATCTGGCAGGTCGCCGCTGGGATCTGCTGGAAGACGGACAGCAGGCGACGGTCGCGCGGGGTGGCGGCGGCGGCAGGGGCAACAAGCGCTTCGCCACCGCCACGCGGCAGGCGCCACGGTTCGCCGAGCGCGGCGTGCCGGGGGAGGAAGGGTGGCTCGAGTTGCGGCTGAAGCTGCTCGCGGACGTCGGTCTCGTGGGCCTGCCCAACGCCGGCAAGTCCTCGCTGCTGGGGCGTCTCACGCGCGCCGCGCCGAAGGTCGCCGACTACCCGTTCACGACGCTGTCTCCCGTGCTCGGCGTCCTTGAAGCGGACGAGCGCCAGCTTGTGGTGGCCGACATCCCAGGGCTGATCGAGGGCGCGAGCGAGGGGGCTGGACTGGGGCACGACTTCCTCGCGCACGTCGAGCGCACGCGCCTGCTCGTGCACGTGCTCGACGTCGCGCCCGAACTGTCGATGGGGGAGGGCGCCGACGTTGCCGCCAACCATGCGACGATCGAGCGCGAGCTCGCGGCGCATGACCCGCGCCTCGCGCGGCTGCCGCGGGTGCTCGTGCTCGCCAAGGCCGATCTCCTCGCCGAGGAGCGCCTCGAGGAGCTGGTCGCAGAGTGGCAGCGAAGAGTGGGCGGAGACGTTCCCGTGATCGCGACCTCCAGCGCCACCGGACGGGGAATCGAAGCGCTGAAGAACGAGCTGCTGCGCCACTTCGCGCGGCTGGCGGCTGAGGACGTCGACGGCGCGGTCGGCTGGGAGGGCGCCGGCACACCGGGTGGCGTGGGCGCCGGCACGCCGGCTGGCGTGGGCGCTGGCACACCGGCTGGCGTGGGCGCTGGCACACCGGGTGGCGTGGGCGCCGGTACGCCGGCTGGCTTGGGCGCTGCAGCGCGTGCGCATGGAGAGCGGGAGCTGGCCGAGCACATGGTCTTCCGTCCGACCGCCGGCGCCGGCTATCACGTCGAGCAAGTCGCGCCGGGGACCTTCGCAGTCCGCGGCAGGGGCATCGAGCGGCTGCTGGCGCGCTTTGACATTGACAACGAAGATGCGATGGCGTATGTCGAGGGCCGGCTCAAGCGGATCGGCGTGCTGGCGGCGCTCGAAGCGAAGGGATTCCAGCCGGGCGATGAGATCGAGATCGCCGGCACGACGTTCGAGCTCGACCCGAGCGCGCCGGCGTAGGGCCTCGGCGACCGTTTACGCTCCTCCGCGATGAAGCGCGTGGTCATCAAGCTGGGCTCCAGTGTGGTCGCCGACGATCAGGGCGAGCTGCGCGCGGACGCGCTCGCACAGGTGTGCGACACCGCCGCGCGCGCACACGGCGAAGGTGGGGAGGTGATCCTCGTCACCAGTGGCGCGATCGCACGCGGGATGCGTGTGATGGAGCTCGCGCAGCGGCCGAGCTCGATCGGCGCGCTGCAGGCGGCCAGCGCGGTCGGCCAAGGCAAGCTGTATCGCGTGTACGACGAGCTGCTGCGCGAACGCGGCGTGACCAGCGCGCAGGTGCTGTTGACGTTCTTCGACATGAGCGCCCGCACCCACTACCTGAACGCGCGGCAAACGCTCAGCACGCTGCTGGAGTGGCGCGTGCTGCCGGTGATCAACGAGAACGACACCACCGCCACCGACGAGATCTCCTTCGGCGACAACGACTTCCTCGCCGCGCAGGTGGCCGTGCTGGTGGCCGCCGACGAGCTGATCCTGGCGACGAGCATCGACGGGCTCTACACGGCCGATCCACACTTGCACCCCGACGCGCACATACTTAGCGAGGTGAGCGACTTCGCCGCGCTGGAGGAGCTCGAGATCGGCCACACCACCTCGCCGCTCGGCTCCGGCGGGATGCGCTCGAAGGTGGTCGCCGCGGAGATGGCCACCGCCGCGGGGATCGCCACGGTCATCTGCAACGGTCTGCGCGCCGAGGCGCTACCTGCGGTGCTCGCCGGCGAGCCCGAGGGCACCATGTTTCCCGCCCGCGAGGCTCGCTACTCGAGCTTCAAGCTGTGGCTCAAGTACGCCAAGCCCGCGCGCGGCACCGTCGTCATCGATCACGGGGCCGCGCGCGCGGTCCGCGAGGGCAGCGCCAGCCTGCTGCCCGTCGGCGTCACCGAGGTGCAGGGCGACTTCGACGCGGGCGACGCCGTGGAGATAGTCGAGCGCGACGACGCCGACCACGACAAGCTGCGGGCGGTCGCCAAGGGCATCAGCAGCTACTCGGCCGCCGAGCTGCGCCAGGTGCTCGGCCTGAAGTCACACGCCATCCGCGGCGTCCTGCCGCGCGCCACCGACGAGGCCGTGCACCGCGACTATCTCGTGCTCGACTGACCGGACGCGAGCTCGAACGGGTCGCCGGTCTCCTTGGGCGCGCGGCCGGCCAGAATGCGCCTGCGCGCGGAAAGCAGAACCGGCTCGGCAACGTAGTAGCGTCCACGTGTACGACCGACCGCCTTCAGCAACCTGGCGTCCACCAGCGCTCGTAGGTCGCGGCTGGCCGTCAGGTCCGAGACGGTGTCGCCTGCGGTTGTCTCCACGATCGTCTTGTAGGTGGCGTTGGTCAGGCGCAGTCCGTAAGCACTCTCTGCGAGAGCACCGGTGCTGCGCTCTGGAAGGCCATGCTGCCGGGCGATCGTGGTGCAGGCTGCGTAGAGTTGCTCTGTCTCCTGGATGCGCCGAAGCTGGGTCCTCGCCTGGTAGTAGTGCGCCCTCAGGCAGTACCTGAGCCAGGGGCGGGCATCGTTCTCCGGGTGCCACCGGCCCTGACCGACCTCTTCAAGTACGTCGTAGTAGCTCTCGGTATTGCGCCCGAGATACTCCTCGATGCTGGAGAAGACGGGCGCCCTGATGTCCTCACGCGCGAGGACCAACGTTTGCAGGGCTCGCGCCATGCGGCCGTTGCCATCCCTGAACGGATGCACCATCACAAGGTTGAGGTGCGCCATCGCCGCGCGGGCGAGGGCCGGTGCATCGCTTTCTTCAAGCTCGGCGATCGCGGCGGCAATCAGGCTGGGGACCAGGTCAAACGGCGGCCCTTCGTAGGTTTGCTCGCCCGTAGACTCGCGTACGACATAGATCTCCCCCCGACGCCAGCGTCCGGGGTCCTTGTCCAGGCGATGCTTCAGCATCATGAAGTGCAGCGATTTGAGCAGTCCGGCATCGACCTCCGCGGTTGCGTCCTGAGCGACCTGCAGCACGTACGTCATCGCATCGCGGTAGCCGGACAGCGCCAAGCGGGTTTCCTCGTCGGCCGTCAGCGTGGGCTCGTCATCGACTGCGGCGAGCACATCGTCCAGGCTGGCGTCGTAGCCCTCGATGCTGTTGGACCCTTGGACGGCGCGCGCAAAAGACATGCGACGCAACGTGCCATACCAGCGACGGGGCTCGAGATCGACATAGTTGCGCAGCTGGGCGCGGAAGTCGTCGATCATCCCCAGCACCTCGATCTCGATCGGCTGTAGCGCGGGGGTTCTGTAGACGACACTCATGATAGAAAGATTTTATCATCCTATCGCGAGTGATGATAGGAAGTATCTATCATTCTCAGCCGCTGGTCCCCTGTCGTACCCTGTGTGAAATGGCCGTAGCCGTCAGCACCGTTGCCGACACGTGCGCCGCCGCCAAGCGCGCGGCGCGCATCCTCGCGCGCACGGAGACCGACGTGAAGGACGCCGCGCTGGAGGCGATCGCCGCGGCGCTGATCGAGCGCAGCGAGGAGATCCTGGCGGCGAACGAGCGCGACATGCGCGCGGGGCGCGAGGCCGACATTGGCGACGCGCTGCTCGATCGTCTTTATCTGGATGAGCATCGCCTGCAGGCGATTGCGCGCGCGGTGCGCCAGATCGTTGCGCTCGCCGACCCGGTGGGCCAGGTGATCGACGGCCACCGGCTGGCCAATGGCTTGGACGTGCGCAAGGTGCGCGTGCCCCTGGGCGTGGTCGCGGTGGTGTACGAGGCGCGCCCCAACGTCACCATCGACGCGGCGGCGCTGTGCTTGAAGTCGGGCAACGCGATCGTGCTGCGCGGCTCCTCCTCGGCCGCGCACTCCAACGCGGTGCTTGCGGCGGTGGCCGCCGATGCTGCGGTTGGCGCGGGTCTGCCCGACGGCTGCGTCAGCCTGGTGGCCGGCGGCGGGCGCACGGAGCTCGCGGAGCTGGCCACGCAACAGGGCAGCGTCGACCTGATCATCCCGCGCGGCGGCGAGGGGCTGAAGGTTGCGCTGCAGGCGGTGGCCACCGTGCCGGTCATGTACGCGGCGTCGGGCAACTGCCACGTCTACGTGGACGCATCAGCCGACCTGGAGCAGGCGCTGGCGATCACGCTCAACGCCAAGACGCAGCGCCCCGGCGTGTGCAACGCCGCGGAGACGCTGCTCGTGCACGAGCACGCCGCCCACGAGTTCCTGCCGCGCGCCGCACAAGCGCTGGCCGACGCCGGCGTGGCGATCCGCGCCGACGAACGCGCGCGCCACGCGATCGCGAGCAGCCACGCGAACCCCCATCTAGTCATTGAAAACGCCAGCGACGAGGACTGGGCGACGGAGTATCTCGCGCCGGTCATCGCCATTGGTGTGCTCGCTTCGCTGGAGGATGCGCTCGAGCACATCGCCCGCTACGGCAGCGGGCACTCGGAGGCGATCGTCACGCGCGACACCGCCGCCGCGCGCGCCTTTCAGCTGGGCGTGGACGCGGCGTGCGTGTACGTCAACGCGTCCACCCGCTTCACCGACGGCGGCGAGTTCGGCATGGGCGCGGAGATCGGCAACTCCACGCAGAAGCTGCACGCGCGCGGGCCGATCGGCATGCGCGAGCTGTGCACGTTCAAGTACCTGATCGAGGGCGACGGGCACGTCCGTCTTTGAGCGCCCCGCCCCCTCGCCCCCCGGCGTACTCCGGCTCGGCATCCTCGGAGGGACGTTCAACCCGCCGCACCGCGGGCACGTCGCGCTGGCGCTGCACGCGCTGCGCGAGCTGCACCTCCAGCGCGTGCTGCTCGTGCCCGCGCACACCGCGCCCAACAAGTCACACGGCGCCCACGGCGGGCGGGCGACCAGTCCAGAGCACCGCCTGGCGATGTGCCGCCTGGCGGTCAAAGGCCACGACGGCCTGTCGGTGTGCGCCATCGAGATCGAGCGCGGCGGCGTGTCTTACACGGTCGATACGCTCACCGCACTGCATGCCAGTCACCCGAGCGCCGAGCTGACGTTGATCGTGGGAGCGGACGTTGCCAGCACGCTGGGCTCGTGGCGCGAACCCCAGCGGCTGTTGACGCTCGCGCGCCTTGCCGTCGCCGGGCGCCCGGACGCTGCACAGGCGCCGGCGCTCGATGCGACGCTCGTCGATCCCAGGCGCGTGCGCTTCCTCGCGCTCGCGCCCATCGCCGTGTCTTCCTCGGCCGTCCGCCGGCGCGTCCAGCGCGGCGAGCCGATCGACGATCTGGTGGGCGCGGACGTCGCCGAGTACATCGCCGCGCACGGCCTGTACCGCGGCGAGCGCGCCGATTCCCAGTCGCGTCGGGTGTCCCTGCAGGCGCGTCCGGCATGAGCGGCCCCGGCCAGAGCACGCGCGACAAGCGCGCCGAGCGCGAGCGCTCACCGCTGCCGGCCGAGCAGCTGGTGGGCGAGATCGCGCGCTATGCCGCCGACAAGAAGGCGATCGACGTCGTCGAGCTCGATCTGCGCGGGGTGCTCGGCTACACCGACTACTTCCTCATCTGCTCCGGCAACACCGGCCGCCAGGCCAAGGCCATCCACGACGGCATCCTCGAAGGGCTCAAGCACCAGCACGACACGCTGCCGCGCAGGGTCGAGGGCTCGCCGGACACCGGCTGGATCCTGATGGACTACCTGGACGTCGTCGTGCACATCTTCACGCCGCAAACGCGCGACTTCTACCGGCTGGAGCGGCTGTGGGGCGAGGCGCCGGCGCGCCCGGCCGACGCCGCGCCGGGGGCGGCGCCCGGCGTCGCGGTGGAGGCCGAGCCCGGCGCTGTGGCGGGCGCCGTGCCGGGCGTCTCCGCGGGCAAGTCGGAGACGAGCCATCCGAATTCGTTGAAAGTGGGTTGACTGGCTGGCCAGCAAGGCGCTAGGGTCGCTTCGATAGCGCCGCGGAGGGCGGCGTGTGGAGAGAGGGGACCTGTCCATGCATCGCTCGATCGCCCGTCGATGGGTTGCGTACGCCATACCCCCAGTCGTACCGCTCGCCTCCGCGGCGCTTATCTATTGCCTTGGTCTGATCGCGCTCGCGCCGGTGGCGCACGCGGAAGGCCCCGGCAGCGGCACCCCGTACACGGTCAGCCTGGGTGACTCCTACATCTCCGGCGAGGCTGGCCGCTGGGCGGGCAACACCAACGGCAGCAGCTCCAAGATCGACGCGCTGGGCCCGACCGCCTACGACAACAACGCGACCGACACCGGAGAAGTGATCGAAGGCTGTCACGACTCCAAGTCGGCGGAGGTGTACATCGGCGGCGGCGTGGAAGGCGAGAACCTCGCGTGCTCGGGCGCGAAGACCTCCAGCTTCACCAACGAAGAAGGCGAGTTCAAGCCGGGCATCGACTTCTATGACTCCGGCGGGCACGAAGGCCAGGCGCTGATGCTCGAGCGCTTCGCTGCCAACCACAACGTCAAGCTCGTGGCCCTGTCGATCGGCGGCAACAACTTCAACTTCGCGTCGATCGTGCAGACGTGCGTGGAGGACTGGCTGCTCTCGCCGGAATGGTGGCCCGACTACTGCAGCGAAGAAAGCTCGGTGACGAAGAACTTCAGCTCCAGCAACGTGTCCAAGGTGAAGGGCGAAATCGAGACGGCGATCAAGGACGTCGCCACCGCGATGAGCGACGCCGGCTACACGTCCTCGCAGTACACGATCCTCGTCCAGGACTACCCGTCGCCGATCCCCAACGGCTCCGAATTCCGTTACTCGCAAAGCGGCTACACGCGCCAGGAAGTGGGCGGCTGCGGCCTGTGGAACAAAGACGCCAACTACGCCAACTCCACGATGCTGCCGACGATCGACGGCGCGGTGTTCGGCGCGGCGGAAGCGAGCGGGCTGGCGAACGTCAAGCTGCTGCAGCTGTCCTCCGCGTTCAACGGTCACCGCCTGTGTGAAAAGGGCGTGGGCCTGCTCGAAGAAGAGGGCCTGTCCTCGTGGAAAGAAGCGGAAGCCGTCAACAAGACCGAGTGGATCAACCAGATCCGCACGATCACCACGCTGTTCGGGCCGTATGAGATCCAGGAAGACCTGCACCCCAACTACTGGGCGCAGCTGGCGCTGCGCAACTGCCTCACGCAGGCCTACAACGGTGGCACGCCCAAGGGCGGGACGTGTACCATCTCCGCCAAAGGTCTCAACTCAGCGGGCGAGCCGAACATGTCGCTGCATTGAGCAGCGCCTGAGCGGCTACTGAGAGGCGCCGGGCCGCGGGACCGACCCAGCCCGGCGCCAGGCCCGCTTGGTGCGAACATGGGCTCGTGAGCACCGGGGGTCACCGCCACACACCGCGCGTGCGCGCGGTGCTGCGCGAAGGCGAGCGCGTGACCCCGCTGGAGCTGTTCTTCGACCTCGTGTTCGTGCTCGCGCTCACGCAGTGCACGACGCTGATCTACCGCGACCCCACGTGGCTGGGCGTGCTCAAGGGCATGCTCGCGTTGGGCGTGCTGTGGTGGTCGTGGTGCGGGTATGCCTGGCTGACCAGCGTGGTGGACCCGGAGGAGGGGGCGGTGCGCCTGGCGATGTTCGCCGCCATGGCCGCGTTCCTGGTGGCCGCGCTGTGCGTGCCCGGCGCGTTCGGCTCGGAGGCGGTGCTGTTCGCGTGCGCGTACGCGGTCGTGCGCGGCGCGCACATCGCGCTGTTCCTGATCGCCAGCCGCGACGACGCCGGCCTGCGCCGCTCGGTGCTCGGCCTGGCCGTCAGCACGGCGATCGGCGTCGGCCTGCTGCTGGTGGCCTCGCTGATCGGCGGGACCGCGCAGCTCGTGCTGTGGGGCGTCGCGCTGGTGCTCGACTTCGGCGGCCCGTACGTGACGGGCGCCGAGGGCTGGAAGCTCGTGCCCGGCCACTTCGCCGAGCGACACGGCGCGATCGTGATCATCGCGTTGGGCGAGTCGGTGGCGGCGATCGGGATCGGCGCGCGGCCGCAGATCGGGGCGGGGGTGGTGGCGGCTGCGGTGCTGGGGATCGCGATTGCCGCCGCCCTGTGGTGGACGTACTTCGACGTCAGCGCGATCATCGCCACCAGGCGCCTCGAGCGCGCGCACGAGGGACGCGAGCGCAACGAGATCGCGCGCGACTCCTACTCCTACCTGCACCTGCCGATGGTCGCCGGCATCGCGCTGGTGGCGGTTGGCATCAAGCGCACGCTGGTGCACGTGGACGACCCCTTGAAGCTCGTGCCAGCGGTCGCGCTGATGGGCGGCGCGGCCATGTACCTGCTCGCGCACGTGGCGTTTCGCCTGCGCAACATGCGCGCGGTGAGCGTGCGGCGTCTGGTGTGCGCGTTCGTGCTGCTCGCGCTCGTGCCCGCGGGCGCCGCGCTGCCGGCGCTCGCCACGCTCGGCATGCTCGCCGGCGCGCTCGTGTGCCTGATCCTGTACGAGGTCGTGCGCTACGCCGACGTGCGCGACCGCGTGCGCCACGGGCTTGCCGGCGAGGGCGTCGCTCAGCAGCAGGCCTCAGCAGCTCCGTAGCAGGGCGCGTCCGTGGCAGGGCGCGTCCATAGCAGGGCGCGCGCAGCTATACGGTGTCGACGCGTGCCGGGCCCGTCGCCGCCGCGGGCGCTTCGCGCGTGAGCGCCAGCATCAGCCCCTGCGTGAGCAGCGCGAGCGTGGTGGCGAGCGCGAACGCCGCCGCCGTGTCGGTGCGCCGCAGCGCGAGCGCGAGCGCGAAGCAGAACAGCGCGAACGCGCCGAAGCCGCTGACCAGCCCGCGCAGCAGCCGGCGCAGCTCGTCGGTCCCCCGCTGGGCGTGCGTGAAGGTGGCGAGCACGGTGGCGATGATCGGGAACGGCGCGAGCAGGCCGCTGAGCTGCGGGCCGAGCCAGCCGGCGATGGCGGTCAGGCCCAGCACCAGCGTCGCCGCGCACGCGGCGCGCAGCGGCAGGTCCCACGCGGGCGGGTCGCCGTGCGTGCGCGCTGAGCCCGCGGGGCGCGGCAGCGCGGCCAGCCCCAGCGCGAGCGCGAGCGCGGCCAGTCCCAGCGCCGCGCCGAGCGGCAGCGCGAGCGCGCTGAACAGCACGGTGGCGGCGGCGAACGCGAGCCAGCCGCAGAGCATGCTCGCACCCCAGAACAGCCGCCCGGCGGTGCGCGCGTAGACGACCACGAACGCGATCAGCGACACCAGGCCGAGCAGCGTGCCGGCGGCGGCGCCGGCGGCGAACGCGCGGCCGTGCTGGAGCGCGTACGCGAGCAGGATCGGGCCGGCGACCACCGGCAGCCCACCGATCAGCCCGCCGACGCGCACCCCGAAGCGCCGGGCGCTCAGCGAGGCGCCGACGACGAAGCTGGGGGCGAGCAGCAGCTTGACGGCAAGCAGGGCCACGCCCTACATGATCGCCTAAGATGCGCCGTTCCGGGCGGAGCGACGGGTGGTGCCGCGATCGCGCAGCGCCCCCCGGCGCCGGCAGACGCTCAGCCGATCTCGCTGAACAGCGACAGCTCGCCGGAGAGCTGTTCGTACAGGCGGCCCCGCAGCTTGGTGTGGATCTGCGAGACGCGGCTCTCGGAGACGCCGAGGCGCGCGCCGATGTCGCGGAGGGTGAGGTTCTCCACGTACAGCAGCACCGCCACTTCGCGCTCCTGCTTGCTCAGCCGTGCGAACGCCTTGCGGAAGTGCTCCTTCGCTTCGCGGCGCTCGGCACAGACGGCGGGGTCGCTGTCCAAGTCCTCGCTCTCGATCGTGTCGATCTGCTCGATCGTGTTGCCTTCGTCGCAGCGTACAGTCTGGTTCAGCGAGGAGACGTCCGCGAGCGCGACCTGATCGAGGCGGCTGGTCAGCTCACGTGGGCTCATGTCGACGCTCTGCGCGAGCTCCTGGTGGCTGGGCTGGCGTTCGTGTGCGTCGGCGAAGCGCTCGCGCGCGGTGTTGATCGCACGCTCGTCGCGCCTGAGCGAGCGTGGCGCCCAGTCGCTGCGGCGCAGCTCGTCGAGCACCGCTCCCTGCACGCGGGTCCACGCGTACTGTTCGATCGTGGCGCCCTTGTGCGGGTCGTAGCGCTCGATCGCGGTGATCAGCGCTTCGATGCCGCACGACATGAAGTCCTCGACGTCACAGTGCGAGGGCACGGAGCGAATCTTGCGGTGCACGATGTAGCGGACCATCGGCATGAGCATGAAGATCAGCCGGTCGCGCACGCGTGGATCGCCGCTGCGCCGGTACTCCTCCCAGCTCGCAAGCACCTCCGGTGCCGACGGCCTGACTGCCTGCTGCGTGCCTGTTTGCATTACGTGCTCCGGGTTCGAGGGAACTTCCTCGGCCTCTATCGGCGCGGCGCACGCCAAAACTTGAGAGGCGCAACCGAACCGGCTGCCCGTAATTCGCCGCAGCTCTACCCACGGCTATGCCGGCGTCAGTCGTTCCACCACAGATCGCCGTGTTCGGCGGCTTCGCGCTCGATCTGCTCGAGCGTGAGGTCGGTGCGACGATCGTCGACCATCATCTGCAGCGCCTCCGCGATCGTCGGCGCCCACGCCCGCCGCGCGACCGCCACCCGACCGGAGTCCTCCTCGAACAGCCGCCACTCGAGCTCCACCAGCGGCACGCGCGAGCTCGGCGCGTCCGCCGGCACCGGCGCCCCCCACCCGTACAGCGTGATCTGCGCCTGCCAGCCGTGCGGGCACAGCTCGCCCATCACCGCCAGCGCCTGCCACTGGTCGGCGACCGGCTTTGCGCGGCGCTGGCGACGGCGGATGTAGAGCGCGATCGCGACCGCCGCTGCCGCCATGACCACGATCAGCGCGACGATCACAAAGGTTTCATATGGCGGCGCGTACGTGCTGCCGCCGCGGTAGCTGGCCAGCACCGAGATGGCGCCCGCGCCGCTCACGGCCTACGTGGGGGGCCGTCCCAGGGCTTCCGAGAAAGCAGATGTGTTCCGCCCACTCCCATCCCTTTGCACAGTAGCGCGCGCGTGCCCCGCGCGTGGCAGCTCACGTGCCCGCGCGTGCGAGCCCCTGGCGAGCAGCGCGAGCTCCGCGCGCACGGGCATTGCAGCCTGTACGGGAAACTGCGGAGCCGCAGGTGGGCGGCTACGCCGATGCATCCCACGGCGAGCAACTCGCCGTGGCCAATGGATACGCGCAAGAACCCCACGACCTTTTCGCTGCCAAGTGGAGAATTCGACGTCGAGCTGAAGGCGCTGGCGGCGGACGCCCTGCTGCGCGAGCACCCCAGTGCGCTCGTGTGCGCGCTGTCAGACGACGGCCTGATCGCGCCGCTGCCGGCGACGCTGGCGCTGCGCGGTCAGGAGGCGCTCGAGGGCCGCGCGGTCATCGACTCGGTGTTGGGCGTCGACCGCATGACGGTCGTCGAGCTGTGGCTGCGCTGCCTGCAGGAGGGCTCGAGCAGCGGTCGGGTGCGGATGCTCAGCGACCCGTCCGTTGGCATGACGCTGTACTTCTTCGATCTGCGCCGCCTGCACGGCGTGCTGCTGGCGGTGCTCACGGTAAACCCGGAGGGCGCGGGTGAGACGTCGCAGGACGCCGACGCCGGCGCCTCGGCGGCGCCGCGCTTCTCGACGATCGCCGAGAGCGCGAACGGGTTGATGCTGGAATACGACGAGGCGTTCACGCACATGTTCGGCTTCGACGAGCACGAGCTGCTGGGCAAGCAGGTGCTCGATCACGTGCACGCGGACGACCGGGCGCGCGCGGTGGAAGGGTGGATGACGATGCTGTCCACCAAACGTGTCCAGCAGACGCGCCTGCGGCGCATGCGCAAGGACGGCAGCTTCCTGTGGGTGGACACCACCTTGCACAACTTCCTCGACGATCCCGAGCGCCGGCACGTGCTGGTGGAGAACATCGACGTGTCCGCGGAGATGGCCGCACAGGCCGCGCTGGAGGCGCAGAGCGAGCTGCTGCGCCGGCTGATCGAGGCGATGCCCGACGGTCTGCTGCAGCTCGACGTGCAGCGCAGGGTCGTGTTCCGCAACTCGCGCCTGCTCGAGCTGCTGCGCGGCGAGGACACCCTGAGCGCTTCCGCCGCCGCGCAGGACGCGGCCGGTGAGCGAGCGCCGGGTGAGCAGGTGGGGGAGGGCTTTGAAGATGCAGCATCGCTGGGGTCGCTGCTCGACACGCTCACCACCGACAGCCTCAGCGCCTTTCACTCGGCGCTGGTGGAGGTGCTCGAGCAGGGCGTTGACCGCGACGTGGAGGTGGACGTGCTGCATCCCGCGGGCGCCCGCCGACGCCTGCTGATGACGCTGCGCGTGCTGCTGCGCGCCGACGGCGAGGTGAGCGGGGCGATCGCCAGCGTGCTGGACGTCACCGACAGCGCCCGCGCGCGCCAGGAGCTGGAGCGGCGCGCGACGTTCGACGCGCTCACGCACTGCCATAACCGCTCGTCGATCCTCACTGCGCTCGAACGCGAGCTGGAGCGCACCGACTACGACGCCCACCACGCCACGTGCATCCTGTACGTGGACCTGGACGACTTCAAGTCGGTCAACGACACGCTCGGGCACGCCGCCGGCGACGAGCTCTTGGCGTGCGCGGCCGAGCGGCTGAAAGCGACCAGCCGCAGCGAAGACGACGTGGGACGCCTCGGCGGCGACGAGTTCCTCGTGCTGGTGCGCAACCTGCCGGCGTGCGAGAGCGGGCTCGAGTTGGCGCAGCGCGTGGGCGAGGCGCTGCACGACACCGTCGAGCTGTCGGCCGGCCCGGTGGCGCTGCGCGCGAGCATCGGCGTGGCGTGCTGCAAGGGCGAGCAGATCACGGCCGCCGCGCTGATCGAACGCGCGGACGCGGCGATGTACGCCTCCAAGAGCCAGGGGCTCGGGGCGCCGGTGTTCGCCGGGCACGCGTAGGGCGTGGATGACGCCGTTCGCCCGCGCGGACCCACCGGGCTGCGGCCTGGAGCGTCCGTACAGCCGTCGGTGGGGATCTTTGGACAGTTGTCCATGTAGGCTGGGTCTTGCGGGGCGGACGATCTCCGCGATGGCGCTGAGAGACCTGTCCCCGCAGGAGCTGGCCGAGACTCCGACCCTGTTCGGTAGTTTCATGGGTCGCTCCGGCGACGGCCACAAGACGGTCGGCCAGCTGCTGGACATCTATCGCGAGCGCAGCGTGGAGCTCGACGCGACCGAGGACCTGGATGACGACCTGCGCGTGGATCGCTTCAAGCGCGACATGGAGAGCGAGCGCTGGCGGGACGAGGTGGTCATGCGGATCGGCGTGTTCGGCGGTGAGGTGCACGTGATCGACGGCATCCACCGCGGCATCGCGTACCTGGCGTGCGTGCAGGACGGCGTCAGCGCTGAGCGCCTGCCGCCGCTGCAGGTTGACTGCTGAGCGCCTGCCGAGCGCCTGCCGGTCGCTCGCTAGCGACGGTTGGCGGGCGCGAGCAGCCCGTCGATCAGGTTGTGGATCACGGCGCGCACTTCGGCGGTCTCCTGCTTGGCGTCGTGGGCGTTGGCGATCGTCATGGCGGCCTCGTCCAGCGCGCCCATGAGGATCGTGGCGAGGGGGCGGGTGGGCTGTGGCTCCAGCTCGCCGGAGCCGATCGTGGCGCTCAACAGCTGCTCGGTCATCCCCAGCCCGTAGCGTTGCGAGAGCTCGCGGAAGCCGGCCCAGCCGAGGATGCTGGGTGCGTCGAGCAGCACCAGCTGGCGGACCTCGGGCTCGCTAGCGATCTGTAGCCAAGCGTCGGCGGCGATGTGCAGGGCCGCGGCGGGGCTCCGTGGTTGCGCGGCGGCCACAGCGGCGGCCAGTCGCTCGATGACGTCCGTCTCGACGGCTTCCAGGACGGCGAGGAACAGCTTGGTCTTGTCCGCGTACTGGTGGTACATGGCGCCGCGGGTCACGCCCGCGGCGTGGGCGATCTCGGGGGTGGAGACGGCGCTATAGCCGCGCTCGCCCCACAGCCGCCGCGCCGCCGCCAGCAGCGCCTGCCGGGTGGCGGCAGATCGTTCTGTCTGGGTGCGACGCATTTACCGGCAGCTTGTTGGTATCTTACGTGCAGCCTGCACGCAAACGAGTATGGAGGTTCTCATGCCCAGTGTCCCCCTCAGTAGCGGAGCGATCCATTATGAGAAGTCCGGGCCATCCGACGGGCGCCCGGTGGTGTTCATCCACGGCTACGCGATGGGCGCATCCCTGTGGCGGCCGTTGAGCGAGCGGCTTTCGGCGCAGGGCCTGTCGTGCTTCGCGCCGACGTGGCCGCTGGGCGCACACGCCGAGCCGATGCGCAAGGACGCGGAGCTGACGATGGAGGGGGTGGCGGCGACCGTGGGCGAGTTTCTCGACTCGCTGGAGCTCCAGGATGTTGTGCTGGTCGGCAACGACACGGGCGGCGCGCTCGCCCAGATCCTCGCCACCACCAACGCCGGGCGGCTGGGGGCGCTCGTGCTGACGAGCTGCGATGCGTTCGAGCACTTCCCACCGCCGATTCTCAAGCCGTTCATCGCCGCCGCGAAGGCCGGACCGGCGTTCACCGCGGCGCTGCAGCCGCTGCGGACACGGTTCGGGCGCCAGCGCGCCTACGGGGCGCTCGCGCACACGGACATCGACGGGCTGGCCGCCGAATGGCTCAAACCGGCACTGGGCGACGAGCGGATACGCGCGGACCTTCGACGGTTCACCGCCTCGCTGAGTCGTCAGAGCACCGTGAACGCCGGAGAGCGCCTACCCCAGTTCACACGGCCGGCGCTGGTCGCGTGGTCGGCCGAAGACGCGTTCTTCCCGCTCGCGGACGGCGAACGACTCGCCGCCGCCCTGCCCGACGCACGGTTCGAGGTGCTCCAGAAGTCCAGGACGTTCTCGATGCTCGACCAGCCCGACGCGCTGGCCGAGCTGATAGCCGAGCTCGCCGGCGTGCGCCTGGTTGACGCTCCCAGTGGTTAGTCGTCAGCCGGGCGCGACTGCTGCCAAATTCCCACAACATTGCCCGAGCCAGCCGAAGTCAACGTATGCCGCCAACTGGGTCTACAGTCAGGCGCTCGACCCAGGCGCGTGGTCGAGCGGCGAGCTTCTCTCGCTGACCGAGCTTCGGCACATCCACCTTCCTCAGACGGTCTCGATGGCCGGCGCCCCGCCGTAGACAGCCTCTGTAGTCGCTGCAATGCTGCTATAATGACTGCATGGCCGTGGCGATCACAGTCCGAGACGTGCCGGACAACGTTCGGGACGAGCTTGCAGCACGCGCGGCTAGAGCCCATCAGTCTCTCCAGGAGTATCTGCGCACCATGCTGATCGACTCTGCAGCGCGCCCGCCCGTGGGCGACGTGATTGCGCGTGCTCGCGCCCGTGTTGAGGTGACCGGCTCCACCGTGAGCGCGGCGTCGATCCTTGCCGCACGCGACGCCGACCGCCGGTGAGCTCAAGCTTCGTCTGCGACTCATCCGCTCTTGCCGCGCTGCTAATCGACAGCGGACCCGACGGTCAGTGGGTAACGCACACCGTCGGCTCGGGCGAGATCACGGCACCGGCGCTCGTCACCTACGAGACCGCCAACATCATCCGCGGGCACGAGCTCTCCGACCAGATAAGCCGCGACCAGGCAGCCCAGGCCCACGCGGACCTTCTGGACCTCGCAATCGAGCTATGGCCTTACGACATCTTGGCTGCGCGCGCCTGGGAGCTCCGACACAACCTCTCCATTTACGACGCCACTTACGTTGCACTCGCAGAGACGACCGGCGTAACCCTAATCACACTCGACAAACGCCTCGCGAAAGCCCCCGGCACCAACTGCCGGATCGCAGCACCGTAGACAGCACTTCTGCGGTCGCAGACGCGTCACGCGATCGTCGCGGAGGTGCGAAGGCTCGCATCTGACGAGGTCGATCGAGAGGAGATGCGGATCGTCCGCGAACAGATGGGGGAACTGGCACCCGAGCCCATCGACTGAGGTGGTTCGCCGCGAGATATTTCGCCTGCCGGCTCCGCGTGCGACACGAGGCAGAGAGCAGCGAGGCGCGCGCTATGCGGTGGTCGTTCAAGCTGACGAGTTTCTGGCGTTGAGCATTGTGCTCATTGCGCCAACATCCACCAGCGCACGACCAGCGAGCTTTCGTCCGGCGATCACACTCGACGGTACTCGGACCTGCATCCCTGTCGAGCAGACGACTGTCGTTGATCGTGAGCGCCTGGGGCACTCAGCAGGGCGCCTCGACGCAGACGAGTTGCAGTCCGTCGATGAAGCCATCGCGCTCATCTTCGGTATTTAGCTTGCGAACAGCGACGAAAATGGAGCCAACCCTGGGGATCGAGCGGGGTGTGCGCAACCCGACCTGGGACAAGCTCGTAGCACTCGCACGCGCTCTCGACATTTCTCTATCGGCGCTAGCACGGGACGCCGAAGTGCAAGCGCGACTCGCCGCGCGGGTGCGTGAGGCCCGCCGCGGTCTTGGGCTGGCCGCATGATTCCTCGCTTACTCACGCCATCCGATGGGGATGGTCCCGCTAGTCTCACGACCAGCAGTGGACTGGCGAGCTTGGCATGAGGACTACGCTGATCCAGACTCAGATCTGGGTCGGCGGTTGGCGGTCGTGCAGGCGCAGGTGCGCGCCGCGCTCGATCGGAGCGCCCCCGGCTCGGTCAGGGCGATCAGCATATGCGCAGGGCAGGGACACGACCTGATCGGTGTCCTCGCTGGGCATCCGCGGCGCGGGGATGTCACGGCTCGCTTGGTCGAGCTTGACGAGCACAACGCGCTGCTCGCGCACCGCGCCGCCGAGGAGGTGGGGCTTGGAGGGTTCGAAGTCGTCGTTGCCGATGCCTCGATGACCGATGCGTATGAGGGCGCCGTACCGGCCAACCTGGTTCTCTTGTGCGGTGTGTTCGGCAACATATCGGCGGAGGACATCGCCAACACCGTCGGCCATGTTCCGCGGCTTTGCGCGCCCGAGGCGACGGTGATCTGGACTCGCCATCGTCATCCGCCCGACCTGACGCCGTATATCCGTGAGACGTTCGAGCGTGCCGGCTTCGGTGAGCTTGCGTTCGAGGATGCGCCGCCGTTCGGTGTTGGAGCCAACCGACTGCTGGTCTCACCGCCGCCCTTTACGAGCGGTGTTCGCCTGTTTGAGTTCATTGGCTACGACGTGCTCGAGCCGGACTTTCACCTAGGCCAGGGTGGAACTTGAATCGTTGGTTGCTGCGTGTCCTGCCATGACTGAGGGTTCTGCGTCTTCGCGGCGTGCCGGGCGTCCGGCACGTTTGTCGCGGGAGATGGTGGTCGCGGCGGCTGAGGAGGTGGTGCGGCGTGAGGGTGTGGATGCGTTGACGATGCGCCGGGTCGCGCGGGAGCTTGGCAGCTCCACGATGGCGCTCTACCGCCACGTCCGTGATCGTGATGAGTTGCTGGTGTTGCTGCTCGATCGCGCGGCGGCTGAGTTGCCGCGCCCGCAGCTGCCGCGCGAGCCGCGCCGCCGCCTGCTTGTCTTGTTCGAGCTCCTTAACGACGGTTTGGATCGCAGTCCGTGGGTGGTTCCGGTGCTGGTGAAGGGCGATCTGATGGCGCCGTCGGTGTTGTGGCTCATGGAGGAGATCGTGGCGGCGTTCGTCGCTGCCGGCATGACGCCCGAGCAAGCGGCAGAGGCATATTTGACGGTATGGCGCTTCACGGTCGGTGAACTGGTCATCAGTCAAGCGACCGCGAACCAGACAGCGGCGCTCGATCGCCGGCCGCGTCAGTTGACGCTCCTGTCGAGTGTCGATCCCGACGAGCTGCCCACGCTTGCCGCGCTCGCCGACTACTGGCCCAAGGCCCGCGCACGCAAGAGCTATCGGTCGCGCGTCGCAGCGATCCTCGATGGGCTGCTCGCCGGCACGTAGGATCGAGATAAGCTATATTTGCGTACATGTACGCACCAGCAGGTGTTGGGCGTTGAGTGCCGGCAGCATCGGTCAGCGGCTTGTGGATGGGCTCGCCCGCCGTCCCGGCGGGGTGATCGGCCACCTTGCTTACCGTGACGGTCCCAAGGCGCATGAGCCGTCGTTTAGGGCGGTCCTCGACGCGCTCGGCCCGCTGGAGGGCGAGCGGGTGCTGGAGATCGGCTGCGGGCCTGGAGTGCTGCTGGAGCGCGTGCTTGCTGGCGGCGCTACCTCAGCGGCGGGGTTGGATCACAGCCCCGACATGCTCGCGCTGTGCCTGGCGCGCAACCGCCAGGCCATCGCCGAGGACAGACTGCAACTCAAGCTCGCAGACGCCGCGACCATGCCGTGGCCCACGGAGAGCTTCACCGCGGCCATCTCAGCCAACATGTTCTTCTTCATCTACGACCCGGCCGCCGTTCTTGCCGAGCTGCATCGCGTCCTGGCACCCAGCGGGCGGCTCGTGATCGCAAGCCTTTCCGGGCCACTCCCACCCGCATCGCTGCGCAACTGGTGGCTATATCCCCCGATGGGACCGGCCCTGAACGTCCATACCGACACACAGATGGAAGCCATGCTCACAGACGCCGGATTTACCGACATCCGCGTGACGAGCGACGGCGGAGGACTCGCGCTGCAACTCGCACACGCCGCCAAGGCCGGTTCATAAGACGATGGATCGGCGAGAGCGGCTACCCCTCCGCGTGACTGGCTCAGGTCTCGCCCTCGAAGTAATCCGCGGACTCTTGGTCGCCGCGCACGAGTAGATCGACCACCTCATCGGGCGGTCAGTTCGCGCTCACCGTCGAGCGCGCGCAGGACGGGTCGACCGGCAAGGACGATAAGCAACTCCTCGTTGGCATGGTGAACATGAAGCGGGAAGCTCGATGATCCGGCGGCAGCTCGTACAGCGACGCTCCCAGCGCACGGCCGCCGGCCTGGCGTCCCAGCCGCGCGCGGTGCCAGGAGAACGGCGGCGGACGGTCCTGCTGCTCATCCCACTGCGGATCGAATACGTTGGGCTGGTCGTCAGGCGGGATGCGTTTCAGGGTCTGTTGGAGCGGATGCCGCTCGCTCCGCGTTGCCGTTGTCGGCTTCGCCCATCATCTCGATGGCGCGGCGAGCTCCCTGAGAAAGCAGCATCGCGCTTTCGGCGACGTCGCGGTTAACAGCAGGAGTGGTCTCTACGAGCTGCTCACCACAGACCGTGTGCGCACGGTCGAGCTTCTTCAGCCGAGGATGAGAGCCGTTTTCCATGCCTTGAGGGTATCTCATGTCGGATCGGCGGTCGCATGCTCGATGCGCCTCGCAAGGAGTTGCGCGAAGGGCTTCACGTCCCCGGATGCGGAGATGAGAGCAGGAACCAAGGCGTCGTCGTGCGCGATCATCTCGTCAGCGCCGATGAACCTGACGTTCGGCAGGCCGAATGACCACAGGGCGGCGGACAGCGCGACGAAACTCACGCGATGGTTGCCGTCCACGAAGGGATGCACTCGCAGGATGCCCGCGTAGAGGGCTGCTGCCGCTCGCGTGTAGTCGAGGGTGCTGCTCCCTGCGGTCGCTGCCACGCCGTGGGAGCGCCGGTTGAACGACGAGCAGATTGCTTGGAGCTCGCTGCGGATCGCCTCTCGGGCCACGCCCTCCACATGCCGCATCCCACCGTTCGGCATCATCAAGCCGAAGAAGGCCCGATCGCGGCGAAAGTGGCCGCCGTCATGCGGGAAGCGGCGGGCGAAGATCGCTCCGTGCCACCAGCGGATGCGCTCGGGTTCAGTACGCAGCGGGACTCGCCAGAACGCATGCTGGGCGTCGCCCAGAACGCGAGCGAGTTCGTCGCCGAGCGCCTGCCACGTCTGCTCCGGCGAGAGGCCACGGGCCTGGTAGAAGCGCGACTCCTCGCGGTCGCGATAGCGAGGTCCAGAAGCGTCCATTCTCCGAGGATGCCAGCGACTTCGGACCCCTGGCACGTTCGCATCGCCACACGACGGGTTTGCGCGCCACGAAGAAAGTGGGCGAAACTTCTCTGTGCGCAAACCATGCGCTGATTGTGGCGCCAGCGGTGGGGGTCGACTGACGTGCAGCCCCGGCCTGGTGCGCGCTCGGCTCGTAGCAATGCCGAGGCTGGCGCGCTATTTGCCTGGACCAGGTCGGGGGGTCGGGCGCGGCGACGATCCGCCTCGGCCCTCCTCGATGCCAATTGATGTCGAGGGCGTTTTGATCTGGTCCGGCGGTAGAGGTTTGGGCGCCATAGCCTTAGTGTACCGCCAGGGCAGCCAGCCACGCGAGCGTCTGCACGACCATGAGTACGCCCAGTGCGCCCGACAGCCGCGACATGCGCCGCACCTTCGCCGCGTTCTTATTGCGCAGGGCCTGGTATCCGTAGCCCGCTTCCGCCAACCAGCCGAGGGTGTCCGCCGACGCTTCACGCGCAGCCTGCTCGTAGAGCTCGTCGTACAGCTCCCGTGCGTCGATCGCGAACTTCAATCTCCAAGGGGCAAGCAAGATCGCTGCGGCGACAAGCCCGAGAACGAGCGCCGCCAGCGCGACCCAGCCCCACGCGTGCAGCCCATAGGCCCGCACCGTGGTCGCGCCCAGGAACGATGCCACAAGCGCGTGCGCGGCGAGCAGCGTGCCGGTACGCTGCCGTATTCCCGCGACGAGCGACTCTTGGCCTGCCAACGCAGACCGACCGGCTTCATAGGTGATCTCCTCAAGCGTCCGCACGCGGCAACGGTAGGAGTCCGACCGGACAGCTCAAACGATGCGAGAAGTTGGCGCGGCACGCCGACCGTCTCCCCAACAGCACTCCGTACCCCGCGCGGCCGTCGCCGCCACCACGCTGCCTCAAGACGGCAAGGCCACTGGTTCGATAATCGGCAAGATTTTGATTAGCAAAACCTCTTGTGCGCAAACCAAATGCTGATGGAGGGGGCACGCTGTCGGCCTTAGTCGCTGAGGCAACTCGGGCTTTATGGGTCTTCTGGAGGTCTCAAGCTCAGGCGATAGCGGCGGCGCTGCTCGGGCGTACCGAGCGTGCGACGATATGTCGGCCATGAGTGATGGCATCAGTGGGGAGCCGGTAGCGAGAGTGCAGCGCGCCGTCGGGCGCCGCTTGGAGAGGGATGGCTGGGTGCTGTCGGAGCGCGAGCCGTTCGGCCCTGCTGGTGTTGGCACGTTCGGACTGCCGGTTCGGGGTGATTTTGCGGCGACCATGAGGATCTTGCATGGGCTCGATGATGCCGGGGATGGACCGCCCATGCTCATCGCGGCTGGCGTGATCGGCCTCGACTATGAACCGGCGCGGAAGCTCACGACGGCGCTTGTGGGATTTGCGGCGTCCGGTGTGGTTCTCAGGGAGCCGCATCTGGTTGTCAAGGTCGCTGGCCTGGACGACGTCGACCGGGCGACTGAGTCGCTTGTCGGGTTTGCGCTCGAGCACGTGTCGTCGCTGATGCGCGTTGCCACGGTTGACATGCTCATAGAGATGCTGGAGGATGATCGTGCCGTGGCGGCGTCGGAGGCGCCGGCCGCCCTGGTCGGTCCTCGCCAGCTGGCGCTGTCTGGCGATGAGCCTGACCTCCCGGATTACAACACGCAACTCATTACGGCATTGCTCGCGGGCGCCGGACGTTGCGAGGAGGCTCGCCGCGTTCTGCGCGAGCGCAATCCGTCGGGATACCCGGAGGGTGCCTCGCTGCACCACCGCAGACTCCTACGTCAACTGACCCGTTGGGTTGATCACGACGGCACGCTGCCCGTCCCGACCACGCCGGCGCAGTGGCCACCCGATTGGTGGAAGACTCGCTTGCCGAAGGTCGAGCAGTCGGGCGGCTTCCTGCAGTTCCTCGCCGAGCATTGGCCTGAATCCAGGGCGCGCACCGAGGCCCTGGATGCGGTTCGCGCGGTTAGTGCCGGCAAGACCCGAGACGAGCTGCGGGAGTTGTTGGGAGAGGAGCTGACCAAGCGTGAGGTCAGCATGGAACCAGTGAGCTTCGAGCAAGCGGTCGACAGGCTCGTGACCGAACGCGAACCGTTCGGTAAGGCGCGTCTTTTGCTGCGCGGCCTAGCCGCACTGCGCGAGACGGGACGTCAGGGACATACGATTCTCCGGACACTCGAAGGCGAGTCCACGGCCCGGCCGGGCAAGCGGCTGGATCCTGCATGGATGAAGAGTCCCGAGCGGGCGTCCTACCCGCTCCACTTGTTCGGTGGCGAGCGTGTCGCCGTCGAGCTCGATCCTGACGCGGGGGCATGGCTGGGGGAGGCGATAGGAGCGGACCAGGCCGAGGTCGTACAGACTCGCAGAGTGGAGGTATGGCTCACATCAGACAGCGCGTCAACTTCAGCCATGCCTTCCGTCGGCGTCCACATTGGGTCCCGGTGTGTCGGGCGTCTCACTGGCAGGGAGGCCGCGAGCTTCCGCCCAGCCATCGAGGCGGCTGCAGAACGAGACGAGGATGCACGGGGCGACGCACATCTAACCCGCCTACCTGGGGGGGTTCCATGCGTCTTGGACCTCCCGCTACATGCTGGCACCGAGACCCTCCAGGGCCACGCGGTCGAGGCTGCCCCTTGAGATCAGCCGCGGGTTCTGCTCTGCTCTGCGCGCAGTCGAAATCCTGCCCACCTACCGCGTCGGCGCACCCGTGGTTTGCGCGCCGACAAGTTCAGTGGAGCCAACCGAAGTCACCATGAACCGCTCCGCGCGGCTCCATGACGGGCTGATGTCGCTTGACGATGCGGAGTAGCGCCTGTAGCCATTCTGCCCCTGTGGCACGCTAAACTGCATGGCGCAGGGTCGGTCCGCCGGCATCGGCGGGAACCCGGTCCTGCTATGTCTTGCGAAGGGCCGCTCTCGGGCGGTCCTTCGTCATCGTAGGCCCTGAACGCCGTGGCGACCCCGCTCGTCACGGACGATGATTGCTCCGAGTCGCTGCTCGTACCACTCCCACATGAAGACGCGGCTCGGTGTGCGCACGATCGCCTGGAACGCGGTATGCGCGACGAAATCCGCGACCTGTGGCCACTGGCTCTCTCGCGCATCGCGCATCCACGGGTCCTCCACGATCCGCCGCGTGGCGATGTCCAGCTCGCCGTGCATCGTGCGCAACTTCCCGCTCTCGCCGTCAACGACGATCAGGCCGTAGTCATCGGCCTCCCGCAGGCGCTGGTCGATCCAACTCATCAGCGCCCGGTATGCCGGCTTGCGATGGCCGCCAAGCACAAATGTCGTCATGACCTCCACCCCCGGCATCACCGCGACGGCATCGAGCGCGGAGACGAACTCTTGCCAGCGAACCGGCTTGCTGCGATTGATTGCCGCCGTCGGATCGCTCGACGGACGGCCCTACCCGCCAGCCAGTCCGCCGCGTGCAGTCGAGACCGCACGTCGATCCCGTGAGCCGAGTGCAGGTGGCGCCGCCAGCCAAGCCACGAATCCAGCGCGGCCGTCCACGCCTGCGCCGGCACAGAAACGGCCGAGAACGTCGTGACCGTCTCGTTGCCTGAGTCATCCACGTAGAACAGCCGCATGACCAGGACCGTAACAACCGGCTGGGACCCCGGACGAGCTTGCCTGAGACGACCGGTCTCGCCTTGCGCTACTTCTCATCCCCACCGAGCTTTTCGACTGTGCGCAGGCGATACTCACCGAGCGCGGCGAGGACCGCTCACAACGACGCACCAACGCCTCCGACTACCTGCTCACCGGCCGCGTCAGATGTGGGCGCTGCGGGCAGGCCTCCATCGGGACCGCCGCACACGGGCGCAACTGGCGGTACATGTACTGCACCTGCTTCACGCGGGTGAGCTACGGCGCCAAGCACTGCGCAAACGACCGGCTGCCCGCCGAGAAGCTGGAGCAAGCCGTCACCGGCCGACTGTGGAAGGTACTCAACGACGGCGACCTCATCAACGAAGCGATCGAGGAAACCTACGCGCGCATGACCGAGCGCACCGGCGAGCAGACCTCAGAGCACGAGGCTGTGCAGCGCAAGCTCACCGAGACACGCGCCGCGATGGACCGCTATTTCCGCGCGTTCGATAACGCCACGATGCCCGAGGACATCTGCGCCCCCCGCATAGCCGCGCTCGGCGAGCAAGCCAAAGCACTCGAAGGGCGAGCCGCCGAACTCGCCGCCGCAGCCGACGACGACACAGAGCAGCCCGAGCGCGTAACCCCGGCCGACCTCGATGCGCTACGGCACGAGCTACGCGCCGCGCTGGAGCACAACACCGCCGCCCGCGCCAAGACCGTCCTACACAGCCATGATCGACGGAATCCGCGTAGACGCACGCGACAAGATCGAACTGCCTTCCGCGTGCCGGCGGTTCGAGAACCATGCTGTTCGATGGGCGAAACTGCTCTGTGCGCAAACCATGCGCTGATGAACGCCCCCGTGGTCGGAGTCGGCTGACGCCGCGGCCCGACCGTTTCGTCCCCATGCAGCCGTACGGTGCTCACGTGCCCCGTATCAGCTTCTTCTACGGCATCGGCGTCTGGATGTACTGGAATGAGGGCGCGCACGCGCGTCCGCATTTCCACGTCCGCTACAGCGGGCAGGCCGCGTCGGTCGACTTCGACGGGATGCTCATCGCCGGTGCTCTGGCGCCCCGTGCGCTTGGCTTGGTCGCTGAGTGGGCGGCACTCCATCGCGTGGAGCTGTCAGCCAACTGGGAGCGGGCACGCCGCGAAGAAGCCCTGGAGGCCATTGAGCCGCTGCCCTAAAATGGCGCCCATGGAAGCCTTCGCAGATGTCACGCTCGTCGAGGTCATCGGCGCGCATCGCCTGCGGCTGACGTTCGCTGATGGCACTGTAGGCGAGGTGAGCTTCGCGGGGCGCGAGTGGCACGGCGTCATGGAGCCACTCGGCGACCCGGACTACTTCGCTCGCGTCACCGTCGACCCGGAGGCTGGAACGATCAGCTGGCCCAACGGCGTCGATCTCGCACCGGAGCCGCTATACGCCGAGGCGCGGCGAACCGTCGCGCACGCGGCCGCTCAACCGTAGGACCGACCGGTTCGCGCACCGGAAAGAAAGTGGAGCCAGCCGACCTCAGGTCGAACCGCTCGGCGCGGCTGCCGGGCGGGCGGATGTCGCTTGACGAAGCGGGGTGACTGGACTCTGCCAGGAACGTTCTGCTAGGGCTTGTGAGCCTGGGCGCGGCCATGCAGCAGAGCGACGATCCTGCGCTCTATCGGCAGTGCCAAAGGCTCCGGCCCCTTCGCTTCGTTTCGTGGCCCAGCGATGTAGAAGAGAGCCACGACGTAAGGCCCGGCTGTGAACCAGAGCCGATCCGTGAAGCTCCGGTCGCTTCTGCTCTTGCAAGGCTTCGAGCCTGGAAGACAGCGCCACACCCGCACTCCCGATACCGACGCATCGCCCAGAAGCGGGCGAAGCGCGGAGACTTCGATCCTTCCCTGAGCAAGCGTACCCAGCCCAGCTCTCTTTCGGATTTCTTCCCGCTGAAGGCAGTGCAGCCCCCGGCCACGATCGGCAGCCGTGATGTATGCCGATGCGGCAGACGGATCGCGCATCAAATACACCCCGGATACCACGGTCTGTATCGGAACCTTCTGCATCTGGAAAAGCGGCGAGGCGACACCACGGCTCGCCCCATTGACGACAGGCCCACCATCGCACTGTTCGACTCGTTGGGGCAGGGGGCCGGGCTGTGCTTGCTGTTCGCCCTGAGTCGCCGCAACTACCTTGAAGCCTGGGACATCGGATGCACGCAGGTTTACTTCGCTTGCGAACACGCGAGTCCCCACATGTCCGTTCGCGGCATCGTTCGCCGACGCAGCCGTGCCGCATCCTCCGGCGAGTGCGCCTGCTGCGCTGAGCACGAGCCAGGCGGCAGCGATCCGAGGTATGCGCGGTTTCCTGCCGCAGGAGTCGTTCTCGCTCATCATGTGATGTGATCCTACCCTCGTCCGGGTGATCGTCGTTGGGACGCCGGCAGGGACGCTCAAGGCCGCAGTAGCGCTACCCAAGGCAGTCGTAAGCGACGCCGCCGCGCGCGCCGGGATACGGGCGCGGATGTGCCGCTACGGCTGTTGCCGGGGAAGACGCGGCCGATGACGGGCGACGAGGAACGACAGCTCGTAGAGGCGCTGGCAGAGCTTCTGGTCGAGTGGGTCGAAGCTCGCCCGGAGCGGCTGCCAGCAGGCTTGAGAACCGGCGGAGGATGTGATCTAGATGGATGCTCCCGAGGCAAGGAGCAGCCATTCGAGGCCGGCACCATGCCCGAGGACACCTGCGCCCCACGCATAGCGACCCTCAGCGAGCAAGCCAAAGCGCTAGAGGACCGCGCCAGCGAACTCGCCGCCCGCCACGACGACGAGCAGCCCGAGCGCGCCACCGCCGCCGACCTCGACGCGCTACGCGGCGACCTCCGCGCCGCGCTCAACGACAGCACCCCTACGCGCGTCAAGGGCGTACTCCAAACCATGATCGACACAATCCGCGTAGACGCACGCGACCAAATCGAACCGACCTTCCGCGTGCCCGCGGTTCGCATTGACTACGGTTACATGGACCTTGTTCGGACACTCTCCAACCCCACCGGACCCCTGAAAACGCTGCTTGAGGGCACGTATTGGATTCGGCAGGACTCGAAGCGGACGCCAATCAAGCGATCTAAACGGCCGAGGCCAACTCGACCAGGCATTGCCGCGCGTCATCGCCGAGCCGGCTGGGTTGTCGAGGCGATCGTCCGAGTGCTGGCTGAGCGGCAGGAGCCGATGCAGGCCAAGGAGGTCCATGCGGCCGTGGAGGCGCTACTTGGCGAGCCGGTGCGGTGGGCTTCGGTCAAGGCGGCGTTGGCTGCAAATGTCGTCGGCCCGTCGCCTCGCTTCGTTCGGGTAGGACGTGGGCGATACCGGCTGGCCTAGCTGCCTGTGCCCGATCCGGCTCCGTAGCTGGCATGGTTCTCAGGGGGCCTCGTCTTCTGGCGGGGCAAGTCCTTTGACGAGCTCGGCCGGATCGAGGCCGAGGCCCTTCGCAATTCTCAAAAGATTGTGCAGGTTGAGGTTGCGCTGACCGCGCTCGACCTGGCCGAGAAAGGTCCAGTGGATGCCGATTTGGTGGGCCATCGCCTCTTGGCTGAGGCCGAGGCTCTGGCGACGGTCACGGACTCGTTCGCCGAAGGTTTTGGTGGCTGGGGATATGGGCTTGGGCATGACTCAGCCAAGCCCATACGTCCCAAGTCTTCCTGTCCAGAGAGTTTGCATCCCAACTGTTTACGTCCCATGTGCTCATATCCTGGTACTCTGCCGTTCTCTGTCTGCATGGGACGGCTGCCCCATGCAGCTCCAACCACGGGACAAGGAGGCAGGAACCAACGTGACGGGCTACAGCAGAAGACGACGGATGATCCTCAGCGGCACCCTGGCAGTCCTATTGGTGCTGTCGATCATCAGTAGCGCCCAAGGGTCGGTGGTCATCGGTCAGAGCATTGCCGGCGTCAAGCTGGGGGACTCCGCGGCTCAGGTCGAAACGGTGCTGGGGCCACCGACCAAGAACGAACTAGGCAGCTTGTTCTACACCAGCCTGGGACTGAGGATCAGCGTCGAACACGGCAAGGTTGGCGGGATTCTGTCCACTTCCAAGAAGCAGAAGACCAGCAAAGGTATAACCATTGGCTCGTCACGGTCGGCCGTCAAACGAGCGTATCCCAAGGCAAGCTGCCTGGAAGGTCCGATGGGGCCGCAGTCGCTCTACTGCGCTGTGACGGCTCGCCTCGGTGGTCGTAAGACATTCACCAGTTTCCTGTTCACTACGGCCAAGGGCGGTGTCGTAGAGGTTGAACTAGGTTACGGTGAAGGTCTAGCTCAGGAACTCAAGAAGGGCGGCAAATGAGCCGGCAGCGTTGGGTGAGCTGAGGAAGATGGGCCAATGCAATTCTCAGTGCGTCATATTGTCAGTGCTGCTCTGGCAATCGTCTTGGCTGGTTGTGGAGCAAGCACCTCACCAGACCTGAGCAACCAGCCAACGACTCGCCAGGCTGCTTCGGCATCAGTAGCTAAGACCACAACGCAGGCAGAGGTCTCTCTGCCTATGTCCTACATCGCCACTACCACAGCAACTGCACCTAATACTGTTGTGAGCGTGAAGTATGAACTGAGTGCTTTGCGGATTGGCAGAAGTGCTAATCCACCACAGTCTTTGCTTGAAGCCTGTGGTATTGAAGCTGGTGAAGTTGACGCAGTGGTGTTTGCGAAGGGACAACTTTCCGTTCACTACGTCCGTGGGTCATACCAAGTGACGCTCCAGGATGATCTCAAAGTGAGCAATGCCGACAGCGAAGGCAAAGTAGCCTACCAAAATGGTGCGAGCTGGCTTTGTGTGAACAGCGGACAGGAAGAAGAACAACCACCTGGCTGGAATCTACAGCCAGGGCAGGTCGTGTCTGATCCTGTGTGGGTTATGCCTATTACCCTCAGCAACACTCATCCGCATCTTACGGAAGAAGATGAAGACCAAATGATCCTGCGTGATTATCCTCAGATTCCTGAAGCAGCAGAGGGCGCACTCACTGAAGCTATGTCAGGGCCTAGAGTCTATGACTGTGGTGGTGAACATTTGATCCTGCCTTGGGGCAAGCAGCCATTCATAGTTAGTGGAGAAAACCCTATGAAGGTGGAGTGTGGGAGGGGGCGATGAGCGCTCGCTCACGCAATGCTTTACCTATCCGTTCTCAAATATGCCGTTTAGGGCGTTGGCAAGCCGCTCATAGCTGTAGGCAAGTAATTCGGCATCAGGGTTAGGTGACTGCGCTCGGCTTCCTGGCTCTTTCGGGGACCACAGCCACTTATGCCACCTTTCTACTAGGTATTGGTATTGGCGAGGGTATTCAATAACGTACATATCATGCTCAACTACGCGCGTTTCGTTTTCACGTAGGTTTCGGCATTCTTCGGCGGTGAACGGAACGAGCGCTGGAATTGTGCGAATAGCGGCTTCCACCTCGTAGCGCTGATGGGGATCATGGGACATGCGGACCTGCGCCCCACCTTCTTGTGCGATTAGCAAACGACAATCCTGCAAAACGTGTGTCGTGTCCGTCAGAGCGTCCTGTTCGATGCGCATGTTGTGACGCACCGGACGCCTCCATACTTCTTGCATGGAGCTTAGCGCTTCGCCAGCCCCCAGCATCAGGAGGAATGCGATTCGGTTTTCGGTGGCTGCGGTCGATTCCGGCTGTATGCGTTCATTACTCATTTGACTGATAGTTTACCTTTGGTCAAGAAGGGATGTCAAGATTGGCGGGGTCCAGCTTCGACTCGAACTCGGAATCGTCATCATTGAATGAGAAGGTTGCTCCGTGTTCGACGTACAGTCCCGCCAGCTCCAGGAGGTCATTGAGCGTCATGGATTCTGCGAGCTTCGTTTGTCGGGCTATTCCGTAGTAGCTAATGGCGGCAGCGAGTGCCTTCTTTGCTGTGGCGGCATGATCTACGGGCTCCACATAGTCTCGTAGTTGACCAAGAAGCGAGTTGCAAGCCTTCACTATCCCCGTAACGCGCTCGTCGAAGTCCCTTTCGATGCTCAGAGACGACCAGAAGCCGACGTAAGTATCTTGTAGCTGCTGACGATAACTTCTGATGTCGTGTCCTTCGGCTCCTTGGGTGTGTAGTAGGTAGATCACTCGGCCCACCAAGTCGTCGTTGCCGATAGATGCGTTGATTTGAGAGATGGCTTGCTCTGCATTCGTGAGGACGGTGGCTGGCAGGTACTTAGCTATCTTTTCCCGAATCGACGACTCAATATCAGTATCGAAGCAATACGTGCTACTGAAAAGCAAATCGCGGTAGGCTTCCCACATGGGGCGTAGAAGCGCTGGGCGATGCCGGCGGAGACGCTCTCCCTTGCTTATCTCGTGAAAGGCGTTGTCAAGTGCCTGAACTCGAAGATAGACGAGGCAAACTTCATGGAGACGGATGGCGTCGGAGAACAAGCAAGTGAGATTTGAGATGGCATCCGCATAGGCCACAGGAACTAGCGGGCGGACGTTGTGTTCGTGGGCCGCGCTAGTGATAGCCGTCGGTGATGAAGGTAGCTCGTCTGCTAGACGCCACAGAGTCTTGCTGAGGAGGCCATAGCGCCGGTCGGCTGCACTGGTCCGGAACGTTGACAGCTTACCCTGGCGGAAATATTTCCACGCGATCTTGTGGCGTTCGGTGGACGTCAGGGTGCGGGTATCTTGTGCGCTTGGATCGTTGAGGACCGGCAGGCCGAACCATAGCCGGACGGTGTTGCCTTCGTGTGACGGGGGTCGCCACGCTGCGTCTATTGCTCGCGCGAGCGCGTCCGTTACGCGGCCAATATCGGTGGGCTGTCTACTCAGCGTGCTGGCGGCCGTACAGAGCGCTTCGAGGTCATCGAGTCTGGGGTTAGCCATTCCTCGGCGATGAAGTTTCCGGAGGTCCGTTTCGAGGCGCTTCAGGCTGATGCGATCGTGAGCTGCCATTGCAGGCTGAGATTGTCGCAAGGTGGCAGGCCAAGTTTGCGGACTTTGCACAGGACGGTCGTCGTTTGAGGCCATTTGAGCGTTCAGGCTGATGATTGGACAGCGATCCAGCGAATCCAACGAAAGGAGCCACCATGCCCAACATCATCCGCCGCACGCAGGTAGTCCAGCCAGGCCCAGCCGTCCCAACCGAGCTTGCCCTAGCTCAGTTGCCTGGCATGAGGGCGGCGGCGGCGATCCACGCTGGCGCCTTTGCCAGCTCGGCAGCTATGCACCACGCCGCCTCGATCTCTAGGGCGGCTGATGCCGCGTTCAAGACAAGCCCGATGGGGGAGGATGTCTACCGCGCGGTCGTCCTGGCCTTCGGCGACCTGGCCACGATGGAGATACGCGCCCTGATCCTGAAGGGAGGGATGCGTTGATGGGGATTATAGAGGCCATCTTGGCTGTCATCGGCCTGGCGTGCCTGATCGTGGTTGCGCTGGCGTGGCTGAGCGAACCGCCAGCGTCCCCGGAACAGGCGGACGTCGCCGCTCCATACCGCGACGGGCTCCAAGCAGCCATGCACATCCAGCAGGCCGCCGAAGCCCTGGAGCAGCAGATGTTCACTGAGGCGGCCAGGCACATGGGCGCGAAACCGCCTGCCAAACCGAGTGGTAAGGGCGCCTGATGCCCTCGCCTTCCCGCTGGACCGACCGGCTGCTGGGCTTCGCCGTCACGATCCTGGCCGTGGCCGTGATGCTGCATATAGCGGCCCGGCTGATCGTGGCTGTGTTGCCGGTGCTGATCGGTTTGGCGGTGGTGGGTGCGGTGGCTTACGCCTATTGGTCGGCTTACCAATATTGGAAGGGTGGGTGGTGAGCGTATTTTCCTAGAGACTGAGCTGTTCGTGTCGGTGTAGTGAAATAGTCATTTGGTATTGACCTAACCGGCCAAATTGTCGTTAAATAGTCAGTTCCGCTTATTGCCGTAAGCAATAGACGGCCCTCATAAAGAAAGCTAGGAACGCACCAATATAAGTGACGATTGACCCTGCCTGACGGCGAGGGTGGTGCTTCTCATGCCTTCTTTCCGGCCGGTACGGGACGGAAAGGAGGTCGCTGTATGAGCAGAACTTATCATCATGGAGAAAGGAAAATCCGTGTCCGTGGTATCCGCCGCAAGACAGATACCCGCCGACTAGCCCGTGCCCTGATCGAGCTGGAGTATCAGCGGGCGAAAGAAGAAGCGGAAGCCGAAAACGAATATAAGGCAAAGAAGCTACAGCCGAAGCATGGCCGAAAGGGCGCAGCGTGAGAGCCGAGCTGATCTGGCATCGTCTGCGTTGGCCGCGTGAGGTGTCACCTGAACAAGTGGTGAACCTGTGTCGGCTACTGTCGGCGGTGGCTGGCGTGCCAGTTGTTATTGAGGCCGTTGGTAGAAGCGGGCAGGTCGAACACTGCCTGGCGATCATCAAGACTACAGCCACGGCCGTTGTCGATCAGCTTCAGGCGGCACTTTCCGGTTTGTCGATCGAGAAAATCCCGAAGCGTCCACCGCTGTTGATCGGTCATGCGGTTGAGTTGCGTCTGAGCACGAAGCGCCGATCGCTAAAAACGGATGATCTGGCGTCGGTTGGTCGGGCGGTTCTGACGGCTCTAGCTGGGGCGACGGCCGACGAGTCGATCTGCCTGCAATGGCTGTTGACTAGGAAGCTGCCGGCGACGGTGGTTCCAAGCACGGTGGCGGTTGGTCGTGAGTCATGGCTGGCTGCGCTAATGCTGGCGCCGTTTTCTGCGCCGCGTCCTATCGACTCCGAGCTGCGTAGCGCGATGAGGACCAAGCAAGCCGAGCCTGGCTGGTGCGTCCGAGGACGGATCGGCGTTGATGCCGGCTCGGTGCCGAGGGCTCATCAGCTTCTAAACCAAGTTATGGGGGCGCTCAGGAGCGCCGAGACGCCAGGCGTCAGTTTCACCCTTCGGCGAGTACCACCGGAGACAATCACCGAAGCGAGGGCTGGTTGGCGACCGCTGCTGCGGCTCAACGCCAACGAGTTGGCAGCCGTGTCGTCGTTTCCCGTAGGACTGACAAGCGAGCTGCCAGTTGAGCGAATTGGCAGTCGTTTGCTTGCACCGTCCAAAACGGTCCGCCGTAGAGGGCTGGTCGTGGGACGGGCGACCTTCCCAGGTCGTGAACGCGCGCTAGCGCTCTCTCCTACTGATGCCCTGCGGCATGTGCATGTCCTTGGCCCGACTGGCGTAGGCAAGTCCACGCTGCTGCTCAACCTGGCTGTTACCGCCATGCAAGCGGGCCAGGCGGTCGCGGTAATTGAGCCAAAGGGCGACCTGATTGCTGACCTGTTGGCGCGCATCCCCCACGGGCGCGAAGGCGATGTTGTATTGCTCGACCCAACTGATGCTGAGCGTCCGGTCGGGCTGAATCCGCTTAAGGCGGGTGGTCGATCCCCCGAGCTGGTAGCCGATCAAGTGCTCGGGGTGTGGCACGCCATGTATCTATCGAGCTGGGGGCCACGGACACATGAGATATTGGCTGCCGCGCTGCTGACGCTGGCCCGCACGCCAGGGATGACCTTGGCAGCGCTGCCGGTGCTATTGAGCAACCCTGGCTTTCGGCGGCGGATCGTGCCGAGGGTGGCCGATCCCGTAGGGCTGGCGCCCTTCTGGGCAGCTTTCGAGAGCTGGAGTGAGCCGGAACGCCTGGCGGCGACCGCGCCGTCACTGAACAAGCTACGGCCGCTGCTCATGCGCCCCGAACTAAGAGCCGTCATCGGTCAAAGCCAGCCACGCTTTGAGCTGCGTCAAGTCTTCACCGAGCGCAAGATTCTGCTGTGCGATCTGAGCCGAGGACGACTCGGACCGGAGGCCAGCGCCCTGCTGGGCAGCCTGATCGTCTCGCAGCTCTGGCAGGCGATCCTTGGCCGTGTAGTCGTGCCAGTCGAGCGGCGTCATCCGGTGCTGGTCGTGGTAGATGAGTTTCAGGACTACTTGCGCTTGCCACTGGATTTCACTGATGCCTTGGCACAGGCGCGTGGTCTTGGGGCGAGCTTCGCACTGGCTCATCAATACCTGCACCAACTCGATGTCGGTGTACGTTCGGCGGTGCTCGCCAACGCACAGTCACGGATCGCTTTCCGGCTGGCGAGTGAGGATGCCAAGGTCTTGGCGAGCGCGGGTGGTGTCCTGATGCCGGAGGACTTTCAGAGCCTGGGAGCGTTTGAGGCGTACGCCCAACTGGTGGCTGGCGATTCGCTGCAGCCGTGGTGCAGCCTGGCGACGCTGCCGGCACCGGAGCCGACGAGTGATCCCAAGGCAGTTCGGGCTGCATCACAGGCGAGCTACGGCGTCGATCGCATGGCAGTCGAGGCTGAGCTGCGTGAGCTGTTCGTTGGGCACGCGAGCGGAGAGTACGACGACCTGTCACCGCGAAAGAAGGCGGGTGGAGGTCGTGATGAATAGCTGTCGCGTCGCTTGTCGTTTCGCGTTGTGTCGCAATGGCGAAAGTCGCTGGAGCGCTGTGGCTTTTATGCTGAGTTTGGCAACGAAAGTTCGGCGCAAAGCGTCGAATGTGACTCTCCCTCATCCGGTCGGCGGGGGCGGCTGGGTTGATGGTGGTTTGCCGGTAAGGCAGCAGACGGCTTGGGGGGTGCCGGCGACCATCAGAGGCAAGGGTGGGTGTCGTGTCGGGTGGCGGTCAAAGCTAGCGCCATCCCTTCTCATTTCTCTTACTTCGCCCACGAATCACGGGCCGGGGTCCGTGCTATGAGGGGCGGCGAAGTCAGGCGCAGCTACGTCTCAGCGAGGGGGATCAAACGGCTACGCGATCAGCTCAGCGAGCGGGACATGTCCATCATCGCGCAGGTGGCTGACCTTCGCTTGATGAGCGGCCGACAGATTCAAGCGATCCATTTCCCGAGGGGCGCCCACGTCAGCGAGCTGAGCGCCACCCGAACACGGCAGCGCGTACTCCTGCGCCTGATCCGTGACGATCTGCTCAGTCCCTTGCAGCGGAGAGTTGGCGGTATCCGAGCCGGATCAGCAGGGCTGGTCGTAGCGCCTGGGCCACTGGCTGGTCGGCTGCTTCGCTCTGGTCGTCGGCGACCACTCTACGAACCAACCTCGCGCTTCTTCGACCACACCCTCGCCATCAGCCAGGTTGTCGTAGACGTGAGCCTGGCAGTACGGGACGGTGCAATCGAATCAGTGGAGTACGAGAGCGAGCCGAAGTGCTGGCGGGTGTGGAGCGGCATCAGTGGGCGCAGGCTGCTCAGACCAGATTTGGCATTGGCGCTCGGGGTCGATGGCTATGAGCTGCGCTGGTTCTGTGAGGTCGATCGGGCCACCGAGAGCCTCTCGACCGTGCTGGGCAAGTGTCGGCTGTACGTGGAGTATTACCAAGCCGGGGGCGAGCAAGCCAAGCATGGGGTCTTTCCCCGTGTCTGCTGGGTGGTACCTGATGATGAACGAGCTGAGCGCTTGAAAGAAGCCATTGCCAGGGAGCGCCAGTTTCCAGGAGGGTTGTTTACCGTGGCAACTTCTGAACAAGCGGTGCAAGCGCTCAGCACTATTAATAGATGAAAGGAGGTAGCAGTATGAGAGGAAAGGTATTGACTAAATGTGGTACACTTAACAACGCTAAGAAAGCTCGGTATGAGCAGGAAGGAGACGTGTATGGAAAATGAAGTAACTACGGGGGCGACAGCAGCAATTTACCTGCGCGTCTCGACCAAAGAACAAGCCGAGCGAGGCGGCGAAGCCGAGGGCTTCTCAATCCCAGCGCAGCGAGAAGGATGCCGACGGAAGGCCGAAAGCCTAAATGCCGTTGTCGTCGGGGAGTTTGCCGACCGTGGCGAGTCAGCCAAGACGGCTGACCGGCCGGAACTACAACGGATGCTGGAGTTCGTGAAAGAGAACCGCGTCAGCTACGTGATCGTCCACAAGGTTGACCGCCTGGCGCGTAACCGCGCTGATGACGTGGCGATCAACTTGGCGATCCGGCAAGCCGGCGCCGAACTGGTGTCGGTGTCCGAGAACATCGACCAAACCCCATCCGGTCTGCTGCTGCACGGCATCATGTCCTCGATCGCTGAGTTCTATAGTCGCAACCTGGCTACGGAGATCATCAAGGGGAGCGTTCAGAAGGCCAAGAACGGAGGCACGCCGGCAAGGGCTCCGCTCGGCTACCTGAACGTGCGTCGGATAGACAACGGCAACGAGGTCCGCACCGTTGAGGTTGATCCTGAGCGTGGCCTGCTGATGGCCTGGGCCTTTGAGGCATACGCGACCGGCGATTGGACGATCCTTCGCCTTGCTGACGAGCTGAATCGGCGTGGTCTAACGACGAAGCCAGGACCCCGAACGCCGAGCAAGCCTCTCAGCGACAGCCAACTGAACGAGTTGCTACGTCATCCTTACTACATGGGGCTGGTGCGCTACCGGGGTGCGATCTATCCGGGCAAGCACTCTCCGCTGGTGGACCCTGAGACGTGGCAGAAGGTTCAGGACCTACTGACAGCCAGAAACCTTGCCGGTGAGAAGCAGCGCGAGCACCACCACTATCTCAAGGGCACCCTCGCGTGCGGCACCTGTGGCAGTCGCCTGATCGTCAACTACGCCAAGGGACGGAGCGGTATCTATCCCTATTTCGTCTGCATTGGTCGGCAGAAGGACAAGCACAGTTGCAGTCAGCGGGCGCTCAAGATCGATTTGATTGAGGAGGCTGTCGCTGACTACTACGCGACGATCCAGTTGCCAGAGGACGAGCTGGTCGAGGTCCGAGCCTTCCTCGAAGAAGAAGTGTCGAACCTGCGCCTGAACGCCGAGCAGGAACAGCGGAGGCAGGAGCGCCGCAAGGCCAAGCTGGAAGCCGAGCGCCAAGCGCTGCTCGACGCTCATCTGGCCGAAGCTGTGCCGCTCGACTTGCTCAAGACCAAGCAGGATGCGATCACGGCCGAGCTGGCGATCATCGACGGGCGACTGGCCGAGATAGCCGCTGACTTCCGCAGGACCGAGCTGAACCTCAAACGTGCCCTGACGCGGGTCGGCGACTGCGAGACGGCCTACCGAGAAGCGTCAGACATGGTTCGGAGGCAATTCAACCTGGCGTTCTTCGATCGGTTGCTGATCTCTGAGGACTACGGGGTTCACGCCAACCTGGCCAAGCCCTTCGACGTGATCTTGGGAGACGAGCTGCGCCGACGCGCAGCCATCGCCAAGGCCGACGAGGACAGGCAGAGGGCCGTTCGCACGGCCCTACAGGAGAAGCATGAGCCGGCTCTCGTTGGAGCCGACTCGCCCACGACCCCTAGCGAGGTCGTGGGTTGGAGTCAGACATCTATGGTGGAGCTAGCCGGGCTCGAACCGGCGACCTCTTGCATGCCATGCAAGCGCTCTCCCAGCTGAGCTATAGCCCCTTGGTCAACTCGCCAGTCTAGCCGCAACGGCGGCGTCGCACGCCGCACCGCACTCGTGCCGCGGCGCCCCGCCCAGGGCGCCGAACCTACCCCCGCGGAATGAACTCGGGCACTTCGAGCTCGTCGTTGGCGTCGTCGTCGCCGCGGCGCCTGGACGTGCGCGTCTGGAGCTCGTGCAGCCCGTCGTCGAGCGTGTGCTCGCGGTGGCCGTTGGTGGAATGCTCGTCGCCTGCGCGCCGCGTGCCGCGCTCGCCGCCGGTGACCACCTGGTCGAGTTGTGCGGTCATCGCGCCGTGCGTCAGGCGCACGTCGCGCAGCAGGCGTTCGGCGTTGTTGCGCAGCGAGCTGGACAGCTCGCGCAGGTTGCGGGAGATCTCGGTGCCGTCCACGAGGATGTCGCGCGAGACCTGGTGCGCCTCGCTGGTGATCGCGCGCGCCTCCTTGCGCGCCGTCGCCTTCAGCTCGCTTGCTTGGCGCTCGGCGTCGTCGCGCACGCGCGCGAGCTCCTGGCGGCGCTCTTCGAGCAGCGTGTCGGTCTGTTCGCGTGTCTCCTGGGCGATCCGCGCGGCGCCGCGCCGCGCGCTCGCGAGCACTTTCTCGGACTGCTCTGCGGCCGCCTTGCCCACCTGCTCGGCGTGCGCCTCCGCATCCGCGCGCAGGCGTTCGGATTCCTCCCTGGCTGTGGCCCGCACGTGCTCTGACTCCTGGTGGGCGGTGGCCCACACCTGCTCGCACTCCTTGCGTGCGTCGGCGAGCAGGCGCTCGGCCTGCTCGCGCGCCTGCTCGAGCGTGCGCGTCGCCTGCTCTTGCAAATGGGTGGCCTCCTCGCGCAGCTGCGCCGCCTCGGTGTCGGCCTGATCGCGGGTGCTGTCAGCCTGCGCGCGCGCGCTCTCCAGCAGCTCCTCGGCCTCTTCCTCGGCGGCGCGCACGCGGATCTCCGCGGCGCGGTCGGCCTCTTCGATCCGCTCCTGTGCGCGCGTCTCCGCCTGCGCACGCAGATCGTGCGCCGCGTGTTCGGCCGCGGAGACGATGCTGGCGACACGACCGGGCGTCGCATCGAGCGTGTCCGGCGCGTCTGCCTGGCCGGCGCTCCAGTCGGGCTGCCCGTCCGGCTGCAGCTGCTCGCCTTCGGCGCGTTGCACGAAGCGTGGCACCCACGCCTCCCACTGCTGATCCTCCGCCTGCGGCCCCCGGTGCTCGCGCTCGCTCACCTCGCCATCGTAGAGGCCGGCCCGGCCGCACGTTCCACTTGTGCCCGCAAGCTCCGCACGCAAGTGCGCTCGATGGCAGAAATCGTGGGAAATATGTCCTTGCGGACAAACGGCCGATCGACGATCATCGCTCGCATGAGCGCAGCGAGCGACCCCCGCCTGATCGTGATCGTCGTCTACCCCCAGCTGCAGAGCCTCGACCTGACGGGGCCGCTGGAGGTGTTCACCGGCGCGCAGCAGCTGATCGACGCGACAGCCCGCGCCGACCGTGGCTATCGCGTGCGCGTGCTCAGCCGCGACGGTGCGTCCCTGCAGACCTCCAGCGGGCTGGGCGTCGTCCCCGACGGGCCGCTGCCCAAGGTCCCCCGCGCGATCGACACGCTGATCGTGGTCGGCGGCGCCGGGCACGTCGCCGCGGCCGGCGATCGCGCGCTCGTGGGCTGGATCGCACGCGCGGCGCCCGCCGCCCGCCGCATCGCCTCGGTGTGCACCGGCGCGTTCCTGCTCGCCGCCGCCGGCCTGCTGGACGGTCGTCGCGCGACCACCCACTGGGCGTCCGCCCGCGAGCTCCAGCGCGCGTACCCGCAGGTGGACGTGGACCCCGAGCCGATCTTCGTCTGCGACGAGCCCATCTGGACCTCCGCGGGGGTCACCGCGGGCATGGACCTCGCGCTGGCGCTCGTCGAGCAGGACCTCGGCCGCGACGTCGCCCTCACGATCGCCCGCCACCTCGTGCTGTTCCTGCGCCGCCCCGGCAACCAGTCGCAGTTCTCCGCCGCGCTCGCCGCGCAGCGCGCCAGCCGCGAGCCGCTGCGCGAGGTGCAGCGGGCGATCCTCGAGGATGTGGCGGGCGATCACTCCGTGGAGGCGATGGCCGCGCGCGCCCACATGAGCCCGCGCCACTTCGCCCGTGCCTTCCGCGCCGAGACCGGCCTCACGCCCGCGCGCCACGTGGAGCGTGTGCGCCTGGAGGCCGCGCGCAGGCGCCTGGAGGACACGGACGAGCCGATCGCCGCGGTTGCCGCCGGCTGCGGCTTTGCCAGCGCGGAGACCATGCGCCGCGCGTTCCTGCGCGCGCTGCACGTCGGACCGTCGGAGTATCGCCGCCGCTTTCGCTCGCCAACAAGCAAGGAGACAGCAGCATGACCGACATTGCGATCGTCCTGTACGACAAATTCACGGCGCTCGACGCCGTGGGGCCGTATGAGGTGCTCAGCCGCATCCCCGGCGCGACCGTCACGTTCGTGGCCGCCCAGCCCGGCCCGCTGCGCACCGACAACGGCATGCTGACGCTGCTGGCGGAGCACTCGCTGGCCGAGCGCCCGCAGCCCGACGTGGTGCTCGTCCCCGGCGGCCCCGGCGACGTGGTCGCGCGCGCGGGCGAGGAGACGCTCGACTGGCTGCGCGCGGCGCACCGTACGAGCACGTTCACGACGTCGGTGTGCACCGGCTCGCTGATCCTCGCGGCCGCCGGGCTGCTCGACGGCAAGCGCGCGACCAGCCACTGGCTGGCGCTGGAGGAACTAGGCTCGCTTGGTGCCGAGCCGACGTCGGAGCGGGTGGTGTTCGACGGCAAGCTCGTCACCGCCGCGGGGGTGTCGGCGGGCATCGACATGGCGCTCAGGCTCGCGGAGCGCATCGCCGGCGAGACCACCGCACAGGCGATCCAGCTGGGCATCGAGTACGACCCGCAGCCACCGTACGACGTCGGCTCGCCGGCGAAGGCGCCGGCTGAGATCGTCGCGTTGCTGCGCTCGATGAGCCCGCGCGTCCAGGCGCAGCCCGCCGGCTCGCCGTGAGCCGTAGCGTTCCGTCCCAGGGCGGGCGCTAACCTCCGGGGCCGAATGGCAGAGCACCGTTACGACCCGCACGAGATAGAGCCGCGCTGGCAGCTGCTGTGGGCCGACGAGCGGACGTGGGAGGTGTCCAACGAGCCTGTGGAAGCGCGCGGCGAGGGTCGCCCGCCGCACACGCCGGCGAGCCCGCACGCGGGTGGCTTTGCGGATAACTCCTACGTGCTGGAGATGCTGCCCTACCCCAGCGGCGAGCCGCACATCGGGCATCTGAAGTGCTACTCGGTGGGCGACGCGATCGCGCACTTCCGCCGGCGCCTGGGCGCGCGGGTGCTGCACCCGATGGGCTACGACGCGTTCGGGCTGCCGGCAGAGAACCACGCGATCAAAACGGGCGTGCACCCGCGCGACTCCACCGCGGAATCGATCGCTTCCTTCCGCCGCCAATTTCACTCGTGGGGCATCTCGATCGACTGGTCGCGCGAGCTGGCCACCGACGAACCCTCCTACTACCGCTGGACGCAGTGGATCTTCCTGGAGCTGTTCCGTGCGGGGCTCGCGTACCGCAAGGAGGCGGCGGTCCAGTGGTGCCCGAACGACCAGACGGTGCTCGCGAACGAGCAGGTGGACGCGGAAGGCCGCTGCGAGCGCTGCGGCGCGCTCGTGGAAGTGCGTCAGCTCGAGCAGTGGTTCTTCCGCATCACCGACTACGCGGAGCGGCTGCTGAACGACCTGCAGGACATCGCCTGGCCCGAGCACGTGAAGACGATGCAGCGCAACTGGATCGGGCGCAGCGAGGGCGCGGAGGTGACGTTCCGCTGCGAGGAGCTGGACGTCGATTATCCGGTGTTCACGACCCGCCCGGACACGCTGTTCGGCGCGACGTTCTTCGTGATGGCGCCGGAGCACCCGGACGTGATGCGCCTCGCGCGCGGCACCCCGTACGAGCGGGAGGTGCACGAGTACGTCAACCACGCGCTGACGGAGACCAACGAGGAACGCGGCAACGCGGAGAAGCCGAAGACGGGCGTGCCGCTCGGGCGTACGGTCACCAACCCGGTGAACGGCGAGCAGATCCCGATGTACGTGGCCGACTACGTGCTGATGGAGTACGGCACGGGCGCGATCATGGCGGTGCCCGGCCACGATGAGCGCGACTACGCGTTCGCACGCGCGTTCGCGCTGCCGATCAGGCGCGTGATAACGCCGGCGATCGATGATTTTTCTAATAAGCCGCCTACGGCGGCGGACGTCGTCGGTGAGCTGCCCTACACGGGCGACGGCGTACTGGTCAACTCGCGCCCCGACTTCGACGGCCTGCCGAACCGCGAGGCGCTGTCGGCGATCGTCGCGTGGCTCGACCGCGAGGGCAAGGGGCACGCCTCGGTCAACTACCGCCTGCGCGACTGGCTGGTCTCGCGCCAGCGCTACTGGGGCGCGCCGATCCCGATCATCCACTGCGAGCGCTGCGGCATGGTGCCCGTCCCCGACGACGAGCTCCCGGTGGAGCTGCCGGAAATCGAGGACTACACGCCGAAGGGCCGCTCGCCGCTGGCCGGCGCGGAGGAGTGGGTGAACGTCAAGTGCCCAGAGTGCGGTGGCAGCGCGCGCCGGGAGACCGACACGATGGACACGTTCGTGGACTCCTCGTGGTACTTCCTGCGCTACTGCGACGCGCGCAACGAACACGCTGCGTGGGACCCGGCGGCGCTGCGCGCGTGGATGCCCGTCGACCAGTACATCGGCGGGGTGGAGCACGCGATCTTGCACCTGATGTACGCGCGCTTCTTCACCAAGGCGCTCGCGGACCTCGGGCACCTCGACTTCCAGGAGCCCTTCCAGGCGCTGTTCACCCAGGGGATGGTGACGAAGGACGGCGCGAAGATGAGCAAGTCCAAGGGCAACGTCGTCTCGCCGGCGTCGATCATCGAGCGCGTGGGCGCGGACACCGCGCGCTGCTACATCCTGTTCGTCGGTCCGCCCGACCAGGACGCCGACTGGTCGGAAGAGGGCGTGGAAGGCGTGCACCGCTTCCTCTCGCGGCTGTGGCGCCTGGCCGCGGAGACAGCGGAACACGCCGGCTCGCCCGGCGCCGCATCCACCTTCGCGTCGTCATCGAAGGTGGATGACGACGCCTCCCCGGCGGGGGAGCTGACCCTCGGTCCGGACGGGCTCGCGGGCGACGACCTGGCGCTCGCGCGCAAGACGCACTGGGCGATCGACAAGGTCAGCGGCGACCTGCGCCGCTTCGCCTTCAACACCGCGATCGCCGCGGTGATGGAGCTGCTCAACGACTGCTCGCGGCTGCGCGAGTCGGTGCAGCACGAGACGCTGCGCTTCGCGCTCGCGAGCGCCGCCTCGCTGCTGTTCCCGTTCGCCCCGCACGTGAGCGCGGACATCTACGCGCGCCTCACCGGGGAGCGCGTGTGGGAGCAGCCGTGGCCGCAGGCCGACGAGGCGTTGCTCGAGCAGGACTCCTACGAGCTGGTGTGCCAGGTCAACGGCAAGGTGCGCGACCGCGTGCAGGCGAGCGCCGACGCGAGCGTGCAGGAGCTCAAGGACCTGTGCCGCGCGGCCCCCAACGTGCTCGCGCACGTGGACGGCAAGGAGATCGTCAAGGAGATAGTCGTCCCCGGCAAGCTCGTCAACCTCGTCGTTCGATAGGCGGCCTGTGCCGGAGCTCAAGCCCGCATACCTGATCCACGGCGACGACCACGGGGCGATCGCCGAGCGCCGCGCGGGGCTGCGCGCGCTTGCCGAACGCGAGCAGGGTGGCGGCGCGAGCGTGGAGCTGCTCGAAGGCGAGGCCGCGAGCCCGGCGGGCGTGGCGGCGGCGCTGGCGACGATGACGCTCGCGGTGGGGCGGCGCGTGATCATCGTGGAAGGGGTGGAGCGCTGGCGCGAGGCGGAGATCGAGAAGCAGCTCGCGCCCGCGCTCGCGCAGCTGCCGCCGGAGACGACGCTCGCGCTGTTCGCGCGCGAGGAGGCGCGCGCGAAGGCGCCGGCGAGCCTGCACCAGCTCGTCAAGCGCGCCGGCGGGCAGGTCGTCGCGCAGAGCACCGTCAAGCCGTGGGAGCTCGCCAAGTGGGCGCGCGAGCAGGCCACTCGCCTGGGCCTGTCGCTCGATGCAGCCGCCGCGAAAGCGCTCGTCGCGCAGGTGGGCGAGCGCCAGCAGCGGCTGCTGCGCGAGCTGGAGAAGCTGGCGCTGGAAGCAGCGGGGGGCGCCGACGGGGGGACCGTGCGCATCGGCGCGCAGGACATCGAGGCGCGTGCCGCACACTCCAACGAGTGGCGCGCGTACGCGCTGGCGGACGCGCTCGTCGGCCACGACGCGCCCGCCGCCATCCGCACATACATCAGGCTGCGCCAGCAGGGCGAGCGCCTGTCGGGGCTCACCTACCTGATGGCCAGCCGCCTGCGCGACGCGCTCGCGGTGGCGCAGCGCCTGCAGGCCGGCGAGTCGGTCGCGGAGGTCAAGCGCACCCTGCGCATGCCCGCGCGCGCGGCCGAGCGCTTCGTCGCGGACGTCGCCCGCAGCGACAGCGAGCGCCTGCGCCGCGCGCTGGTGACGCTCGCGCAGCTCGAGCTCGACAGCCGCGGAGGCCCCCCGCTGAGCGCCAGCCGCAGCGCGCTCGCGGGGCTCGACGAGGACACGCTGGCGCTGCACGCGATCGAGCGGATCGCCGCGGCGTCCTAAGATTTGGAGTGTGGCCAAGGTCTTCGACGGCATCGACGACACGCTCGCCACGTGGATCGCCAGCCAGCAGCTGTTCTTCGTGGCCAGCGCGCCGCTGGACGCGGGCGGGCACGTGAACGTCTCGCCCAAGGGGCCGATCGGCACGCTGCGCGTGCTCGACACGCACACCGTCGCCTACCTTGACCTCGTGGGCAGCGGCGCGGAGACGATCGCGCACATCCGCGAGAACGGGCGCATCGTGGTGATGCTGTGCGCATTCCAGGGACCGCCGCGGATCGTGCGCCTGCACGGGCAAGGCGAGATCGCCCTCGCCGGCGAGCCCCGCTTCGCGCAGCTGCTCGAGCGGTGCCAGTTCGACGAACCGCAGGTGGAGCAGTCGCGGCGCGCGGTGGTGCTCGTGCACGTCACGCGCGTGGCCGACTCGTGCGGCTACGGCGTGCCGCTGATGAGCTACGAGGGCTTGCGCCCGCACCTCGACGCGAGCGCCGCCAAGAAGGTGCGCGTCAGCGGCCCCGGCGCGCTGCTCGACTATCAGCGCGAGAAGAACGCGCTCAGCATCGACGGCCTGCCCGCGGTCGAGCTGCCCGTCCAAGCGCACGCGGCCCAGCCAGACCCCAGGCGGCAGCCCGCGGTCTCCGATTGACCCTTGCGTGGGCCGGCGTCTACTTGCCGGCGAGTACGCGCGCCGCGCGTGACTTCTTGCGCGCGCCCGTGTTGCGGTGTAGCGCGCCGCGCTTGACGGCCTTGTCGATCGTGCTCACCAGCTCGCGATGGGCCGCACCGGCGCCCGCTTGGTCACCGGCGCCCACCAGCGATTCCAGGCGACGGAAGTATGTCTTCACCGTGGACGTGTAGCGGCGGTTCTCCAGGCGCTCGCGCTCCGAACGCAGGATTCGCTTCTTCTGGGAGTGGATGTTGGCCATGATCGAAAGTGTTGTCAGCGCGCGCGGGCGCTGCCCGCGGAGCGCCGTACTATAGCGGCCTTGTCCGCCTCCGCCGAAGCCTTTGCCGAGGAGCCAGTTGCCCCGGCGCCGCCGGGCAGCGGCGGCGTGGCGCGCAACACCGCGATCTTCTCGATCGCCACCGGGATCTCGCGGATCGTCGGGTTGGTCCGCGAAATCGTGTTCGCCAGCTACTTCGGCACCACCCCGTTCGCCTCCGCGTACACGATCGCCTTCCTCGTGCCGAACCTCGTGGCGCAGCTGTTCGCCCAGTCGGCGCTGTCGGCGGCGTTCGTCCCCGTGTTCACCGACCTGCTGCAGAAGGGACGCCGCAAGGAGGCGGTGCGGTTGGCCTCGACGCTGTTCTGGATCATGCTCATCGGCCTGGGCGCGCTCACGGCGTTCTTCATCCTCGCGGCCGGCTTCGTCATGCCGCTGTTCATCGCACCCAAGCTCGTGCCGCAGACCGCCCTGACCGTGGGCCTCTCCCGGCTGCTGTTCCCGGTGATCCTGCTGCTCGGCCTCAACGGCTTGCTCGTAGGGGTGCTGCAGACCTACGACCACTTCACGATCCCCGCCATCTCGCCGGCCGTGTGGAACGGCGTGATCATCGCGCTGCTCGTGGTGCTCGCGCCGCACTTTCACGGCGAAGACGAGATCTACGCCTTCGCCATCGGCGTGCTCGCCGCAACCGTGGTGCAGCTGCTGCTGGCGTTCGGGGCGCTCAGCCGGATCGACTTTCGCCTGCGAGTGCACATCGACTGGCACGACCCGCGCATCAGGCAGGTGTTCATGCTCATGCTCCCCGTGATGATCGGGCTGGGGATCGTCAACCTCGACCAGCTGATCAACTCGGCCTTCGGCGGCTTGGTCTCCGGCGAAGCGCCGCGAGCGATCGAAAACGGCTTCCGCGTGTACATGCTGCCGCAGGGCATGTTCAGCGTGGCCGTCGCCACCGTGCTGTTCCCGGCGCTCAGCCGCATGGCCTCCCACCGCGACGCCTCCGCGATGCGTCGCGCAGTGGCCAACGGCATGCGCCAGATCAACTTGCTGTTGATCCCCGCGGCCGCGTTCATGATCGCGCTGCCCACGCCGATCGTAAAGCTGCTGTTCGAGCGCGGCGAATTCAACGCCCGCTCGACCCACCTCGTGTCGATCGCGCTGTTCTGGTTCGCCTTCAGCCTGCCGTTCGGCGGCATCAACCTGCTGCTCACGCGGACGTTCTTCGCCGTCCAGCGCCCGTGGATTCCCACCAGGCTGGCTGCGATGAACATCGTGGTGGACATCGTGGTCAGCGTCGCCCTGTACAAGCCGCTGGGCATCGCGGGGCTGATCCTCGGCACGATCTCCGCCAACGTGGTGATGACCGCCCTGCAGCTGCAGCGTCTGCGCACCGGCCTCAACGGCCGCCTGGAAGGCGCCCAGACGCTGATGGTCACCGCGCGCATCATCGTCGCCTCCGCGCTCCTGGCAGGCGTCTCGTGGGTCGTGTGGAAGCTCCTCGACGAGCTGCTCGGCGCCTCGCTGCCCGCCGAGATCGTCAGCGTCGGCGCCGCCGGCGTCGCCGGGCTGCTTGTGTACGTGCGCGCCGTCCTGCTGATGCGCATCCCCGAGGCCCACCAGGTCGGCAACATGATCCGCGCGCGGCTTGGGCGGGCGTAGGCCGGCTTCCAGCGGACATCGCGCGGGCATCGCGCAGGCGTGGCGCGTCCCGGCACGCATGGCGCGAGCAGAGGCCGGGTGAGCCTTGGCCCACCCGGCTTGCGCCCGAACATAGATCGCCGCTTACTACATACGTCCCAGGACTGTGTCTTGCCTGGGCGGCGTGACACTCCCGACACCTGGACAGGCCGCCACGCTTGCGCGGGGCGCGTTGCCGCGGCTGAATGCTCCTTGTCGAGTTGGCGATCCGCCGGATGGACAACGCTAGCGGGTCTCGACCGCCGGCGGGCCCTGTGCCGCGCCACGCGCCATCTACGCTGTAGGCGCCATGGACCAGTCGCACATCCGCAACTTCTGCATCATCGCCCACATCGACCACGGCAAGTCCACGCTCGCCGACCGCATCCTCGAGCTCACGCACACGGTCGCCGCGCGCGAGATGCGCGCGCAGCTGCTCGACTCGATGGACCTCGAGCGCGAGCGCGGCATCACGATCAAGGCGCAGGCCGTGCGCGTGTTCTACACCGCCCGCGACGGGCAGACCTACCAGCTGCACCTGATCGACACGCCCGGCCACGTCGACTTCACCTACGAGGTCTCGCGCTCGCTGGCCGCGTGCGAGGGCGCGCTGCTGGTGGTGGACGCCTCCCAGGGAGTGGAGGCGCAGACCGTCGCCAACACCTACCTCGCGGTCGAGTCCGGCCTCGAGCTGATTCCCTGCCTGAACAAGATCGACCTGCCCGGTGCCGAGCCCGAACGCGTGGCCGGCGAAGTCAGCGAGCTGATCGGCGAGCCGCCCGAGGGGATCCTGAAGATCAGCGGCAAGACCGGCGCGGGCGTGGGGGAGGTGCTGGAGGAGCTGATCGCGCGCGTGCCGCCCCCCGCCGGCGACCCCGACGCCGCCGCGCGGGCGCTGATCTTCGACTCCGAGTTCGACCAGTACCGCGGCGTGATCGCCTACATCAGGGTCGTCGATGGCGTCTTCAGGAAGGGCGAGCCCATTCGGGCGATGGCCGCGGGCACCGAGGCCGACATCGACGACATCGGTTTCTTCAGTCCTCAGATGATGCCGACCGACCAGCTCGCCGCCGGCGAGGTCGGGTACCTGATCACGGGGCTGAAGGACGTCACGCAGCTGCGCGTCGGCGACACGCTGACGACTCGCGCACGCGCCGGTGCGCCGGCAGCTTCAGAGCCGCTGCCGGGCTATCGCGAGGTCAAGCCGATGGTCTTCTGCGGGCTGTTCCCGATCGATTCCGATGACTATCCAGACCTGCGCGACGCGCTCGAGAAGCTGACGCTCAACGACGCCGCGCTCTCCTGGGAGCCCGAGACCTCCGACGCGCTGGGCTTTGGCTTCCGCTGCGGCTTCCTCGGGCTGCTGCACATGGACATCGTGCGCGAGCGCTTGGAGCGCGAGTACGACCTCGAGCTGCTCGCGACGATGCCCTCCGTCGAGTTCGACATCACGCTGACCAACGGCGAGGAGCTCGAGGTGCACAACCCCTCCGACATGCCCGATCCCGGCACCATCGCCGAGATCCGCGAGCCCTTCATCCAGGCCTCGATCATCGCGCCCAAAGAGTTCGTCGGCGCCGTCATGGAGCTCTGCCAGGAGCGCCGCGGCGAGCACACCGGCATGCACTACCTGTCGCCCGAGCGCGTCCAGCTCACCTACGACCTGCCGCTCGCCGAAATCGTGCTCGACTTCTTCGACCAGCTCAAGTCGCGCACCAAAGGCTACGCGTCGCTGGACTACGAGCTCAGCGGCATGAAGGCTTCCGATCTCGTCAAGCTCGACGTGCTGCTGGCCGGCGATCCCGTCGACGCGCTGTCGATGGTCGTGCACCGCGAGAAGGCCTATGAGGTCGGCCGCTCGCTGACCGAGAAGCTGCGCAAACGCATCCCCCGCCAGCAGTACGACGTTCCGATCCAGGCCGCGATCGGCTCGCACATCATCGCGCGCGAGACCGTCAAGGCCTTCCGCAAGGACGTCATCGCCGGCTGCTACGGCGGCGACATCACGCGCAAGAAAAAGCTGCTCGCCAAACAGAAGGAGGGCAAGCGACGCATGAAGCAGGTCGGCCGCGTCGAGGTGCCTCAAGAGGCGTTCCTGGCGGTGCTCGAGCTGGGCGAGGAGTAGCTGCCGATGGCTGCCGGCTCGAGCGACGAGAGCGGCTTCGAGCTCGGCGAGCCCGTGCGCCTGCTGTTCGTGTGCCTCGGCAACATCTGCCGCTCGCCCACAGCCGAGGGCGTGATGCGCGATCTGCTCGACCACGACGAGCTCGGCGCGCACGTCGAGGTCGACTCCGCCGGCACCGGCGCCTGGCATGTCGGCAGCGCTCCCGACGCGCGCGCCGGCGCCGCCGCCGCCAGCCGGGGCGTCACGCTGGCCGGCGCCGCGCGACAGGTCACGCCGGCGGACTTCGAGCAGTTCGACCTGCTGCTGGCGATGGACAAGGCCAACCTGCGCGATCTGCGCGCGCTCGCCCGCGACGAGCAGCAGCGCGCCAAGGTGCGCCTGCTGCGCGAGTTCGACCCTGCCAGTCTCGGCGAGCGCGACCTCGACGTGCCCGACCCCTACTACGGCGGCGAGGATGGCTTCGGCGAGGTCTACGACCTGGTCCGCGCCGCCTGCCTCGGACTGCTCGAGGAGATCCGCGCGGGACGCGTGCCGTGACGCTGCCGCCCGGCGCTCGCGATGCGCGAAGCGTCGGCGGCGGCGACATCAACGAGGCCTACCACGTGACGCTCGCCGACGGGCGCGAGGCGTTCGTCAAGACGCGCCGCGACGCGGGCGCAGGCGAGTACGAGGCCGAGGCCTGGGGGCTTCGCTGGCTGGCCGAACCCGGGCTCGTGCGCACGCCGCGCGTGCTCGAGCTCGACGAGCGCTACCTCGCGCTGGAGTGGATCGCGCGCGGCACGCTCGACGGCGCCGGCGCAGAGGAGCTCGGCCGGGCGCTCGCGGGCACCCATGCAGCCGGCGCACCGAGCTTCGGGCTCGCCGACACGCCGACGACCTTCGGCTCGCTGCGACTCTCCAACGAGCCCGCCGCCGATTGGCCCACGTTCTACGCCCAGCGACGCTTGCTGCCGCTCGCGCGCCTGGCCTGCCAGCGCGGCGCGCTCTCGGCCGCGGGCCAGCGTGCCGTCGTGGCCGTCTGCGAGCGGCTCGCCGAGCTGTGCGGCCCGCCCGAGCCGCCCGCGCGACTGCACGGCGACCTGTGGTCGGGCAACGTCATGGGCGACCGCGATGGGCGCGCGTGGCTGATCGACCCGTCCTGCTACGGCGGTCATCGCGAGGTCGACCTGGCGATGCTGCGCCTGTTCGGCGCTCCGTCGCAGCGCATCTTCGACGCCTACGAGGAGGCCGCGCCGCTCGCGCCGGGCTGGCCCGAGCGCGTCGAGCTCTACCAGCTCGCGCCGCTGCTGGTCCACGCCGCTCTGTTCGGCGGTTCCTATGGCGGCGCTGCCGAACGCGCAGCGCGTCGCTATCTGTAGGTCCGCCCGCGAGCCCGATCCTGCCCGCCCGCGAACGCCTGCCGACCCGGCGGCGCATCTGGCCGGCTCGCGATAGCCTCGCGTGGCGTGCCGGTCAACCTCCACAGCGACACGCAGACACGTCCCACGCAGGCGATGCGTGAGGCGATGGCGGCTGCGGAGGTGGGCGACGAGCAACGCGCGCTCGATCCGACGACCAACGAGCTGCAGCGTCGCGTCGCCGCATTGCTCGGCCATCAGGCCGCCGTGTTCTTGCCGAGCGGCACGATGTGCAACGAGATCGCGCTGCGCCTGCACATACGGCCCGGCGGCGATGAGCTGATCCTCGACCGCACGGCACACCCGATCGTCGCCGAGGCCGGCGGCCCGGCGGCGCTGTCGGGCGCGATGATCCGCCCGCTCGACGGCGACGGCGGCATCTTCACCGCCGCGCAGCTGCAGTCCGTGCTGAGCCGGCCCGGCGATCGCTACGCGCCGCGCTCACGTCTGGTCTCGGTCGAGCAGACGACCAACATGGGCGGGGGACGCGTGTGGCCGCTCGCACGCATCCAGGAGATCCTCGACGTGGCACGCACACACGGTCTGCGTACCCACCTCGACGGCGCGCGGCTGATGAACGCGGTCGTCGCCTCGGGTGTCCAAGCAGCCGACTACGCTCGCAACTTCGACACCGCCTGGATCGACTTCTCCAAGGGTCTCGGCGCCCCCGTCGGCGCCGTGCTCGCCGGCTCCTCCGAGCTGATCGAGGAAGCCTGGCGCTTCAAGCAGATGATGGGCGGCGCGCTGCGCCAGTCGGGGATTCTCGCCGCCGGCTGCCTGTACGCGCTCGATCACCACGTCGCACGGCTGGCCGAGGATCACGCCAATGCGCGTCTGCTCGCCGACGCGCTCGAGCGGATGCCCGGCGTGAGCATCGACGCCGGCACGGTGCAGACCAACATCGTGATCTTCGCCGTCGAGGACGCACACGGGCTGGTCGACCGGCTCGCCGGCGCAGTCGACGTGATCGCGATCGACGCCGGCCGCGTCCGCGCCGTCACTCATCTGGACGTCGAGCGCGCCGAAATCGAGCAGGCGATCGAGTCGATCGCCGCCGCCCTCTGATGCGCGCGCTGGTCACAGCGGCCGGCGCTCGTCGGAGACAGCAGATGTGCGCCGGCACACGCTCATCGCCCGCCAGATCCTCTACTCGCGTGCACGCGCGCTCGTCGCGCGCGACTACCGCAGCCCGCTGACGCTCGAGCAGCTGGCCCGCGCGCTCGCCAGCTCGCCACGTCAGCTGCAGCGGGCCTACGCGCAGCTCGGCGACGGCGCTGGCGGCTTTCGCGCCGACCTGCAGGCTCGGCGCCTGCGCGCTGC
>DATJRV010000097.1:0-18464 GCA_035504435.1 Solirubrobacteraceae bacterium
GCCAAGAAGTCGCGCGAAGAAGTCGAAAAGCAGGAAGCCGAAGAAAAGACGAGGCTCGAAGGCGAAGCGGCCGCGCAGCACGGCGTCAACCGTGTCGCCGCCCCGGTCTGCATCCAGCAGGGCCCGTTCGACTTCAACGGCCAGACCAGCCAGTTCCCGCACGCCGTGTACTCGCCCACCGCAACGCCCGACAAATGATGAGAGCTGGAGAGCCGCCGATGGACGACGAGGAGCAGATGGCGTACGAGCAGGAGCCTCCGGGCTACGACGAGGAGGCCCTCCGGGCGCGTCGCGACGACGAGCCCCTGGACGACGGCGGCCAGGACGTCGAGGACGAGCGGGACCGCCACCAGTACCACGCGACCGACCTCGACCTGCTCGGCGACGAGGACGACGAGGCGTGGTCGATCCGCTGCCTGGACGTGCGCAAGCGCCTCGGCGGCGTGTGGGTGCTCGACGGCCTGAACGTGGCCTTCCCCGAGGACACGATCACCGTCGTGCTCGGCCCGTCCGGCACCGGCAAGAGCGTGTTGATCAAGCACATCATCGGGCTGATGTTCCCCGACGCCGGCGACGTGGTCGTGAAGGGGCAGTACGTCAAACAGCTGGCGATGCCCGATCTGCTCGCGTTGCGACGCAAGATCGGCGTGCTGTTCCAGGACGGCGCGCTGTTTGGGTCGATGAACGTGTTCGACAACGTCGCCTTCCCGCTGCGCCAGCACACGGACATGTCCGAGGCGGACATCGCCAAGCGCGTGCGCGACCGGCTCAGCGACGTGGGCCTGGCCGACGCGATGGACGATCTGCCCTCACAGCTGTCCGGTGGGATGCGCAAGCGCGCGGGCTTCGCGCGCGCGCTGGTGATGGAGCCGGACATCGTGATCTTCGACGAGCCCGACTCGGGCCTCGACCCCGTGCGCACCGCGCTGCTGTGCGATCTGATCCAGGAGATGCACCAGATCTACCGCGGCACCTACATCGTCGTCACCCACAACATCGCCTCCGCGCGCCAGATCGGCGACTACATCGCGCTGCTGTGGCGCGGGCGCATCGTCGAAGCAGGCGACGCCGCGCGGATGTTCTCCTCGGAGAACCCCTTCGTGCGCCAGTTCCTCAGCGGCTCCGCCGAGGGCCCGCTGACGATGGACTGACGCGGCTGCCGCTGCTACTACCACGACGAGGTAGTGGGTCAGTTTCAATCGAGTGGCCGCAATCTCTTCGAGACTCCAGACGTGATCGGCGACGCCTACCGCCATCGCGGGAGTCCGAGGATACGGGTTGGCGAGCGTCGCGTGAGGCCGCGCAAAGTTGTAGTGCATGTAGTGCAGGGCTACGGCGTGCGCGAAGTTCTCGACCTTCTTTGAGAACGCGTTGGTCAGCCGCGTGCGGCGCTGCATCCCCATTCGCATCGTGAGGTTCTGGCGCTCGACGTAGCTGGTGCTGATCTTCGCGGGGTCCGGGTAGCCGCGCTTGACCTGGATGTCGTAGCCGGTGCAGATGCCGGGGCTGTAGCGCCTTCCCCACCGGGGTCGGCGCCGTAGTGCTTCTGGAGCAACGCCCAGTCCACTTCGCTGCCGAACGAGAAGCCGATCGCCGCCGCATAGGATTTCAGGCCATCCGTCGTGATCTGCGGATAGCACGCGAGCCGGTGCTTGAGGTCCATCATGAACAGAAACCCATCTTCCGCGGTGTGCTGCCCGACGAACCACGCGGGCACCAGCTTGGAGTCCGCGTCAATCGCGATCCACGTCCACACGTCCCCGTAGCCGTATTTGCCCTTGTGCTGCTCCGGGACGTTCTTCGCCTTCGCGTATACAAGGTTTCAAATCTCATCGCACTGGATCGTCTTGCACGGCAGATCGACCAGCGTCCGGTCCTGGTAGCTCTCGCAGGCTTCGCCTAGATTGACCACCAGTTTCGTGATCGTGTTCTTGGCCGCGCCCGTGGTCCGCGCCGTTGCCCGGATGCTCATGCCCTCTACCCAGCAGCCGATGATCGCTGCCCGCTTCTCTGTGCTCAGTCTATTCATACCTCCAAGTATGAACGGCCCGTCGGACGGCTACTTTGCCGAGCAAGCATAGGCGACGACTTGGCTAGATTTCGGTCGCAAACCCCGTAGTCAAGCCAGGAAATATGGTCGACGACATCGCCTGCTAGCCTGCAAGCATCAATGCTTGCACGATCAAGGATGGCAGTATGACTGAGGATTCGCAGGACGAGGTATCGGAGGGGGCACGCGTGCTCTCTAGGCGTGGCGCGAGTGCTGGCGGAATAGCCCGCGCTGAGCGTCTAAGCCCGGAAGAGAGATCGGCGATAGCCCAGCAGGCAGCCGCCGCGCGATGGGGCACTCCAGCCGTTCCGGCGCCCAACGACGGTGAGATCGTGATTGGCGACCGGAGGATCAAGTGCGCGGTCACGGAAGACGGCACCAGGCTCATCAACCAGGAGACGTTCCTGATCGCCCTCGGCCGTGCCCCGAAGGCGAAGGGCGGCACGGGCGTTCGTAGCAACCTGGTTCCCGCGTTCCTGTCGGCGGCCAACTTGAGGCCCTACATCTCGCTGGAACTACAAGAGTTGGCTGAGCCCATCCTCTACGCACCGCTCAGGGGTGGCCGCGCATATGGGTACCGCGCCGAGCTTCTGCCCGCAGTCTGTGAGGTGTATCTCGACGCGGACGCCGACAAAATGCTACTCAAGAGCCAGCGTCCCGCCGCTGACGCGGCCCAAATCCTGATCCGTGGCCTCGCGCGCACCGGGATTATCGCGCTCGTTGACGAGGCAACTGGCTACCAGGAGACGCGGGCGCGCGATGAGCTTCAACGCATCCTCGAAGCCTACGTGACCGCCGAGCTTCGACCGTGGCTGAAGCGGTTCCCCGATGACTTCTTCAAGGAGATATACCGCCTCCAGGAATGGGAGTACAAGCCGGGCACGTCCAAGCGGACGCCCTACGTCGGCAAGCTCGTCAACAAGTACATCTACGAACAGCTACCGCCGGGCGTCCATGACGAGCTAAAGCGGTTGAATCCACGCACTGAGCGCGGATATCGACGACACAAGTTCTTCCAGTTCTTGACCGCAGACACCGGCAACCCACAGTTGGACAAGCAGATTTCGACCGTGACGACCCTGATGCGTATTTCGCGGAACAAGACGGAGTTCGAAGACCTCTTCGAGCGAGCGTTCCCGCCGATCGAACCGCGGCTACCGCTTGTCATAGATGTCGAAGGCGAGGAGGACTAGGGCTGCGCGGAGGTGTCGTCCTGCTTCTCGTCTGCTGGTGCGTCGCGCTGCTTCTCGGCTGCATGTGAGTCGCCAGCAGGCTGCTCGGCTGGCTCGGCTGACTCCGTGGCGTCGATGGTCGCCTGCACGACGCGGTGCGCGAGCTGACTGAAATCAGCCATGCGGGCATCGTACCGCGCTCCGGGGATGCGCTACGGGCCAGCGGGGTTACTGGAAGCGCTCAAGAAGCTGCTTGTCCGAGAGGCCCATCGTTCGCGCCAGGCCCTTCAAGATTGGGCAGCCTGCCCGCAAGGCCGTCCAGTGCTCAGATATGGGGATCTTGCCCGGCTTGGTTGAATGCTCCCAGACGGTCTGATGTCCACCGCCCGGATGGGATGTCCAGCCGTCTGCTTCGAGTACTCTCTTGACATCCCCTGAGTCAAACGGACCCCGCTTTGGGCGTCCGCTTGGCTTCTTGCGACGCACTCGTCAGCAGCGAGCGTGAACCGCTACCTCGGACACGGGCAGTATGTAGTTGTTCTCGCGTGCGAGGACAACGGCGCCGCCCACGTGACGCATGACCCTCCCGAGGGCGCTCTCGATTTGGATGCGAAAGCGTAGCCGCGTCGGGATAGGGCGGATGGCATCATTGAAGGTATCTCCGTCCATGAGGTGTGCCGCTAGATAGAGCGCAAGAAGCTCGCCCATCTGGCGGACAGCTGCGGCCCGCGATGCGCCCTTGCCGGTGACATCGAAGTCAACCGCGAGCGCGAACCACTCGCCGCGTTCGCGTTTGGTTGCCACTCGAAAGTCGAAATCATCGGGCAACCATGCTTCGACACGGGCCTCTATCTCGGCCTCGGTCGGCTCTGCGCCCAACGCAGATATGCCCTCAGTCGCGTCCACGGTCTCGAAGTCTCCCTTCCGCCAAACTAATACCCGGTCCAGACATGCATATCGGCGGGGGGCTTGCGAAGGCTCGACGCCCGGCCCACATGAGCGGACCAACATTGTAGCGGAACGACACAAACTTTGCTAGCTCTGTTCCGATAATCGGTCGCAAAGTCCGATTCTGTAGCGCTGCGAGCGTCACGCCCGGCCCTGCGACGTGGCGCTCGGGAACAGCGTCAGATGACGTGGCCGACCATCTGGACAACATGCAGCGCGGCCTGCGTGGCGAAGACGTAACCGTCACTGGTGCGGTGGACGAGACCCGCGCTGTGCAGGCCACGAACCGCCAGCCCGGCGTCTGCGAGGCTTTCCACCTCACGGCCAAGCTCGTCGATCGTCCAGATCGACGGCTCACCGGCCTCGCTGGCGAGGGCGTAGAGGATTTCTCGTTCGGCGACGCTCAAGCGCTCACCGGGGGTAGGGTCTTGGCTAGGCATGGGGGAGTCTTGGCTCCTTCGTGTCTAGGCGTCGGCGTGAGCGTCCACTCGCATCGGCGCCGCTGGTTATCGGATCGCCAGCGACCGTAGCCCCTACGATGGCCCCTGTGGGGTCGATTCTCAAACTGACCCACTACCCACGACGACCGTATAGCGATGGTTATACGGCAATTGCTCGAGGTAAGACGTAACACCGGCGGTCACACAGGCGACACCTGCAGACACACAACTGTTGCGCTCCGGGCGCACAAATACGAACATATGTTCGTATGGTCGTGTGCATCCATCTCCCCCGCTTCGAGCTGGCCGTGGCCGCCGGCGACCGCGCGCAGATCGCACGCCAGACGCTGGCGGGGCGCGCGCTGGCGGTCGCGCCGCTGGTGGGGGCAGAACAGCGCGTGGGGGAGGTCTCGGGCGCGGCGGAGGCCCGCGGCGTGGCGCGTGGCATGGCGCTCGGCGAGGCGCTCGCGCGCTGCCCAGATCTGGTGCTGATCCCCGGCGACCCCGTGCGTGTGGCCGAGGCGTGGGAGGCGGCGCTGCGTGCCCTGGAGTCGATCGGCGCCGCCGTCGAGCCGGCACGCCCAGGTCTCGCCTACTTCGAGGACTCCACCGTGCGGGCGCTGCACGGCACGCGCCAGGCGACCATCGCCGCCGCCCGGCGCGCGCTCGCAGCGCCCCCGGAGGGGGACAGCCCGGCCTGCCCGCCGCCGTGGGGGGTGCGCATCGGTGCCGCGCCCACGCGCTTCTGCGCGCTGGCCGCCGCGATGGCGACGCGCTCGTCGCGTCCGCTGGTGCTGGAGGGCAGGGAGGCGCAGCGCTGGCTGGCCGGGCGCCCGGTGGAGCTGCTCGGCTTCGACGCGGAGGTGGACATCGCGGCGCTGATCGAGCCGCTCACCCGCCTGGGCGTGCGCACGCTGGGCGAGCTCGCGCGGCTGGGGCGCTCGGCGCTCACCGATCGCTTCGGCGCGCCGGGCGGGCGTGCCCACGCTTTGGCGTGCGGCGAGGACAGCCCGCTGCGTCCACGGCGCGTGGAGGACAGCCTGGAGGAGTCGATGGCGGTGGGCGACGCGAGCTCCGGCGAGGCGCTCAGGCGCGTGCTGGGCGTGCTGGTCAACCGGCTGCTCGCGCGCCCGGAGCGCCGCGGGCGCACGCTGCGCGCGGCCACGCTCTCCGCGCGCCTGCTCGCAGGCGGCGGCTGGCGCGAGCGGGTGGTCTTCCGCCAGGCGCTCGCCGACCCCGAGCGCATCTGGCTGGCGCTGTCCGTGCGCCTGCAGACGCTGCCCGCCCCAGCCGGCGAGCTGACGCTGGCGGTCGCGCGCTTCGGGCCGCCGCTCGGTGACCAGGGGACGCTGTTCGGGGGGTCCTCGCCCGCGCACGCCGCGCGTCTGCGCGAAGCGATCGCGCAGGTGCGCGCGGTGGCCGGCCAGGACGCGGCGCTGCGCGCCGTGTGCGTGGACCCCGACTCGCGCGTGCCCGAGCGGCGCATGATGCTGGCGCCGACCCCCGAGTGACGAGCGCGCGGGAGAGAGCTTGACGCGCGCCCTCAACCGTCCCCGCCCGGTGCGCGTGCGCTGGCGCGATGGCATGCCCGCGCAGGTGAACGGCGAAGCGGTCGAGTCGCTGCGCGAGTCCTGGCTGGTGGAGGATCGCTGGTGGACGGCCCAGCCGGTGCGCCGGCGCTACTGGGAGCTGGTGGGCGAGCGTGGGCGCAACGTGATCGTGTTCCACGACCTGTGCACGGGCCGCTGGTTCCAGCAGCGATGAGCCGCTCTGGGTCGCCGATCAGCCGCTCTGGGTCGCCGATGAGCCGCTCTGGGTCGCCGTACGTGGAGCTGCACTGTCACTCGGCCTACTCGTTCCTCGATGGCGCCTCGTTGCCGGAGGAGCTGGCTGAGCGGGCGGGCGAGCTGGGACACGTGGCGCTGGCGCTCACCGACCACAACTCTGTCTCCGGTTCGATGGAGCTCGCGCAGATCGCGTCCAGCTGCGGGATCAGGGCGATCCACGGCGCCGAGATCGACGTCGCGCTCCCCCGCCGGGGACGATCCGAGGATCGGCCGGACACGCGGCACCTGACGCTGCTGGTGCGCGACGAGCGCGGCTGGAGCAACCTCTGCCGGATCATCACGCTCGCCCACGCCCACACGCGCGATGGCACCGCGCGCCGTCGGCGGGCGGAGCCGTGGCTGGAGCTGCAGGGGGTGCTCGACCACGCCGAGGGCCTCGTGTGCCTGACCGGCTGCGCTGCGCGCTCGGTGCTCGGTGACCCGGCGCGCGCTGAGGAGCGCGAGCAGGGGCAGCGCACGGCACGGCTGTTGCTGGAGGCGTTTGGCGCGGAGAACCTGTACGTGGAGCTGCAGCGTCCGTACGCGCGCCACGATCGCGCGCGCAACCGCGCCTTCGCGCAGGCCGCCGGGCGGCTGGGCGTGCGCTGCGTGGCCACCGGCGACGTCCACGCCCACGCGCCCGCCAGGGCCGAGCTGCAGGACGCGTTCGTGGCGCTGCGCCACCACCTGACGCTCGACGCCTCAGAGCCCCTGCGCCGCGGCAACCACAGCCATGTGCTGAGCACGCCGCAGGCGATGGCCAGCCGTTTCGCAGACCACCCACAGGCCGTGCGCGAGACGCTCGCGCTGGCCGAGCGGCTGACGTTCGATCTGCTCAAGGACCTCGGCTACCGCTACCCCGGCGCCGAGGAGCGCGACGCCACCGCCCGCCTTGCGCAGCTATGTCATACGCGCCTGGACGAGCGCTACGGGTCCGGTCCTACCCACGCCCACGGTTCGGCGCTCGCCGCGCGCGGGCGCGACGACCGCTCGGCGGCTGCAGCGCGCGCGGAGGCGCAGGCCAGGCTCGAGCGGGAGCTGCGCGTGATCGACCACCTCGGCCTAGCCGGCTTCTTCCTGCTGCACCACGACATGCTCGAGCTCGCCCGCGAGGTCGCCATGGAGGTGCGCGGTCCGGACTCCGTGCGTGCGCTGCTCGCGCCTGGGCGCGGGCGGGGGTCCTCGGTGTCCTCGCTGGTGTGCTACCTGACCGGCCTCTCCCACATCGACCCGATCGCCAACGGGCTCGCCTTGGGGCGCTTCCTGCACGAGGATCTGCGCGGCCTGCCGGACATCGACCTCGACTTCCCCCGCGACATCCGCGAGCGGCTGATCCCGCGTGTGCACGAACGCTACGGCGCGGAGCGCGCGGCGCTCGTCGCCGCCTTCCCCACCTACCGCGTACGCGGCGCCGTGCGCGAGCTCGGCAAGGTGCTCGGCCTGCCCGCCGGGGAGATCGAGCGGGCGGCGCGGTCGGCGGATGCGTGGGGGAGGGACCCCAGCGACATCCCGGAGCAGGCCGCGGACTCGTCCCGCTGGCGCTGGCTCTCCCATCTGGTCGAGCAGGCCCACGGGTTGCCGCGGCACCTCTCCCAGCATCCCGGCGGGATGGTGATCGCGACCAGGCCGCTGATCGACTGCTGCCCGGTGGTGCCGGCGGCGATGGAGGGCAGGCAGATGGTCCAGTGGGACAAGGACTCGTGCGCGGACGCGGGCTTTCTGAAGATCGACCTGCTGGGCCTGGGGATGCTCTCGGCGGTGGAGCGTTGCGTGGAGGAGATCGCGCGCGTGCGGGGTGAGCGCATCGACCTCTCGCGCATCCCCTTCGACGACCAGGAGACCTTCCGGGCGATCAGCGTGGCGGACACGGTGGGCGTCTTTCAGATCGAGAGCCGCGCGCAGATGCAGTCGCTGCTGCGCACCCGCCCGCGCAACCTCCAGGATCTGACGATCCAGGTCGCGATCGTGCGGCCCGGCCCGATCCAGGGCGGGGCGATCAACCCCTACATCGAGCGCCGCCAGCGCCTACGTGAAGAGGGCGGGCGGGGAGAGGGTGGGCGGGGATCGAAATACGAGATCCCCTATGAGCACCCCGCGCTCGAGCCGGTGCTCGCGGAGACCCTGGGCACGGTCATCTTCCAGGACCAGGTGATGGAAGTGGCCGAAGCGTTCGCCGGCTTCAGCCCCGGCGAGGCGGCGGCCCTGCGGCGGGCGATGAGCCGCAAGCGCTCCCACGCGAGCGTCCAGTCGCACCGCCAGCGCTTCCTCGAAGGCGCGGCCCGCCATGTGGGCGCCGACCCCCAGACGGCCGAGCGCGTGTGGGCGATGGTCGAGGGCTTCGCCGGCTTCGGCTTCCCCAAGGCCCACGGGGCGGCCTTCGGCCTGCTCGCCTACCAGTCAACCTGGCTGCGCGTGCACTACGGAGCGGAGTTTCTGTGCGCGCTGCTAAACGAGCAGCCGATGGGCTTCTACGCCCCCGACAGCCTCGTGCACGAGGCCGAAAATCGCAAGGTCCCGATCGCGGTCCTGGGCGTGGACGTGAACGCCTCACACGTGCAGTGCACCGTCCAGGACGGAGCCGTGCGCCTGGGGCTCAGCTACATCAAGGGCGCCGCCAACGCCGAGATGCAGGCGCTGGTGCAGGAGCGCGAGCGCGGCGGGCCCTTCGCGAGCCTCGGCGAGCTCGCCGGGCGTGTGGCCTGCTCGCGCGCCACGCTGGAGCAGCTCGCCTGGTCGGGCGCCTGCGACTCGCTGACCGACGTGCCTGACGCCAGGGCGCCGGCAGGCGCCGATGAGGCGCCCGCCGGCCCCTGGCAGGCGAGTAGGCGCACGGCTCTGTGGCAGCTGGGGATGGCGCCGGCCGCCGAGAGCGCCGGCGACGGGCGCGATGGACAGGCCACCCAGCTCGCGCTGCCGCTGGAGCTACCGGCGGCCCCGCGGCTGCGCAAGCTGGGGCGCTGGCAGCGGCTGATCGCCGACTACTCCACCAGCGGGGTGACGATCGGCGAGCACCCCATGAAGGTCCTGCGCGAGCGCCTGACGATACCGAGCGGCGCCGACCCGGTCGTGCTCGCCACCAGCGCCCAGCTCGCGCGCCTGCCCACGCGCTCGCGGGTGGCGGTGGCGGGGCTGGTGATCGCCAGGCAGAAACCGGGGACGGCGAAGGGCACGATGTTCCTGCTGTTCGAGGACGAGCTCGGCACGATCAACCTGATCGTGCCCAAGGACGTGTACGAACGCCACCGGCCGCTGGCGCGCGCGGAGCCGCTGCTGCTGGCCTTTGGACGCCTGGAGCGCTCGCTGCAGCCGGCGGGGCCGGACGAGAGCGCCGCGGACATCCGCCCGGTGATCAACGTGATCGTGCGCGAGCTCCAGCCGCTCGAGCGCCATCTGCTCGCCGAGCGGGGCGACGAGCCGGCGGCGGAAGGCGGGCGCGTGCATCGCCTGCCCGACTCCGAACAGGCAACGGGGGAGGATCAACGCCAAGCGGAGCGCGCCCCAGGCGCGGATGTCGCGTCGAGCATGCGCGCGGTGGCGCCGCCGGTGCAGAGCTTCGCCATGGGCAGGCGCCGCTAGGCGCCCGGCGCACGTGCCTGCAGCGATCGCGCGAGCGCCCGCGCGGTTGACGATCCCGCGCGGTTGACGATCTATTCGAGCGCGAAGCAGCTGCCCATGCCCAGCCGCTCTGCGGCTGCCTGATTCTGGCGCACCAGCCGCGCGAGCGCTTCCGATGCGGCTTCGCCGAGGTTGCCGTCTTTGTCGGCCACCGCGCTCGCGATCTCGCCCGCGTCGGTCGCCTCAAGCGCGTACGCATGCACCAGCTGTGCGATCGTCTGCGCGTCCGCCGGCGGCCTCGGCAGCGCGGCCAGGCGGGCGTCGGCGCGCCGCGCGATCGCCGCCGCCCGGTCGGCGAGCGACGCGAACGCGGGCGTGGCCTGGGCGGTCGGCTCGCCGCGCAGCGCTTCCTTGCGCGCCTTCAGCGGCTTCTGTTGCTCGCCCGCCTGTGCACAGATGGCCTTGGCCGCTGCGATGAACTGCCGCTCAGCGGCCGCGGCGCCCGGTCCGGCGGTCGTGGTGTGCGTGCTCGAGCCCCCGCAGCCGGCGAGCGCGAGCGCCGCCAGCGTCCCGGCCAGCCTGAACGCCACTGTAGATCGGCCAGCCACCGCGCGCGATCTTCGCACAGTCGCCCGCCCACGCCCGCCGCGCCTGCCCGTGTGCGCCGCGCCCGCCGGTGTGCGCCGCGCCGGACGAGGCCGCGCCCGTCGGCGTCCGCCTACGGCTAGGCTGCCCAACGTGACGCGTGTGGGCGACACGGACCTCGACGTGTTCCCGCTGTGCCTCGGCGGGAACGTGTTCGGGTGGACGATCGACGAGCAGCGCTCGTTTGCGGTGCTCGACGCGTACGTGCAGGCGGGCGGCAACTTCATCGACACCGCCGACAGCTACGGCCGGCGCGGGCCGGGCGGGGCGGGGGAGTCCGAGCGCATCATCGGCCGCTGGATTGCCGCGCGCGGCAACCGCGAGCAGCTGGTGATCGCCACCAAGGTTGGGATGTCCCCCGAGCTTCCCGGCCTCGCGCCGCAGACGATCAGGCGCGGCATCGAGGGGTCGCTCAGCAGGCTGGGCATCGACACGGTGGACGTCTACTACGCGCACCGCGACGACCCCGCGACGCCGCTGCCGGAGACGCTGGGCGCGTTCGGCGAGCTCATCCGCGAGGGCAAGATCCGCCACGCCGCCGCTTCCAACTACAGCGCCGAGCGCCTGGAAGAGGCGCTGCGCGTGGGCCGCGAAGGCGAGGGCATGGCCTCGTATGTGGCGCTGCAGCCGCAGTACAACCTGATGGAGCGCCGCGGCTACGAGGACGAGCTGGCGGGCGTGTGCGAGCGACACGGGCTTGCGTGCATCCCCTACTTCGGCCTGGCGCGCGGCTTCCTCACCGGCAAGTACCGGCCAGGTGGCCCGGAGGTCGACAGCCCGCGCGCGGCCGGCGTGCGCCAGGCGTACTTCAACGAACGCGGCTTCATCGTGCTGGGCGTGCTGGATGAGATCGCCGCCGCGCACGACACGCCGGTGGCGGCGGTGGCGCTCGCGTGGCTGCTCGCGCAGCCCACCGTGCTCGCGCCGATCGCCAGCGCCACCTCGCCCGAGCAGCTGGCGGAGCTCGTGGCGTGCACCCAGCTGCGGCTCTCAGCGCAGGAGCTCGAGCGCTTGGCGCTCGCCAGCAGCGACGCTACGCCTCGCGCGCGGCCGTGAACACGAGCAGCTCGCCGTCCGGGTCGCGCAGCGACAGCGACCCCGCGTCCTCGCGCGTGAAAGCGGGCGCGGAGGGGGCGTCGGCGAGATCGCGCTCCAGCGTGTCCAGCGCGTCCGCGGCGCCCAGCTCGAACTCCACCCGGCGCAGCCCCGGCGCGCTGTCCGGCGGGAGCGCGGCGCCGGCGCTCTGCCACGAGTTGAGCCCCACGTGGTGGTGGTAGCCGCCGGCTGACACGAACGCCGCGGACGGCAGCTCCGCCTGCTCCTGGAAGCCCAGCGCGCCGCGGTAGAACGCGAGCGCGCGGGGGACGTCCGCGACCTTCAGGTGCACGTGCCCGACGGTCGTCTGCGCGGGCGGCGTCGGCGCGGGCGCGCCGGAGAACTGGCTCAGCAGGTCGTCGAGGTCGAGCGGCTGCGTCACCATCACCACGCCCTCGCCGTCCGCTCGGCGCTGCCACTGCTCGCGCGGGCGGTCGGCGTAGATCTCGATCCCCAGGCCATCCGGGTCGCTGAGGTACAGCGCCTCGGAGACGCCGTGGTCGGAGGCTCCCTCCAGCACCCAGCGCGCAGCCGCGATCCTGCGGACGGTCTCCGCCAGCGCAGCGCGCGTGGGGTGAAGCCAGGCGACGTGGTAGAGGCCGGCTGCCGCCGGCGGCAGCGGCGTGGGTGCGGGGATGTCGCGCAACAGCAGTGCCGGGCGCTCGCCGTCGGGGCCGAGCTGCGCCGTGTGCTCGTCGCGCGCAATCAGCGGCAGCCCGAGCACGCGCTCGTAGAACTGGGAGCTGCGCGCGAGGTCGCTGACCGCCAGCTCCAACGCGCGAATGCGCAGGTTGGGATCCATCGTCGCCACCTCGGCCAGAGGTTAGCTCGGCCGGTGCCGGCGCGGACGCCGAGCGGCGCTGCGCGGCATCGACGGACGGCGCTGCGCGGCATCGACGAGCGATGCTGTGCGGCATCGACGGGCGCGGCGCGCGCGTGTCCGCCGGTGGGTAGTGTGCGCGCAGATGAACCTGCGCAAGCTCGGCAGCAGCGATCTGCACGTGTCGGAGATCAGCCTCGGATCGTGGCTGACCTACTCCGGCGGGGTGGCGCGCGAGCAGGCGCAGGCGTGTGTGAACGCGGCCTTCGACGTGGGCATCAACTTCATTGACACCGCCAACGTGTACGGCCGCGGCGCGGCGGAGACGCTGCTGGGCGAAGTGCTCGCCGGGCGCGAGCGCTCCTCCTACGTGCTCGCCACGAAGGTGTTCTTCCCGATGTCCGACACCGACCGCGGCCTGTCGGCCGCGCAGATCCACAAGCAGATCGACGCGTCGCTCAAGCGTTTGCAGACCGACTACGTCGACCTCTATCAATGCCACCGCTTCGACTCGCAGACGCCGCTGGCGGAGACGATGGGCGCGCTCACCGACGTGGTGCGCGCCGGCAAGGCGCGCTACATCGGCTTCAGCGAGTGGCCGGCGGAGAAGATCGACGCGTCGCTCGCGCTGCCGGGGGTCGAGCGGTGGGTGTCCAGCCAGCCGCAGTACTCGATGCTGTGGCGCGCGCCCGAGGCCGAGGTGATCCCGCTGTGCGAACGCGAGGGCATCTCCCAGATCGTGTGGTCGCCGCTCGCCCAGGGTGTGCTCACCGGTAAGTACCTGCCCGGCGAGCCGCCGCCGCCGGACACCAGGGCGGCCAGCCAGAGCATGGGCGGCTTCATCGATCGCCTGATCGAGCGCCCGGTGCTGGAGGCCGTCCAGCGGCTCGTCCCGATCGCGCGCGACGCCGGGCTGACGATGCCCCAGATGGCGCTCGCGTGGGTGCTGCGCGAGCCGAACGTCGCCTCGGCGATCGTCGGTGCCAGCCGCCCCGAGCAGGTCCACGCCAACGCCTCCGCCTCCGGCGTGACGTTGAGCGCGGACACGCTCGCAGCGATCGACGCGGCGCTCGGCGACGTCGTCGTGCGCTGACGCCGGCGTTCCGCCGGCACGACGCGGCGCTCGTCGCCGTCCCGCCGTCGTCGTTCAGCCGACCGGCGTCCGCCGGCTCAGCCGGCTTTGACGGCGGAGATGTCGAGCAGGATCTTGACCTTGTCGCTGACCACCACGTTGCCCGAGCCGAGCGCCATGTTGAACTTCATGTCGTGGTCGGAGCGCTTAATTTGAGTCGCGGCTGACAGCCCGATGCGCTGGTTGCCCTGGGGGTCGGTCTCGGTGCCCTCCAGCGTGACCGGCAGCTTCAGCGGCCTGGTGACGCCGTGGACGGTGAAGTCGCCTTCGATCTCGAACGTGTCCTCGTCGAGCTGGCGGATGGACGTGGACTCGAACGTGATCTCCGGGAACTGTTCGGCGTCGAAGAAGTCGGCCGAGCGCAGGTGCGCGTCGCGCTGCGGCTCGCGCGTGTCGACGCTCGCGACGATCGCCTTGCCGTACGCGCGTGCGCCCTCCGCGGTCACCTCCAGCGTGCCTTCGAACTCCCTGAACTGGCCTTTGACGGTGGCGATGCCCAGGTGCTTGGTCTGGAACTCGACGCTCGAGTGGACGGGGTCGACCTTCCACGTGCCCAGCGGCAGGGAGAGGCTCGCGGTGCTGCTGACGGTCTCAGGTGATGCCATCGTAGGTGCTCCTTTGTCGGGGTTTGACAACTGCGGGGACACCACGACAGTAGCAAAGTAATTGCACGTACAACGATATTCCCCGGACGCGCTCGCTCACCGCGCTCGGCCGCCGCGCTCGCCCACCGGACTCGCCGCAGCGGTGATCGCCGCGCTCAGCGCGGCTCGACGACGAGCGTTTGAAACGCGCGGCCGACGGGGCCGTCGAGGTCGTGCAGCACGCTCTCGGCGAGGCCCATGTCGCCGGGGCGCACCAGCGTGCGCGCGTCCAGGCCGATCCACTCGCCGCGCGGCGGGCGGTGGACGTGGATGGTGAGGTCGGCGTTGATGAACAGGAACTGCTCAAACGGCAGCACCGCGCTGATGCCGTTGCCGAAGTCGGACGTCGCCGCCAACCGCGCGAGCGGCGTGAGCTCCTCACCGGCCAGCAGCGCCACGCGCGGGCGCATCCACACCTGTCCCGGCCCCAATGTATGAGCATCCCGCCCACCCTCACCGCGCGAGCGCATCTCCATCGCGCTGGTCGCAAAGCTGGCCTCGGTGGAGCCGTTCAGCGCGAAGCGCAGCGGCGTGCTCGTTTGCGGCGTGCCCATGCCCACGCCCACGCCGGTGCCCACGCCGGTGCCCGGCCCCTCGCCGTGCGGCGTCTGCATGGGGTCGCTCGCCGGCACCCCAGGCGGGATCTCGCGCACGCGCAGCGCGCTCGCGCGGCACACCACCTGCTCGCCGGTCGGCGCGTCCGTGAGCACGCTCAGCTCGCCCGCCAGCTCCTGCACGCGCCGGCCGGGGCGCACGATGCGCAGCGAAAGCTTCAGCGGAGCCAGCGGTATCGGGCGCAGGAACTCGAAGCCCAGGCGCGCGATGCGCAGCTCGGCGCCTGGCTGCAGGCGCTCGAAGGCGCTGGTCAGCAGCGCGGCGGGCGCGCCGCCGTGCAGCGCGCCGGCGTCCCACGGTCCGCGGGCGTGCTCGGTGGGGGTGAACCGCCCGTCGGCGGCGACGAAGATGCTGTCGCTCATCCGGCGCTCACGCCGGGTCCGGCGCGGGAGCCGGCTGAGCGGCGGGTGCGGGCGGGGGCATGCGGGCGATGAAGTCGGCGAGCTTGCCGGGGTCGCGCAGCGGCGGGCCGTGCCCGAAGCACACGAGCCGCGGGCGCAGCTCCGCGAGGCGCCGCGCGGAGGCGCGGTTGCGCTCGGGGTCGGGCGTGAACAGCGCGGGCGGCTCGCGCAGGCCGGGGATGCCGGTGAGGAGGTTCATGTTGTTGAGCACGTCGCCGGCGATCAGCACACGGTCTGATTCGCGCCAGTAGGCGACGTGCCCAACCGAGTGGCCGGGGGTCTCCAGCACGGTGAAGCCGGCCACGTCGTCGCCCTCGACGAGCGCGCGTGCGACCGGATGGGGCGGTCCCGTCCAGAAGCGCGCCTGGAAGCCGCTGAGCCACGCCGGCGCCTTGGGGTTGTGGATCGCGCCGGGCGTCTCGATCGCGGGCACGTCGTCCGCGCCGCACCACAAGGGGACTTGCGCCCACTCGCACACCGCGTGACTGGAGCCCTGGTGGTCGGGGTGGGCGTGCGTGAGCGCGTGCGCGCTGAGCGTGCGCCCGGCGAGCTGGCGCACGATCCGCCGCTCGGCCTGCCGGGTGCCGGCGTCGATCAGCACGTCGCCCACGAGATACACGTTGATCGCGTTCGGCGGCCAGCCGCGCAACACGTACACCCCCTGTGCGAGCTCTCTCATCGTGACGCCTCCCAGCTGAAACCGCGCACGGCAAGGTATAGCCCAAAAACGCCCCACAGGGCGATCACCGCGAGCTGGTCGAGGTGGCTGGCGAGGCCCGAGCCGGTGACCATCGCCCCGGACAGCCCGTCGATCAGCGGCTTCAGCGGCAGCGCTTCGGCGATCGTGCGCACGAAGCCGGGGGCGGAGTGGGAGTCGAACACGTAGAACGACACGGCGACGACGGGCAGGAACACGGCGTTGACGTACGCGGCGGTGGACTCGAAGTTGGGGATCGCGTGCGCGAAGGCGACGCCGAGCGCGGCGAAGCACACGACGCCGACGAGCACGAACACGATCAGCGCTTCCCAGTGCGCCGGCCAGCCGATGCCGAAGAACAGCCGCCCGCTGAGCACGATGATCGCGATCTGCAGCGCGGTGTTGGTGACCGCGTTGGCTGCCACGCCGCCGAAGTAGGAGATCGTGGGCAGGGGCGAGCCGTGGATGCGCTTGAGCACGCCGCGCTCGCGCAGGAACACGACGTTGTAGGCGAGCGCGGTGAACGTGGTGGACATCACGCTCATGCCGGCGATCATCGGCACCAGCCGGTTGAGCTGGTGCTGGTTGCCGCTCAGCGCGGCGCCCGCGCCCGCGAGGAACAGCAGCGGCAGCACGAAGTTGAAGAACGCGGCGCTGGGGTTGCGCCAGAACATCTTGCGCTCCAGGCGGTACTGGCGCCAGCTGAGAGCGAGCGCGTCAGGCATCCCCGTCCCCCGACGATGTGGCCGTCAGTTCCAGATACACGTCCTCGAGCGTTGGGCGGGCGACCGACAGCTCCTCCAGGTGCTCGCCGCGCGCGAGCGCCTCGCCGGTCAGCTCGTGCAGGAGCGTGGTCGGGTCGTCGGTGTCGCGCTCGATCAGCTCACCGTCCGCGTCGCGGTAGGCGACGCGGTAGTGAGCCGCCCCCGCGCCCAGCTCGCGCGGCGGCCCGATGGCGAGCACGCGCCCGTCCTTGACGATCGCCACGCGGTCGGCGAGCTGCTGCGCCTCCTCGAGGTAGTGCGTGGTGAGCAGGATCGTCTTGCCGAGGTCGCGCAGCGAGCGCACCGTCTCCCAGGCGGCGCGCCGGGCCTCGGGGTCAAACCCGGTGGTGGGCTCGTCGAGGAACATCAGCTCGGGGTCGCCGACGAGCGCGAGCGCAAAGTCCAGGCGCCGCAGCTGGCCACCGGAGAGCTTGCGGCTGCGCACGTCGGCCTTCTCCTGCAGGCCCGCCAGCGCCAGCACCTCCTCGACGTCGCGCGGGTGCGGGTAGAAGCTCGCCCAGTGGCGCAGCGCCTCGCGCGGGGTGATGTGGCTGTAGATGCCGCTCGACTGCAGCACGATGCCGATCCGCCGGCGCAGCTCCAGCGAGCGCTCGGCGGGGTCGTAGCCGAGCACCGACACCTCGCCGCCGCTGCGCGCACGATAGCCCTCGAGGATCTCCACGGTGGTCGTCTTGCCCGCCCCGTTCGGTCCCAGCAGCGCGAACACCTCGCCGCGGCGCACGCTGATGTCGATGCCGCGCACCGCCTCGTAGTCGCCGTAGCGCTTGGAGAGGTCGCGCACCTCGATCGCCCAACTGCCAACTGTCACCGCTCGATCATTACAAGATATGGCGACATCGGCGCATGCGCCGATGTCAGAGTCCGCACATGTGCGGACTCTCACCGAGCCGTGCATGCACGGCTCGGCCGACCGGCGCATGCGCCGGTCGGAACCGCTGGAGACCCCTACCAGTGCACGCCGCGCGTCAGCGTGGCCATCGCGATCTGCTCGAAGGACACGTGTTCCTCCATGTCCGTGTGCCCCTTGGAGGCAGCCGAGTCGGGGAACACGCGATAGGCGAGGTGCAGCAGCCGGTCGACGGCACTGGGGGAGAGCGTGTAGGCGACCTCGCCGAACTTGCCCATCCACGTGCCCATCTCCTTGGGGTGCGCGCGCAGCGCCTCGCAGATCATGTCCGCCGCCTCCTCCGGGCTGATGGCGGGGAACGCGTCGTACATCTTCGTCGGCGCGATCATCGGCGTGCGCACCAAAGGCATGTGGATGGTGGTGAAGGTGACGCCGTCGCCGATCACCTCCGAGGCGACCACGCGCGTGAACGCGTCCAGCGCGGCCTTCGACGCGACGTAGGCGGAGAAGCGCGGCGGGTTGGTCTGCACGCCGATCGAGGAGATGTTCACGATGTGCCCGGAGCCGCGCTCGCGCATGTGCGGCAACAGGCCGATGATCAGCTTGACCGCGCCGAAGTAGTTCAGCTGCATCGTGCGTTCGAAGTCGTGGAAGCGCTCGTAGCTGAGCGCGATCGAGCGGCGGATCGAGCGCCCGGCATTGTTGACGAGCATGTCCACGCCCCGGTGGTCGGCCAGCACCCGTTCGAGCAGCCGCACGATCGATTCCATGTCGGCGATGTCCGCCGCGTAC
>DATJRV010000098.1:0-49763 GCA_035504435.1 Solirubrobacteraceae bacterium
CCCCCCGGCCCCTCACCGAACCGGCCCCGAAGCCACTCAAACCTCCGCAAAATGCGACCAAAATGCCCTTGAAGGGCGGCAGAAAATCTGCGACAATAGGACTCAGATTTATCCAGCGTAACCATAGAAAGGTTTAAGTAATGGCCAAGACCATAGGCATCGACCTGGGCACGACGAACTCGTGCATGGCCGTGCTCGAGGGTGGCGAGCCGACCGTGATCGAGAACGCCGAGGGCGGTCGCACGACCCCGTCGGTGGTCGCCTTCACGGCCTCCGGGGAGCGCCTGGTCGGCACGGTGGCCAAGCGCCAGGCGGTGACAAACCCCCAGAACACGATCTTCTCGATCAAGCGCTTCATGGGCCGCAAGGAGGGCGAGGTCCGCGAGGAGGAGTCGATCGTCCCCTACAAGGTCGTCGCAGGACCCAACGGCGACGCCCGCGTGGAAGCCAACGGCAAGCAGTACTCCCCGCCCGAGATCTCCGCGATGATCCTGCAGAAGCTGAAGGCCGACGCGGAAGCGTACCTCGGTGAGGCCGTCGACTCGGCTGTGATCACCGTCCCCGCGTACTTCAACGACGACCAGCGGCAGGCGACCAAGGACGCCGGCAAGATCGCCGGGCTCGACGTCAAGCGGATCATCAACGAGCCCACCGCGGCCTCGCTCGCGTACGGGCTCGACAAGGAGTCCGACCAGACGATCCTCGTGTTCGACCTCGGCGGCGGCACCTTCGACGTGTCCGTGCTGGAGATCGGCGACGGCGTGTTCGAGGTCAAGTCCACCGCCGGCGACAACCACCTCGGCGGCGACAACTTCGACAAGGCCATCGTCGACTGGCTCGTCGCCGAATTCCGCAAGTCCCAGGGCATCGACCTGTCCGCCGACCCGATGGCGCTGCAGCGTCTCTACGAGGCCTCCGAGAAGGCCAAGATCGAGCTGTCCACCACCCAGGAGACGCAGATCAACCTGCCGTTCATCACCGCCGACGCCTCCGGGCCCAAGCACCTCGACACGCGCCTCACGCGCGCCAAGCTCTCCGAACTGACGAGCGACCTGCTCGACCGCGTCGTCGCTCCCGTCCGCCAGGCGCTCGACGACGCCAAAGGCAAGGGCGTCAAGGACGTCGAGCACGTGGTGCTCGTCGGCGGCATGACGCGCATGCCCGCCGTCCAGGAGAAGGTCAAAGAGCTCACCGGCAAGGAGCCCCACCGCGGGGTCAACCCCGACGAGGTGGTCGCCGTCGGCGCCGCCATCCAGGCGGGCGTGCTCGGCGGCGAAGTCAAGGACGTGCTGCTGCTCGACGTCACCCCCCTGACCCTCGGCATCGAGACCAAGGGCGGCGTCATGACCAAGCTCATCGAGCGCAACACCACCATCCCCACGCGCAAGGGCGAGGTCTTCTCCACCGCCGAGGACAACCAGCCGTCGGTGGAGATCCACGTGCTGCAGGGCGAGCGCGAGATGGCCCAGTACAACAAGTCGCTCGGCAAGTTCCAATTGACAGGCATCCCGCCCGCGCCGCGCGGCATCCCGCAGATCGAGGTCGCCTTCGACATCGACGCCAACGGCATCCTCAACGTGTCCGCCAAGGACCTCGGCACCGGCAAGGAGCAGAAGATCGAGATCAAGGCCGGCTCCGGTCTCTCCGAGGACGAAATCAAGCACATGGTCTCCGACGCCGAGTCCCACGCCGAGGAGGACCGCAAGGCGCGCGAGCTCGCCGAGGCGCGCAACACCGCCGAGAACGCCGCCTACCAGGCCGAGCGCCAGCTCGCCGACCTCGGCGACCAGGTCGACGCCGACTCCAAGTCGCGCATCGAAGACGCCATCAAAGACGTCCGCGAGGTGCTCGAGTCCGAGGACCCCAACGCCATCAACGCCAAGGCCGAGGCCCTGCAGACCGCCTTCCACGCGGTCTCCGAGGCCATGTACCAGCGGGCGCAGGAGCAGGCAGCGGCTGCCGGCAACGGTGGGGCGCCGACCGCCGGCGCCGCCGGCGAGGCTGCCCCCGAAGAGGAGGAAGTCGTTGACGCCGAGGTAGTCGAAGAGCCGAAGGCTTAGGGCGTCTGATGACGGAGATCAAGGTCACTGTTAATGGGGTCGCTGGTGGGCGGTCCGAGTCTGTGCGGGCTGATGGGGCGTCCGAGCCTTCCTCGCGTGCTTTCGCACGCGACGAAGGCTCTACCGCCCCTCGTCCCGGCTCCCAACAATTGCACGCCAGCGATCCGGGGGGCCAACAAAACACACCGTCCTCAGACGGCACGCCCGGAGCGAATTCAGGCACTAACCCCGCTTACGGTTCGGCGCGGGCCGATGCCGCCCGCGCCGATGGTCCCGCCCTTGCCACGAGCGAAAAAGACGAGGCCGCCGAGGTCGAGGGCGATCTCGACGAGCTGGTGAAGACGGCCAGGCAACGGGACGAGTACCTTGCGCTGGCGCAGCGGACTCAGGCTGATTTTGAGAACTTTCGCAAGCGCATGGCGAAGGAGGCCGCCGCTGCGCTCGAGCGGGGGGCGATTTCCTTGGCCAAGGAGCTGTTGCCGGCGCTTGACAATCTCGACCGGGCGATGGACGCCGCGCAGGCCGACGATCCCCTGCTGCAGGGGGTGAAGCTCGTGCGCTCGGAGTTGAGCGCGGCGCTTGGGCGGGCGGGGATCGAGTCGTTCTCGCCGCTCGGTGAACAGTTCGATCCGTCGTTGCACGAGGCGGTTGCCACCGCGCCTGCGCCTGACGGGCAGGCGAGTGGGACTGTGGTTGAGGTTTACCAGCCTGGTTATCGCTGTCGTGAGAACGTGATTAGGCCGGCGCGCGTGGTCGTGGCGGCTTAAGGGAAGGGCAGAGCGGATGGCTGCGCGACCGGACTATTACAAGACGCTCGGCGTAGATAAGAAAGCTGGCGCTGAGGAAATCAAGAAGGCGTATCGCAAACTCGCTCGCCAGTATCACCCCGATCGCAATCCAGGGGACAAGGAGGCGGAGGCGCGCTTCAAGGAGATCTCCCAGGCGCACGACGTGCTCGGCGATCCGGAGAAGCGCAAGCAGTACGACTCGGGCTCCGGGCCGTTTGCCACCGGCGCCGGGCCGGGCGGTGGGTTTGGCGGGTTTGGCAACTTCGACTTCGACGGCGCGTCCATGGGCGACATCCTGTCCAACCTGTTTGGCGGGTCGACCAGCGGGCGGCGCGTGCGCACGAAACCGCGCGCCGAGCGAGGGGCGGACCTCGAGGCGCAGGTGTCGATCTCCTTTGACCAGGCGATCTCCGGCGCGCAGGTGCCGTTGCAGGTGCCCATGCGCACCACCTGTCCCACCTGTCGCGGGACCGGCGCGAAGCCTGGCACCACGCCGACGGTGTGTCCGCGCTGCGAGGGGCGCGGGATCGAGACGCAGGGGCAGGGGATGTTCTCCATCTCCCAGCCCTGCTCGCTGTGCCACGGCGCCGGCACGATCATCGAGGACCCCTGTCCCACCTGCCACGGCGCCGGCGCGGTGCGTACCGTCAAGCGCATGCGCGTCAACATCCCCGCGGGCGTGCGCGACGGCAGCCGCATCCGGCTGGCCGGCAAGGGCGAGCCGGGGCGCAACGGCGGGCCACCCGGCGACCTGTACCTGATCACCCACGTCGCGCCCTCGCCGCTGTTCACGCGCAAGGGGGACAACCTCGAGGTCGAGGTGCCGCTCAGCATCCCCGAGGCGCTGCGTGGCGCCGAGGTGCAGGTGCCGACGCTCAGCGGGACCAAGACGCTGCGCGTGCGGCCGGGCACCGCCCACGGCACCGTCCAGCGCCTGCGCGGCGAGGGGCCGCCGAAGGTCGGGTCGAAGGAGAAAGGCGACATCCACTACCGCTTCGTCATCGACGTGCCGCAGAAGCTCAGCAAGGAGCAGGAAAGCGCGATCGACGAGCTGTCGAAGACGCTCGACCGCAACCCGCGCGCCGGGCTGTTCGCCAACGGCGCCGCGGCCGGAGCCGGCGCACGCGCCTCGGGGGCCTCCCCCATGTCGGGGGACAGGCAGGCCGCGGCGGGGGCGGGCGCCGCCGAGGAGGCGCGCGATGGCTCGTAGGACCACGCGCGTGGAGGTCGCCACCGACCGCGGCGTGTTCATGATCTCCGTGGCCGCGCAGCTCGCCAACATGCACCCGCAGACGCTGCGCATGTACGAGGCGCGCGGGCTGATCGAGCCGCAGCGCTCGCCCAAGGGCACGCGGCTGTACTCGCAAGAGGACGTTGAGAAACTGCGGCGCATCCAGGAGATGACGGCCGAGCTCGGTCTCAACCTCGCCGGCGTTGAGCGCGTGCTGCGGCTGGAGGACGAAATCGAGGGCATGCACGCGCGCATCGAGCAGATCGAACTCGAGGCGCTGCAGGCGCAGGTGCGCCTCGCGCAGGAGCTCGAGGAGGTACGCCGCTCGTTCCGCGCCGAGCTCACCGTCCCCTACCGCGGCGGGCTCCAACTCGTGCGCGCGTCCGACGCGCGCTCACCATTCAAACCACCGCGCAAGAGTTGAGACCGTATAACTAAAGTTATACGGCGATTAAAAAGAGGAAGCAGATGCAGGCAGACAAATTCACGATCAAGTCCCAGGAGGCGCTGGCGGCCGCCGGCCGGATGGCGCAAGACCGCCGCAACCCGCAGGTGACCCCGCTGCACCTGCTCTCCGCGCTGCTGATCAGCGGCCCACCCACCCCGCGCGGCAACGAGACCGCCGCCGACGCGCCCGGCGGCGTGGTGCTGCCGGTGCTCGCCAAGCTCGGCGTCGAGGTGGACGGCCTGCGCGCGGGGGTCGAGCGCGCGCTCGGCGAGCTGCCGGTCGCCGGGGCGTCCTCGCCCGCCGACGCCGTCGCCCAGCCGGGCTCCGAGCTCGTGGCGGTGTTGCGCGCGGCCGAGAGCGAGGCGGGAAAGCTCTCAGACCAGTACGTCTCCACCGAGCACCTGCTGCTCGCCCTCACCTCCGAGCGCGGCCGTGCCGCGGACGAGCTGCGCCGCGTGGGCGTCACGCGCGATCGCCTGTTGCAGGCGCTCGCCGAGGTGCGCGGCTCCCACCGCGTCACCGACCAGTCGCCCGAGGAGAAGCTCGAGGCGCTCGAGCGCTTCGGCACCGACCTGACACAGGCCGCCGAGCAGGGCAAGCTCGACCCGGTGATCGGGCGCGACGAGGAGATCCGCCGCGTGATCCAGGTGCTCTCCAGGCGCACCAAGAACAACCCCGTGCTGATCGGCGAGCCCGGCGTGGGCAAGACGGCGAACGTCGAGGGCCTCGCGCAGCGCATCGTCTCCGGCGACATCCCCGACTCGCTGCGCGACCGGCGCGTGATCGCGCTCGACATCGGCGGCCTGATCGCCGGCGCCAAGTACCGGGGAGAGTTCGAGGAGCGCCTGAAGGCCGTGCTGGGGGAGGTGTCCGAGGCGCAGGGCAGCGTGATCCTGTTCCTCGACGAGCTGCACACGATCGTCGGCGCCGGCGCGGCGGAAGGCGCGGTCGACGCCGCCAACCTGCTCAAGCCGATGCTCGCGCGCGGCGAACTGCGCTGCGTGGGCGCCACCACGCTGGACGAGTACCGCAAGCACATCGAGAAGGACGCCGCGCTCGAGCGCCGCTTCCAGCCGGTGATGGTCGGCGAGCCGAGCGTGCAGGACACGATCGCGATCCTGCGCGGGCTCAAGGAGCGCTACGAGGTCCACCACGGCGTACGCATCCAGGACAGCGCGCTGATCGCCGCCGCCACCCTGTCGGACCGCTACATCGCCGACCGCTTCCTGCCCGACAAGGCGATCGACCTGATCGACGAGTCCGCCTCGCGCCTGCGCATCGAGATCGACTCGCTGCCCACCGAGATCGACGAGGTGGACCGCCGCGTGATGCAGCTGGAGATCGAGCTCACCTCTTTGAGCAAGGAGACCGACGAGGCCTCCGCCGAGCGCCGCGCGGCGATCGAGCGCGAGCTCGCCGAGCTGCAGGAGCGCTCGGCGGCGATGAAGGCCCAGTGGCAGGCCGAGAAGCAGGCCATCCAAGGCGTACGCGACCTGAAGGCGCGGCTCGAGGAGGCGCGCACGGAGGCCGAACGGGCAGAGCGCGAAGCCGACCTGCAGCGCGCCGCCGAGCTGCGCTACGGGGAGATCCCCGCGATCGAAAAGGAGCTCGCCGCCCTGGAGAGCGCAGGCCCGGCCTCGGAGGACCTCGCCGCCGGCGCGGAAGCCGAGGCGGAGCTGGAAGCCGGCGCGGACGGCGCCGACCACGAGCCGCCTACGCGCGAGCGCATGGCCGCCGGCCCATCCCGTCCCGTGTTCCTCAAGGAGGAGGTCGACGCCGACGACGTCGCCGAGGTGGTCGCGCGCTGGACCGGCATCCCCGTCAGCCGCCTGCTGGAGGGCGAGACCGAGAAGCTGATCCACATGGAGGAACGCCTGCACGAGCGCGTCGTCGGCCAGGACGAGGCGATCGAGGCCGTCGCCACCGCGCTGCGCCGCTCGCGCGCCGGGCTGCAGGACCCCGACCGCCCGATCGGCACCTTCCTGTTCCTCGGCCCCACCGGCGTCGGCAAGACGGAGCTCGCGCGCGCGCTGGCCGAGTTCATGTTCGACTCCCAGGACGCGATGATCCGCATCGACATGTCCGAGTACATGGAGAAGCACTCCGTCTCGCGCCTCGTCGGCGCGCCCCCCGGCTACGTCGGCTACGAAGAGGGCGGCCAGCTCACCGAGGCGGTGCGCCGCCGCCCCTACTCGGTGGTGCTGCTCGACGAGATCGAGAAGGCGCACCCGGACGTGTTCAACACGCTGCTGCAGGTGATGGACGACGGGCGCCTCACCGACGGCCAGGGACGCACGGTGGACTTCAAGAACACCGTGCTGATCATGACCTCCAACATTCCCGTGGGGCGGGTGGGGAACGAATCACCGAACGAGTCCGAAACGCGCGCGGCGCTGCTGGAGCACTTCAAGCCCGAGTTCATCAACCGCCTCGACGACATCGTGCGCTTCGAAGCGCTCACCCGCGCGCAGATATCTGAGATCGTGGAGCTGCAGGTCGCGCGCGTGATCGCCCGTGTGGCCGAGCGCGGCGTGCTGGTCACGCTGTCAGACGACGCCAAGCAGCTGCTCGGCAACCTCGGCTACGACCCCGCCTACGGCGCCCGCCCGCTGCGCCGCGTGATCCAGAAGCAGCTCACCGACCGCCTCGCGCTCGCGCTGCTGGAAGGGACGATCCGCCAGGGCGACAGTGTGGTCGTGGAGGCGGCCGACGGCGAGCTGAAGCTCGAGCGGGTGGCGCCGCAGCCGGCGTCCGAGCCGGCGGCGGCGTAGCCTCCGCGCGCTGGCCACCGATGCGCGTCTCGGCGTCGAGCTCGTCGATCCGCTAGAAACGGCTACCAGCGCATCGCTCAGCGCACGCTCGCCCAAATCTTCGACGGAGGAGCCACCGCCATGCCCACGTACGTCCTGCTCACCACCCTCACGCCGGAAGGCGTGCAGACGGTGAAGAACAACCCGCAGCGGATCAAGGAGGTCAACAACGAGGTCGAACAGCTCGGCGCGACGGTCAAGGCCCAGTGGGCGACGCTCGGCCACGTCGACTTCATCTCCGTGGTCGAGGCGCCCGACGAGAAGACGATGGCGCGCGTGTCGCTCGAGCTGGGCTCACGCGGGACCGCGCGCTACGAGACGCTCACCGCCATCCCGATCGACGATTTCATCGCCGCTCTGTAACGATCAGCGGAGTCCTTGCCGAACGCACTGGGGGTAGTAGATGGACCAAATCAAGCCCGACGAGCCGACGTCCGACGCGCAGGAGCCCTCCGCCCACGAGCGCCGGCCGGCCGCCGGCGCCGGCATCTCGCTGGTGCCCGAGCCGATGGAGGAGTCCGAGGTGCAGAACGCGCTCGACGAGATCGACGTGGATGCCCCGCGCGTGGGCATCGTGATGGGCTCCAAGAGCGACATGGAGACGATGGAGAAGGCCGCGCGGGAGCTCGAAGAGCGCGGCATCCTGCACGAGCTGCGCGTCATGTCCGCGCACCGCGAACCGGACGTGGTGGCCGAATACGCGAAGAACGCGCGCATGCGCGGCTTGCGGGCGATCATCGCCGGTGCCGGCATCTCCGCCGCGCTGCCCGGCGCGGTCGCCGCCCACACCGACCTGCCGGTGATCGGCGTGCCGCTGTCCGGCCGTCTGACAGCCGCCGGCGGTCTCGACGCGATCCTGTCGATCGTGCAGATGCCGCCGGGCGTGCCCGTGGCGTGCGTCGGGCTCGACAACCCGCGCAACGCGGCGATCCTCGCCGCGCAGATCCTGGGGGCGTGAGGGATCTGGGCTGGAGCGCTACCGCGAGCCAGCCTTCGGCTTCGGGCAGGCGAGCGTCATCGCCGTTGAGATCGTTTCCCCGTTGAGGAACGAGAGTTCCGTCTTCCCGGTGAAGCCACCCTTTGGGCAGCTGTTCGGCAGCGTCCCGTATGAGATGAGCTTCCCGTCCCTCATGAACGCGGCGCCCACCGTCAGTTTCAGCCTTTCGATCGACGCGAACAGGCCTCCGGGCACGGATTCGACCAGCGGCACTTCGCCGGTGGCAAGCTCGGCGAAGCCGGGCTGCGGGTTGGGGACGACGGTGCCCTTGGAGATCAATTCGAAAGCCGCCGGAGTCTGGCCTCTGACGTACCAGAACAGACCTCCGGGACGGAAGAACGGCTCGACAGCCACGGTCTCCGGGACGCGCGTGTCCCCGAACGTAACCACGCCAACGCCTTCGCCCGGAGCGCCGGCGAGAGAGCCTCTCGGGCACGCTTCGGGACCGTCTGCGGCGAGGAGTGCTTCCGGACAGGTGGGGAACCCCTGTGGATGCATCCTCGTGCCCGCCGGCGTGTAAACCTTGATCCACGTGAGCGGCGAAGGCGAGCCATCGTATTCGGTGCCGCTGATCGTCCATTCGATTTCCAGCGCCGCAGCAGCTCCAAGCTTGTAGCCGGTCCCAGGGTAGGTCGCGCTGTGGGGTTGCGCGACGTCCACATGTATGGGTAGGACGTCGGCCCTGGTCGTTACCACGAGGTGCGCCAGTGCGGTGCCCGATGCACCCATGCCGCCGAGCAAGAACGCGCAGGCGCCAGCCAGGAGCCTGCCGGATGTCGATACGTTGCGCCTCATGAGCGTTCCCTTCTCCTGGCAGTAACAGTATGAGTCATACTGTATTGTCCAGACTGTATAGCTGAGACGGTATGAAGCATACTATTCCTTTCTGCCGATGTCAATAGCACGCCTGAGCGAGACCTCGTACATCGTGCTCGCCCTCATCGAGCGCGTGCAGCCGGCGACTCCGTACGATCTCAAGCGCCTGGCGGAGCGCAGCACGATCGACTTCTGGGCCGTTCCCCACGCCCAGCTCTACAGCGAGTGCGCGCGGCTCGCGGCCGGGCAACTGTTGACGGAGGAGCGGGAGGAGGCTGGGCGCCGGCGACGCTTCTACAGCCTCACTGACCTGGGCAGGCGGGCGCTGCAAGACTGGCTCGAGGCGCCGATCGACGCGCTCGAGGAAGTGCGCGACCTTGGCATCTTGAAGCTGTTCTTCGGCGCCGATCCAGCTCTACTTGCAAGGACGCTTTTGCCGATGCACGAGGAACGACTGCAGCGTTACGAAGGTTTCGCCGAGCTTCGCGACCGTGCTCGGGCCGCCGGCACCGAGATACCACGCGGCGCGTGGCTTGCCCTGCAGGCGGGCATCGGACACGAGCGCGAGTACGTGCGCTTCTGGCGCGACGTGCTCGAAGGCGACACCCCATGACGGGTCAGCTTGCTCGCCGGCGCCGACGCCCGATCTGCAGGCGCGCGATAATCACATGACGTGATCGCCCGCTACACCCGTCCCGAGCTCGGCGATCTGTGGACCGATCAGGCGCGCATGGACGCCTGGCGCCAGGTCGAGCTCGCCGCCTGCGAGGAGCTGCCAGGCCTGCTCGGCGCGGACGGGCCGAGCGAGGCCGAGCTGCAGGCGATCCGCGGCGCTGCGTTCACCGTCGCCGAGGTGCAGGAGCGCGAGCTGGTGACCGAGCACGACCTCGCTGCGTTCGTGGACGTGCTCGCCGCGTCCGTCGGCGAGGCCGGACGCTGGATCCACTTTGGCCTCACCTCCTCCGACGTGCTCGACACGGCGCTCGCGCTGCAGCTGCGCGCCGCCGGTGAGGTGATCGTGGACGGCGCGCGCGCGCTCACCGCCACGCTCGCCGCCCGCGCGCGCGAGCACGCCGGCACGCTGAGCGTGGGGCGCACGCACGGCGTGCACGCTGAGCCGACGACGTTCGGGCTGAAGCTCGCCGGCTTCGCCTTCGAGGCGCACCGCAACGCCCAGCGCTTGCAGCGCGCGTTCGCGCAGCTGGCCGTGGGCGCGGTGTCCGGCGCGGTCGGCACGTACGCCGCCACCAGCCCCGAGTTCGAGGCGCGCGTCCTCGCGCGCCTGGGTCTCGCGCGCGAGGACGTCTCCACGCAGATCATCCCGCGCGACCGTCACGCCGAGCTGGTGTGCGCGATCGCCCTCGCCGGCGCGGGGCTCGAGCGCATCGCCACCGAGGTGCGCCACCTGCAGCGCACCGAGGTCAGAGAGGTGCAGGAGCCGTTCCGCGCCGGCCAGAAGGGCTCCTCGGCGATGCCCCACAAGCGCAACCCGATCAAGAGCGAGCAGATCGCCGGGCTCGCGCGCGTGCTGCGCGGCAACGCCCAGGCGGCGCTCGAGGACGTCGCGCTGTGGCACGAGCGTGACATCTCCCACTCCTCGGTCGAGCGCGTGATCCTGCCCGACTCGACGATCCTGCTCGACTACCTGCAGCACCGCGCGATCGCGCTCGTCCGCGACATGACCGTGGATGCCGAGCGCATGCGCGCCAACCTCGAGCTCACCCACGGCGCGCTGTTCTCCCAGCGGGTGCTGCTCGCGCTCGTGGAGGCCGGCTCCTCGCGCGACGCCGCATACCGGGTGGTGCAGGAGCTCGCGCAGCGCGCGTGGGACGAGCGCGTGCCGTTGCGCGAGCTGCTGGCGGCCGACGCGCGCGCCGCGGGGCTCGACCTCGACGCGATCTTCGACTATGAGCACTACACGCGCTACGCGCAGGAGATCGTCGCCCGCCTCGATGGCATCGCCTGAGCGCGGCTCCGGCGGAGTCTGATCGCCGGGAGCCCGACGGTGAAGGTGGGCAGGCGCATTACCCGCAGCCTGAGATGCGCAGCAGGCCGGTCTAGATGAAAAGATCCGCCTGAATGGCTGAATTGCGCCCGACTGCCGACTCCGGTCCAGACAGCCTGAACGCGATCTGTCCGTACTGGACCATGTTTCCGCTCAGCTTCCCGCTGGGGATACTTGCCAACGCCAGGCCGGGGGAGTGGGTGCTCGATCCCTTCTGCGGTCGCGGCACGACCCTTTATGCCGCCCGTAAGCTCGGACTGCCGGCCGTCGGGATAGACAGCAACCCGGTGGCATCCGCGATAGCGGCTGCGAAGATGGTCGCAGCCACACCCGATGCGGTGGCGGCCCTCGCCCAGAAGCTGATCGCCGGAGGTGATGAGCCTCGACCGCCCGAAGGCGAGTTCTGGCGGTGGTGCTTCGCGCCGAAAGTCCTGGACGCACTCTCTCTCCTGAGAGACGGGCTTGCGACACGCCGAGATCAGACGGCGGCCGCGTTGCGCGGTGTGTTGCTGGGTGCGCTGCACGGGCCTCGCAATCGCGGAGACCCGAGCTACTTGTCCAATCAGATGCCGCGTACCTACGCGACCAAGCCGACGGGGGCAGTGTCTTACTGGAAGGCGCACGAGCTGCATCCGGTGGAGGTCGACGTTGTCGCGGTCATCCGCAGGCACGCTGAGCGTCGCTATCGCAGCGTGCCTCCCCGCACACCCGGCGCCGTACACACCGGAGACGCCCTCGCGCTGCTACCACGCCTGCGTCGGCGCTTCAGCTGGGTGATCACTTCGCCACCGTATCCAGGCATGGTCACCTACCGTCCCGATGGATGGCTGCGAGGGTGGCTGCTGGGCGGTCCGCCGGCGCCCGACTACAGTCGGGACGGACAGCTGGGTGCGATGACGGGTCGTCGGTTCGTGGCTAGGCTGGCGGCCATCTGGGAGGCGCTCGCCAGGCGCTGCGTCTCCGACGCGCGGCTGATCGTCCGCTTCGGCGCCCTGCCTTCTGTACGCGCCGGGGAGCCCGAGGACCTGCTGCTGCTGAGCCTCGAGGCGTCGGCCGCATGGCGGATCGTTTCTGTGAAGGACGCGGGAACACCCGAGCGCGTGGGTGCACGTCAGGTCGATCAGGCGCTGGAGGTGGGAGCGCACGTGCCCGAAGTGGACGTGATGGCGAGACTCCTCGGGTGAGCGCCGTGTTCGAGCCCAGCCAGCTTGTGGAGATCCGCGCTGCGATCGAGCGCCAGACCTTTGCCGACAGGGTGCTGCTCGAGGAACTGCGCACAGATGTGCGCTCCAAGCTGTGTCCTTCGCTCGTCGTCCGGCCGCACTCCGCAACGACGATGGCGTTCGTGGCCTCCGAAGGCGCCAACAACCGGCTCGTCTTCGATCCCTTCTCGATGCAGCTCGTGAGGATCGTGAACTCCCAGGGCCGGCAGCTGTTCCTCGACGTCATCTCGCCGCGGAGCGATCCGGATGAGCTCGTCGATCGCCACCGCAAGGCCGGCGACGCTCTCCACGTCTTGATGGAGGATTTGGGCGCCGGCACGCTCAGAGAGCTCAGCCCGATGATTCCCACGAGCGAGCAGGTACGCAGGGAAGCCGATCGCGTCAACTCGTCGTGGACGCGCGACTATCGCGAGCTCGTCGAGTGGGCGGAGCTCTATCGCCAGGTCAGGTGCTCCCAGTGGACGGTCGACACCCTGATCGTATGGGATGGGCTGCTGCGCTCGAAGAGCTTTAGCCAGAACGGATTCGTGCGGATGGGCGAACTGATGATGGATGCGATCGAGGATCAGCGTCGCAAGGGCACGAGGATCTTCCTCGTGGGACTGGCGAAGCACTCGCGAGTGCTGGCTCGCTACCGGCTGGCGATGGCGCTCGAGGGAGCCTTCCCCGCGAGAACCGCACGCTACGTGCGCGTCCCGCGCGAGCTCGAGGAGAAGGTCTACAAGTGGAAGGAGTTTGCGCGCGGGCCCGAGGATGTCCAGCCGGGTGAAGAGAGGGCCAAGTTCGTGATCGGCTCGATGTTCCTCGTGCGGTTCGGCCCAGAGGCGCACGACCCCATATGGGCGATCGACGTGCTCACATCGCAGGTCGGGCAGGCCGGCGAGATCTTCGGCTACTTGCTGCAGGATGCGATCGAAGGCTTTCCCATCCCGTTCTATCCGCGCTGCCTGCAAAGAGCCCGCGAGCACGCCGAAGTAGTCGACCTCGATCTCGATGTCCTTCAGGACACCGTCAGCGACGCTGTACGAGCGCTCGTCGAGGAGGGCAAGCGCGAGGTGCTCGATGGCTTGGCATTCGCCCCCGACGATCGACATTTGCCCCAATGAGCGACGGCGAAACCACTTCCGAGCAAGCGAGGCGATGACGGTGGAGTTCTTCCCGGAGGGGCACGCTGTCGGGATGTTCCGCGGCGCGAGCGCGGGCGGGCTCGAGTTTCATGCGGACCTCACGCTGCCCTACCGAGACAGCTTTCACTCTCTGCCCATGCACGGGCAGTTCGTGTTGGTGGAGCTCGCCAATCCGGAGGAGGCGGTTCTCGGCCGCATCACCTCGGTCGCCGCGCAGGGAAAGCTGACCTCCACCGTCGGCGAGGAGTACGGCCTGCGCGCCGTGGCCGAGGATCGCGAAATTCCCGAGGATTTGCGCAAGCGGTATCTGCGCTACCGCATCGACATCCGCATGCTGGGGGTGCTGCGCTGCAAGGACGAGAGCCTGGTCTTCGCTCCCTCCCACCGGCGCCTGCCGCACGTCGGGGCGAGGGTCGCATTCCTGCCGGACGAGGTTCTATGCGAGGTGGCAGGAGGGACGACCGGCGTAGAGATCGGCTTCTATGCGCTCGGCGAGTTCGTGTACTGCGGAGCGGGCGGGCTGCCGAGCACGCCGTCATGGATGCAGACACTCGATCCAAAGGTCTCCGTGCGATTCGCCGTCGAGCACATGGTCGCCAGGCGCTCCTTCATCTTTGCTCGCGCAGGGTTCGGCAAGTCGAACCTCGTCAAGCTGCTGTTCGCGGCTCTCTACAGTGAACGTCCGCGGGTGCCGATCCGAGACGGGCGCGTGGTGCCGGTCGGGACGGTGATATTCGATCCAGACGGCGAGTACTTCTGGCCCGACACCTCCGGGCGCCCCGGACTTTGCGATGTGGAGGAGCTTGCCGAAGAGGTCGTAGTGTTCACCAACCAAGAGCCGCCGTCGCCGTACTACGGCTCGTTCAGGGCGGGGGGCATTCGCTTGGACATACGCCAGCTGCCCGCTTCGCTCGTTATGTCGATCGCGCTGTCTCCCGAACAGCAGCTGCAGCAGAACGTGCTCAAGCTCAAGGCGCTGCGCGGTCCGAAGTGGCGCGAACTTGTCGATCTGATCCACCGCGACCAGATGGATGCGGACGAGGGAGAAATGCAGCGTCTGCTCGGCCTCAGCCCGGGACAGGAGGCCGAGCTGTGGGCCGCGCGATCGAACATGCTGCGGGTCGTGCGTGAGCTCCACGACCCCAGCAGCGAGATGCTCGCGCAGCTGTTGAGCGCACTGCGCGACGGCAAGCTGTGCATCGTTGACATCTCTCGGATGCGCGGTCCGGCTGGACTGACGCTTTCGGGCATCGTGCTGCGACACATCTTCAACCACAATCAGGGAGAGTTCACCCGCGCCAAACCGGACCCCATCCCGACCATCGCGGTGATCGAGGAGGCACAGTCGGTAATGGGCAGTTACGGCTCGGGTGAATCGGCGTACGAGGAGTGGATCAAGGAGGGTCGCAAGTACAATCTCGGCGCAGTCCTGATCACGCAGCAGCCGAGCTCGATACCAGCTGAGCTGCTGAGCCAGGGTGATTCGTGGTTCATCTTCCACCTGCTCTCTCAGGGGGATCTGCGCGCCGTCAAGGCCGCCAACTCCCACTTCTCTGACGATCTGCTCTCTTCGCTGCTCAACGAGCCTCTTCCCGGCAATGGCGTGTTCTGGTCGAGCGTCAGCGGCGACGTCGACAAGGCGGGCAACGCATATCCGATTCCCCTGCGGGTGCTTTCGTTCGAGGATGAATATTCCGTAATGGATCCCGGTGGCAAACGTCCTGCGACGGACGTGTACGCGGCGAAGCTCGCGCGCGAGTCGGCGGCGAGCATAGAGGCGATTCGCAACAAGTTGCAGTCGCGCCTCGCTGCTGTGGCGGGGTCCGGCGAGGAGCGGATCGAGCGCGAGAAACCCGGCGAGAAGGATGTCGACGAGCAGGAGATCGACCGCGACCAGCTCTACCGTCAGGCGGCGATCGCCGCTCTGGACAGCGATGAGGAGTTCCAGCAGTGGCGTCAGCGGGGCGCGATTCCCTGGCGTGGTGTGATGGAGGCGCTCAAGCATGGAGTGCCCGAGGGCGCCGTGCCGGAGCAGGACCGATGGGCCTCCGAACTCGTCCCGGATGCGCTCGAGACGGTGCTCGGCCCACGCGAGCAGGCCTGGACCACCGAGCGTCGTCCCAAGAAGGACGACCCGACACGCACGGTGTTGTGGGTCGTGATCACGCTAGATGAGCAGAGTCCGTAGCTGATCGCCCTGGCAGGTCGTCAGCAGGAACTCGGAGACGAGTTGGCCGAACGCGGCCGCCCTGCGCCGCGTGCTGGCGCGTTCGGCGTGCGAGGTGAGCCGCTCACGCAGGGCATCTTCGTCGCCCATGAGCTCCAGGAAGGCGTCGTAGGCCTCGAGGATCTGCTCTACCTTCGCCCCGGCCTCGGCCGCCGCGCCTGCCGATGCGTGCTGTGCCGCGATCGACCAGCGGTCGGTCGGAGCCGTGCTGCACAACTCCAGCACGCGCTCCGGCCCCACAGGGGTGGGCTCGGCGGCCAGTGCGATCACCATCGAGTAGCAGGTCGACAAGCGGCTGAACCTGAGCTTCAGATTGTCCAGCGCCGAATCCGCGCGCCATGGCGCGTTGTCGTTCTCGACAGCGCTATCGCTTCGCTTTCGGTTGCGCTTGTGCTCGTAGTTCAAGCACAGTGTGCGCCAGAAGCGGAGGATGTCGTTGATGAGGAACGTCGGTCGGAAGGTGCCTCTGTTGGCCGAGTAGTCGCCGTAGTAAAAGCCGATCGTCTCCTCCATGAACCGCCGGTACAGGTGCTCATTCAGTACATAGCGACTCTCGAGCAGTAGGAGCAGCCGCGCTGTGAAGCCGTTCTCGGAGTCCTCGTGCTGCGAACCGAGTTGCCGTCCGATGTGCCACACGTTGTGGGCTTGGAGGAAAGCCCCGTCACGGGAGAATTCCTCAAACCGGAGCCTTCGTGCGATCCGGATCAGCTCGCCCGCCAGCTCGAACCACGTGAGTTGCGAGGGGCGCTTCTCGTGCGAACGGTCCCGTGGCCCGTACAGAAAAAACAGATCCAAGTCCGATCCTTCGGGAAAGCGTGCCTCGAGGCGCCCGAACGAGCCGGTGACGTAGATGGCGAGCGGCTCGTCGCTAACGATCGAAGACAGGTGCTCAGCGGCCTGCTGGCGCACAAGCGCAAGCCCTTCTTCGCTTTCCTTGCGACGTGTGGCGAGCTGCAGATGGTCCATTGTCGTCCACGGGCAATGATATGGGCACGCGCCCGCAGTGCACATGCCTGAACTCGTCCAAATCGACGACACACGTACGAGACAAGCGCACGCTCCAGGGTCGCTGTCCAGCCCAGCAAGGAAGGCGGCGCGCCACACCATCCCACGTAGGATCAGCCGCTGCTCTAGCCTATGTGACATGCCGGCGAACGGATCGCGCGACCTCTACTTCTCCGTCGACATCGAGTCGGATGGACCGATCCCAGGTACCTTCTCGATGTTGTCTCTCGCGCTGGTCGCCGTCGCAAGGTTCGACGGAGAACACTTCACGCGACTCGACCCACATGCTGGGTGCCGATATTGGGAGCTGCGGCCGATCTCCGAGCGCTTTGACGCAGAGGCGCTGTCGGTCAGTGGGCTCGACCGCGAGAAGCTGCGGCAGGAGGGCGTTCCTCCCGAGCAGGCCATGCGTGACGCTGATCGATGGGTGCGCCATGTGGCTGGATCCGACCGCGCTGTCCTGGTCGCTTATCCGGCGGCGTTCGACTGGTCCTTCGTGCACTGGTATTTCACGTCGTTCGTCGGAGACTCTCCATTCGGACACGGAACATGCATCGACATGCGCAGCCTCTACATCGGTGCCACCGGCTCGACCTACGCGCAATCGTCGAAGAGTCATCTGCCTCTGGAGCTGCTTCCGCATGGCCCCCACACGCACAATGCGCTCGACGATGCCCTCGAGCAGGGGGAGCTTTTCAACAATCTGTTCGAGCTAGTCCTACAGCGTCAGCTCGCGCTCAGCCGAGGCTAGCCGAGCGCGTCATCGGCGGAGGACGCCGACAGCGCCACCGCGGTGACGCCCATCCCGAGCGCCAGCAGCAACGCTCCGACGGTCGTGAGCGTGCGGCTGGAGAGGTTGCGCGCGAGCAGCTGCGCGATCCCGCGGGGCCGGCAAGCGCGCACACCGCCTGCTCGACGCGCTCGTGCAGTAGCATCGCCACACGTGACCGTCCTCGCCGATCTCCCCCTCGTCGCCAAAGGCAAGGTGCGCGAGATGTACGAGCTCGAACGGGTCGGCGACGGGCTGGAAGACCGCGCGCAGGAGACGCTGCTGATGGTCGCCAGCGACCGCATCTCCACCTACGACGTCGTGCATCCCACGCCGATCCCCGACAAGGGCAAGGTGCTCACCGGCCTGTCGGTGTTCTGGTTCGAGCGCACCGAGCACATCGTCGCCAACCACCTCATCTCCACGATCGACGGCGTGCCCGAGGAGGTGCTCGGACGGGCGATCGTGGTGCGCAAGCTGAACATGCTCCCCGTCGAGTGCGTGGTGCGCGGCTACATCACCGGCTCGGGCTGGAAGGACTACCTGGCGAGCGGCTCGGTGTCCGGGATCGCGCTGCCGGCGGGGCTGCGCGAGTCCGAGCGTCTGCCGGAGCCGATCTTCACGCCCTCCACCAAGGCCGACGTCGGCCACGACGAGGCGATCGACTTCGACGGCGCCGCCGATCTGGTCGGCGACCGCGCGCTGATGGAGCGCGTGCGCGACGCGTCGATCGCGCTGTACTCGTTCGCCGCCGAGCACGCGCGCGAGCGGGGCGTGATCCTCGCCGACACCAAGTTCGAGTTCGGCCTCGACGAACGCGAGGACAGCGCCGAGGGGCCGCTGCTGGTCCTCGGCGACGAGGTGCTCACACCCGACTCCTCGCGCTACTGGCCCGCCGACGGCTACCAGGTGGGCCGCGCGCAGCCGAGCTTCGACAAGCAGTACGTGCGCGACTGGGCCTCCGCGAGCGGCTGGGACAAGAAGCCACCGGCGCCCGCCATCCCCGAGGACGTCGTCGCCGGCACCCGCGCGCGCTATCTCGAAGCCTACGAGCGCATCGTCGGCGAGCCGTTTCACGCGTGGCTGGAGCGCACCGGGGCGCCGGCCGGCTAGATCGCACCGGGGCGCCCCCGGCTAGATCGCGCCCGGGCACGGCGGCCGGCGATGCGTGCGCACGCGCCGCTCGCTGGGCTATTCGCCTAGCCGCGGATTCCAATCATTGAAGTGCTGATATAAGCGTCCAGCGATTAAGGCGCCCGCCGCTGGGGACGATGGCGGGCGCACATGGCAGCTCCGCTCGCTCCCACCTCCGCGCGGTCGGCCGCGCCCGCCCGTCCCCGCGGACGCTGGATCGAGCACTGGCTCGAGACGCTCCGCGACATCGACGCCCTGCGCGCCGCGCATCCGATGATGGACGCGGTCATCGACGAGGTGGACGGGCGCATGATCCGCGTCGGCGAGCACTGGCTGGCCGACTTCGCCTCGTGCAACTACCTCGGGTTCGACCTCGACCCCGAGATCATCGCCGCCGTGCCCGCGTTCCTGCAGGAATGGGGCACGCACCCAAGCTGGTCGCGGCTGCTCGGCAGCCCCGTGCTGTACGAGCGCATCGAGCAGCGCCTGACCGAGCTGCTCGGCTGCGAGGACACGCTGGTGCTGCCCACGATCACGCACATCCACACCTCCGTGATCCCCGTGCTCGCCGCCTCCGGGACGATCTTCCTGGACGCACGCGCGCACAAGACGATCTACGACGGCTGCCAGGTGGCGCGCTCGCGCGGCGCCGCCGTGCGCCGGTTTCGCTTCGAGGACCCCGAGCATCTCGACGAGCTGCTCGGCGCCGAGCGCGACCGCGCGCGCCTGGTGTGCATGGACGGCGTCAACAGCATGACCGGCAACGCCCCCGACCTGACGGCCTTCGCCGAGGTCACACGCCGTCACGGGGCGCTGCTGTACGTCGACGACGCGCACGGCTTCGGCGTCATCGGCGAGCGCACGCCCGAAGAGCCGTGCCCGTACGGGCGGCGCGGCAACAGCATCGTGCGCCACTTCGACGAGAGCTACGACGAGCTCGTGCTCGTCGGCGGCTTCTCCAAGGCCTATTCCTCGCTGCTGGCGTTCATCGCCTGCCCCACAGAGGTCAAGAACCTGCTGAAGGTGGCTGCGCCACCGTACCTGTACTCCGGCCCCTCCCCCGTCGCCTCGCTCGCCACCGTGCTCGCCGGCTTCGACGTCAACGAGCGCCGCGGCGAGCAGCTGCGCGCGCGCGTGTACCGCCACAGCGCGCGCGTGCTGGACGCGCTCGCCGAGCTCGACGTGTACACGCCCAACCGCTCGCAGCTGCCGATCATCGAGATCCCGCTGCGCGACCACACACGCATCGACGAGGTCGGGCGCATCCTGTTCGCCCGCGGGGTGTACGTCACGCTCGCCGCCTACCCGCTCGTGCCCAAGGCCGAGGTTGGCTTTCGTGTGCAGCTCACCGCCGCCAACACCGACACCCAGCTAGAGGCGCTGATCGCCGCGCTGGCCGAGCTCGCCGAGCGCGGCGAGCTGCGCCACGCCTCCCGCGAGCAGGTGCTCGAGGCCGACCGATGAGCGCGCACACGCTGGATGCCTCGCCGCGCGCCGCCGGTGAGCCCGAGGGCGAACGCCGCACCGGGCGCCTGCGCCCGGCGCTGTGGCAGGCCTACATCGCTTTCGGCGTGCTCGGCATGCTGCTGTACCTGCCGGACACGCCGCTGAAAGGCAACGAGGCGCTGTTCAACACGCTCGGGCTGAGCAGCTGGGTGGCCGTGATCGTGGGCATCCGCCGCAACAAGCCGCGCTACGCGCTGCCGTGGTGGCTGTTCGCGTTCGGCTTCGTCCTGTACTGGATGGGCGACTTCTACACCTACAGCTACCGCGCGTACATCCTGCACCACGAAGTCCCGTTCCCGTCGATCGGCGACGCCATCTACCTGACGGTCTACCCCGCGCAGATGCTCGGCCTGCTGCTGCTCGTACGCCGGCGCGACCCGCAGCGCAACCGCAGCACGCTGATCGACGCCGCCATCCTCACGCTCGGGCTCTCAGTGCTCTCGTGGATCCTGCAGATCGCCCCGTACATCCACGAAAGCTCCATGGGGCTGGCGCCCAAGCTGGTGTCGGTCGCCTACCCGATGGGCGACATCCTGATGCTCGCCGCGGCCATCCGCCTGGTGCTCGACGGCGGCCGGCGCCAGCCCGCCTTCTACCTGATGGGCGCCAGCATCGTCGCGCTGCTCGCCACCGACTTCACCTACGGGGTGATGACGCTCGACGGCACCTTCCACCACCAGCTCGCGCTCGACCTCGGCTGGTTCTCCTACCAGCTGCTGTGGGGCGCCGCCGCGCTGCACCCGTCGATGGCCGTGATGGACGAGCCCGCGCCCGAGCGTGACTCGACCGCCGCCAAGCTCACGCCGTTGCGGCTCAGCCTGCTCACCGGCGCCTCGCTGATCGCGCCCATCTGCATCCTCATCAAGGAGCTGCACCGCGGCGACCTCGACCTGATCGTCGTCGTCTGCCTGTCGGTCGTGCTGTTCGGCCTGGTCGTCATGCGCATGGTCGACCTCGTGCGCCAGCAGGAGCGCTCCGCCGCGCGCGAGCGGCTGCTCAGCTCCTTCGGCGCCGCGCTCGTCGTGTGCGCCACACGCGAGGAGATGCAGCGCGCCGCGCTGGGCGCGATCGTGCCGCTGCTGGAAGGCCCCGGAGTGGGGGTGCTGTGCATGTTCGACGATCGCGCGCTCGCGGCCGTCGCGCGCAGCGACCAAAGCGACTGGCCGGCGCGCGAGCTCCCCCACCACGTCTCTTCACGCCTGCTCGAGCTCGCCGTCGGTGACACCGCCCAGGGCGTGGTGTTCGAGCCCGAGCAGCTCGCCAGCATGGAGCTCCCGCAGGAGCTGCCCAACGGTCTCGTGCTCGCCCTGTCGGTGCGCGGCAGCCTGCTCGGCGTGCTCACGCTCGCCACGCCCACGCAGCTCTCACGCCAGGCGTGCGGCGCGCTGCGCGCGCTTGCCACCCAGCTCGCGCTGGCGCTCGAGGGCGCGCGGTTGACCGAGGCGGTCGTGGCGCAGCGCAGCGAGGCGCGCTTCGCCTCGCTCGTGCAGAACGCCAGCGACCTGATCACCGTCGTGGGGCCCGACGCCACCATCACATACCAGAGCCCCTCCTCCGAGCACGTCCTCGGCTACCAGCCGCAGGAGCTCATCGGCACCCGCTTCGATCGCCTGGTCGCGCAGGAGGACGCCGGGCGCCTGTTGCAGCTGCTCGCCGACGGCCCCGGCTACGCGCGCCGCGACGGCCAGGTGATCGAGTGCACGCTGCGCCACCGCAACGGCCAGCTGCGCCAGTTCGAGATCCTCCACAACGACCTGCTCGACGACGAGCACGTGCGCGGCATCGTGCTCAACGCACGCGACATCTCAGAGCGCAAGCTGTTCGAGGAGCAGCTCGCCCACCAGGCCTTCCACGACCCCGTCACCGGCCTCGCCAACCGCGCGCTGTTCGTCGAGAGCGTGCGCCAGGCGATCAGCCGCGCGCGGCGCGAGGGCCGCGCGCTGGGGGTGATGTTCCTCGACATCGATGACTTCAAGACGATCAACGACAGCCTCGGCCACGGCGCCGGCGACGCCACGCTGATCGACGTCGCCAAGCGCCTGTCCGCCAGCATCCGCGCCAGCGACACCGCCGCGCGCTTCGGCGGCGACGAGTTCGTCGTGCTGCTCGAGGACCTCGACAGCTCCGACACCGCCACCGAAGTCGCCGAGCGTGTGCTCGAGGACCTGCGCCAGCCGCTCACCGTCGCCGGCAAGGAGCTGGTCGTGCGCGGCAGCATCGGCATCTCGATCCTCGCCGAGAGCTCCGCCACCAGCGCCGACGAGCTGATCCGCGACGCCGACGCCGCCATGTACATCGCCAAGCGCGACGGCAAGGGCGGCTACCGCCTGTTCGAGCCGGAGATGCACGCCGGCGTGCTCGCGCGCCTGGAGCTGCGCGCCGACCTGCAGCGCGCGCTCGAGAACGGCCAGTTCGAGCTGCACTACCAACCGATCATCCGCCTCGGCGACGGCCGCGTCGCCGGCATGGAGGCGCTGCTGCGCTGGCACCACCCCCAGCGCGGCCTCGTCGTCCCCGGGGACTTCGTCCCGTTCGCCGAGGAGACCGGGCTGATCGTGCCGATCGGCCGCTGGGTGCTGCGCGAGGCCTGCCAGCAGGCGATCGCCGTGCAACGAATTTGGACGCAGCAGCCGCCGCTGTACATCTGTGTCAACCTGTCCGTCAGGCAGCTGCAGCACAGCGACGTGATCGCCGACGTGCGGGACGCGCTCGACGGCTCGGGGCTGGACGCGGGGCTGCTGATGCTCGAGATCACCGAGTCGATGCTCGTCGAGGACCCCGACGTCGCGGTCGTCAAGCTGCGCGAGCTGCGGGAGCTCGGCGTGCGCATCGCGATGGACGACTTCGGCACCGGCTACTCGTCGCTGTCCTACCTCAGCCGCTTCCCCGTCGACGTGATCAAGATGGATCGCTCGTTCCTGCGCTCGGACGCCAGCAAAGAGGCCGCCGACCTGTCCAGCGCGGTGGTCGCGCTGGGTAGCTCGCTGTCGCTGGAGGTCGTCGCCGAGGGCATCGAATACGACGAGCAGCTGAGCCGCCTGCGCGATCTCGGCTGCGAGCTCGGCCAGGGCTTCCACTTCGCCTACCCGATGGAGTCCGCGCACCTGATCGACTACCTGTCGGGCATGCCGGCGCGCGGCGCGGAGGAGTCCGGCAAGCCGGTGGCGAGCCCGCGCGATGGCGCTTGACGGCCTGCTCGCCAACCGCGCCTTTCGCCTGCTGTTCACCGGGCGCTGCGTGTCGCTGCTCGGCGACGGCGTGTTCCTGGTAGCGCTCGCCTGGCAAGCGTACACGCTGTCGAACGCCCCCACCGCGCTGTCGCTGCTGGGGATCGCCATGACCGTGCCGCTGATCGCGCTGCTCCTGTTCGGCGGTGTCGTCAGCGACCGCCACCGCCGCCGGCGGGTGATGCTGCTCGCCGACCTCGTGCGCGCGGCGCTGCTCGCCACGCTCGCGATGCTCGCCGCCACCGGCACGCTGCGGCTGTGGCAGATGGCGATCATCGTCGCCATCTACGGTGGCGCGCAGGCGTTCTTCGACCCCGCCAGCGACGCGATCCTGCCGGAGATCGTGCCCGCGGGCCAGCTCGGGCAGGCCAACGCGCTCGAGCAGGTCGTGCGCCCGCTCGCGCTGCGGCTCGCCGGCCCCGCCCTCGGCGGCGTGCTCGTGGGGGTGCTCGGGCTGGGCGCCGCGTTCGCGGTCGACGCCGCCACGTTCGTGGTCTCCGCGGCCTCGCTGTGGGCGATGTCGTTCGGGGCCGGCGGCGCCGTCGCCCGCGCGCTGGCGCCGGCTGAGGCGACGGCGCTCGCGCAGGTGCGCGAGGGCTGGTCCTACGTGCGCCGGCGCGTGTGGCTGTGGGGGACATTTGCCAGCGCCGGCGTCGCCTACCTGCTGTTCATGGGGCCCGCCGAGGTGCTGCTGCCGTTCATGGTCAAGCACGAGCTGCACGGCAGCGGCGTGCAGCTCGGCCTCGTGCTCGGCGCCGGCGGGCTGGGCTCGGTGGCCGCCGGCCTGGCGATGACCCGCAGCGGGCTGCCCACGCGCAGCATGACCTTCATCTACATCGTGTGGACGCTCGGCACGCTCGCCGTCGCCGGCTACGGGCTGGCGAGCGCCGTGTGGGAGCTGATGCTCGCGAGCGTCGCCTTCAACCTGCTGGAGAGCGCCGGCGAAATCGTGTGGGCGACGATCAAGCAGCGCCACGTCCCCGGCCACATGCTCGGGCGCGTCTCCAGCCTCGACTGGCTGATCTCCATCGGGCTGCTGCCGATCTCCTTCGCGCTGACCGCGCCGCTCAGCGCGGCGTTCGGCGTGCGCGCCACGCTCATCGGCGCCGGCGTCGCCGGCGCGACGGTCACGTTCGCCGGGCTGCTGCTGCCGGGAATGCGCGCCTTCGACCGCTCCGGCGCGCAGGCTGCGCGTGGGCGGATCTCGCCGCCGCCGTCCGCCGCCGAGGCCGCCTGAGACGCCCGCGCGGCCGGCGCCGCCCCTGCTAGCTTGTGAACGGTGATGCGTCCGTCCATCTCGCCGGGAAGGCGGCCGTCGCCACAGGAGGAGACAGCCACGGGCTGCTCCGATGACCGGCCCCGCGAGGAATGCGGGGTGTTCGGGCTGTACGCGCCCGGTCACGAGGTCTCGAGGCTGTCGTACTTCGCGCTGTACGCGCTGCAGCACCGCGGGCAGGAGTCCGCCGGCATCGCCGCCGCCGACCGCGGCGGGCACATCATCACCCGTCGCGAGCTCGGCCTCGTCAGCCAGGTGTTCACCGAGAACGACCTGCGCACGCTCGCCGGCGAGCTGGCGATCGGCCACGTGCGCTACTCGACCACCGGCTCCAACGCGTGGGAGAACTCCCAGCCCGTGCAGCGCTCCGCCGGCACCGACGGCTCGCGGCGCGAGGTCGCGCTGGCGCACAACGGCAACCTGATCAACGCGCTCGAGCTGCACCGCGAGCTGGTGGACGCGGGGGTCGGCTTCAGCTCGACCTCCGACTCGGAGATCATCGCCGCGATGATCGCCACCCACCCCGCCGAGGAGGTGGAGGACGCGATCGCCGACGTGCTGCCCCGCCTGCGCGGCGCGTTCTCGATCGTCGCCATGACCAAGGACCGCGTGGTCGCCTTCCGCGACCCGCACGGGCTGCGCCCGCTGGCCATCGGCACGCTCGACCCCGCCCCCGGCGAGGGCGGGCGGGGGTCCGATCCGGTGCGCTACTGCGTCGCCAGCGAGTCGTGCGCCTTCGACATCATCGGCGCGCGCTTCCTGCGCGACGTGGCGCCCGGCGAGCTCGTCACGCTGAGCGAGGGCGGGCTGCGCAGCCGGATGGTCGCCGGCGGGCAGCGGCGCGCGTTCTGCGTGTTCGAGTACATCTACTTCGCCCGCCCCGACTCGCGCATGAACGATCAGGTGCTGCAGGTCGCGCGCTCGCGCATGGGGGAGATCCTGTGGCACGAGGCGCCCGTGGAGGCCGACCTGGTGATCGCCGTGCCCGACTCCGGCAACCCCGCCGCGCGCGGGCTCGCGCGCGCCGCCGGGCTGCCCCAGGACGACGGCTTCGTCAAGAACCGCTACGTCGCGCGCACGTTCATCCAACCCGGCCAGGAGCTGCGCAAGCACGGGCTGCGGCTGAAGTTCAATCCGCTGCCCGAGGTGATCGCCGGCAAGCGCCTGGTGGTGGTGGACGACTCGATCGTGCGCGGCAACACCACCCGCCAGATCGTGCAGATGCTGCGCGACGCCGGCGCCGCGGAGATCCACATGCGCATCTCCGCCCCGCCGATCAAGCACCCGTGCCACTACGGCATCGACATGTCCACGCGCGAGGAGATGATCGCGCACGGGCGCAGCACCGAGGAGATCGCCGCGGAGCTCGGCTGCGACTCGCTGCACTACCTGTCCCTGGACGGCGTCTATGAGGCGGTGCGCGCCACGCGCGCGACCCACTGCGACGCCTGCTTCAGCGGCTCCTACCCGCTGGCGGGGACCGACGGCGCGAACGGCAAGTACTCGCTGGAGCAGGCGCCGGGCACCGAGGACGGGATCCCACCCGTCCAGGGGCCGCGAGCTGACTCGCCGCCTCCGCCACTCGTGCGCGCCTAGCCGGGTGTGCTCACGGGCGTCCGGCTAGGCGCGCTCCCCCCTGCGGGAGTCTGGTTCAGCCGAGGTAGTCCTCGCGCGCCGCGCTGGCGTCGTTGTGGTGGTTGTTGTACGGCGTGTGGGCGATCAGCTTGCCCTTCCTGTCCGGTCGCAGTGACAGCAGCAGGAAAAGCGCGATTCCGAGAGAGATGAGAATGGCGATGAGCATTTGCGGCTCCGCTCCTGTGCGGTTGTGGTGGGCGTGTACCTCTCTCTCCTCGATCGGCACAGACAACGGCCGACGGTCCGTGTGCGTGTGTCGATCCACTAGGTAGTTTGCTGTGGGCGCGCGCTGTTGTCTGTGAGCTTGATCACGCTCGCGCGGATATCGTGCGCGGCGAGTGAGCGAGCGTTTGCCCATCGCCGTGCTGGTGTCAGGAACGGGCACCAACCTGCAGGCGCTGCTCGACAGCGTCCACGAACGCGAGGCGCAAATCGTGGCGGTGGCCTCCAGCGTCGCCGACGCGCCGGCGCTCGCGCGCGCGCAGCGGCGCGGCGTGGCGAGCGCGGTGTTCGCGCGCGCTGAGTACGCCGACCGCGGCGCGCGCGACCAGGCGCTCGGCGACTGGCTGAGCGAGCGCGGCGCGCGGCTGGTGGTGCTGGCCGGCTACATGGAGCTGCTCGGCGGCGCGTTCCTCGCCCGTTTCCCTGGCGCGGTGATCAACGTGCATCCCTCGCTGCTGCCCGCCTTCCCAGGGCTGCACGCGATCGAGCAGGCGCTGGCGTACGGCGTGAAGGTGTTCGGCGTGACCGTCCACTTCGTCGACGCCGGCGTGGACTCCGGGCCGGTGATCCTGCAACGGGCGGTGGAGCTGCCCGATGCGCGCGAGCCCGCCGAGGTGCTCGCGGCGCTGCGGGCGCTCGAGCACGGGCTGTTGGCGCGCGCCGTCGCGCTGTTCGCGCGCGGCGCGCTGCGCGCGGACCCCGAGAACCCGCGTCGGACGTTGATCGCGGACGAGAGATAGGCTCTGGGCGTGACGGCGAAAGGCGAGCTCATCACCGACCAGACGCCTGCGGCGACCATCGGTGTCGAGCGCGCGGCTCCCGGCGAGGTGCGCGTGCGCCGGGCGCTGTTGTCGGTGTCCAACAAGCGCGGGATCGTCGAGCTCGCGCAGGGGCTGGCGGCGCTGGGCGTGGAGATCGTCTCCACCGGCGGCACCGCCCGCGAGCTCGCCGGCGCAGGGCTGGACGTGCGCTCGATCGAGGACTTCACGGGCTTCCCCGAGATCATGGACGGGCGCGTGAAGACGCTGCACCCGCGCCTGTACGCGGGCCTGCTCGCCCGCCGCGACCAGGACGAGCACCTGCGCGCGGCGGCCGAGCTGGAGATCGAGCAGGTGGACCTGGTGTGCGTGAACCTGTACCCGTTCGAGCAGACGCTCGCGCGCGGCGACGCCGGCCAGCAGGAGATCGTGGAGAACATCGACATCGGCGGCCCCACGATGATCCGCGCGGCGGCCAAGAACAGCGCGTTCGCCGCCGTGCTGGTGGACCCCGAGGACTACGAGCAGGTGTTCGGCGAGTTGCGCGCGTCCGCGGGCCGGCTGTCGCTGGCCACGCGCGAGCGCCTGGCGGCGAAGGCGTTTGCGTGCACCGCCCGCTACGACGCCGCCATCTCCACGTGGTTTGCGCTGCGCACCAGCGGCGAGACCTTCCCCGACAGCTGGCGTGAGGCCTACGAGAAGGTGATGGACCTGCGCTACGGCGAGAACCCCCACCAGCAGGCGGCCTTCTACGCCCGCGCCGGCTCCCCCACGCACCTGCTCGCCGGCGTGCAGCAGCTGCACGGCAAGGAGCTGTCGTTCAACAACCTGCTCGACCTCAGCTCCGCACGCGAGCTGGTGGAGGAGTTCTCCCAGCCCGCGTGCGCGATCGTCAAGCACAACAACCCCTGCGGCTGCGCCGTCGCTGACACCGCGCAGCTGGCCTACGAGCGCGCCTTCGCGTGCGACCCGCAGAGCGCCTACGGCGGCGTGATCGCCGTCAACCGCCCCGTGGACGGCATGTTCGCGGAGCAGCTGGCCAAGCAGTTCATCGAGGTGCTGCTCGCCCCCGGCTACGACTCAGCCGCGCTGGAGACCCTGCAGGCGAAAAAGAACGTCCGCCTGCTGGAGCTCGCCGACTGGCCGGCGCCCACCCGCGAGGTCGAATCCAAGCCGGTGATCGGTGGCCAGCTGGTGCAGACGCACGACGTGGTCGAGGAGACCCGCGAGCAGATGCGCTTGATGGCGGCGCGCGCCCCCAGCGAGCAGGAGTGGCAGGACATGCTGTTCGCGTGGACCGTCTGCCGCCACGTGCGCTCCAACGCGATCGTCATCGCCGCCGCCGGCGCCACCATCGGCATCGGCGCCGGCCAGATGAGCCGCGTTGACGCCGTGCGCATCGCGGTCGAGAAGGCGCGCGAGTTCCGGCCGGACCAGCTCTCCGGCTCATCCCTTGCGTCCGACGCCTACTTCCCCTTCGCCGACGGCCCCCAGCTGGCGATCGACGCGGGCGTGAGCGCGATCATCCAGCCCGGCGGCTCGGTCCGCGACGCGGAGGTCATAGCGTCCGCCGACGCGGCCGGGGTGGCGATGGTTGCCACCGACCGCCGCCACTTCCGCCACTGACCGACTACGGTCGCAGCATGACGAACGCGCCGGCGAAGAACCGCGAGGTCGAGGCCGCCAAGGCGCGCGCCCGGGCCGCACAGCGCTACGCGGCCTGAACGCGCCACACGGGCGCGGCAGACGGGCGCGGTGGTCCGCGGCGGGACTTGACATCCTGTGCATAACGATATATCGTGTAACTACTTCGATATCTCACGATAGGATTAATTATGCTTGGAAATGCTTTTTATTCAACTGGCGAGCGGCCCGGCTGCCGCCCCCGCCACGGTGGCGGACGCGGCGCTGCGCACGGCCCGCGCGGTGAGTTCGGCGGCGCCGGTCCCGGCTTCGGCCACCGCGGCGGGCCGCGTGGACGTGGCCGGCGGGCGCGCCGCGGCGACATTCGCACGGCGGCGCTGCTGCTGCTGGCGGAGGAGCCGCGCAACGGCTACCAGATCATGCAGGAGGTGCAGGAGCGCAGCGGCGGCGTGTGGAGCCCGAGCCCCGGCTCGGTGTACCCGGCGCTCGCGCAGCTGGAGGACGAGGGCCTGATCCGCACCGAGGAGCAGGACGGGCAGAAGGCGTTCGTGCTGACGACCCAGGGTCGCAAGCTGGTGGAGGAACGCGACAGCGAGCGCCCGGCGCCGTGGGAGCCGCGCGACTTCGACCGCGGCGAGGCGCACGAGCTCGCGCGCTTGATGCGCGAGGTGGGCTTTGCGTTCGTGCAGGTGATGAAGACGGGCAGCGCGGGACAGATGGGCAGGGCGCGCGAGGTGCTCGACGCGACGCGCCGCGACCTGTACCGCATCCTCGCGGACGGCGACATCGGCGGCGAGCCGGGCCGCCCAGGCGAAGCCCCGGCAGACGCTGACGATGCGGGTACCGTGGACGAGGACAGTTGAGCGAGCCAGCCACCCTCACCGAAGCCCCCGAGGCCACGCAGACGGCCGCCGCCGGCGCGGCGGCCGTGGTGGTGGACGGCCTGGTCAAGCACTACGACGACGTGGAAGCGGTGCGGGGGATCGACTTCGAGGTCGCCACCGGGGAGATCTTCGGCTTCCTGGGGCCCAACGGCGCCGGCAAGTCGACGACCATCAACATGCTGTGCACGCTCGTGCGCCCGAGCGGCGGCAGCGCGCTGGTGGCCGGCCACGACGTGGTCGCAGAGCGCGACGACGTGCGCCGCAACATCGGCCTGGTCTTCCAGGACAGCACGCTCGACGGCTATTTGACGGCCGAGCAGAACCTGCGTCTGCACGCGGAGCTGTACGGGGTGCCGCGCGAGCAGGTGGGCGAGCGCATGCACCAGGTGCTGGAGATGGTCGGGCTGTGGGAGCGGCGCGGGAGCCTCGTGAACACGTTCTCGGGCGGCATGAAGCGGCGGCTGGAGATCGCCCGCGGGCTGTTTCACTCGCCGCGCGTGCTGTTCCTGGACGAGCCGACGGTGGGCCTCGACCCGCAGACGCGCAGCTCGATCTGGCGCTACATCGGCGAGCTGAAGGCGCGCGAGGACATCACGATCTTCCTCACCACCCACTACATGGACGAGGCCGAGTTCTGCGAGCGCATCGCGATCATGGACCACGGCCGCATCATCGTGCTGGACACGCCGCAGGCGCTCAAGGCGCAGGTGGGCAAGGACCGCGTGCAGATCGCGACCGACGACGACGCGCAGGCGATCGTCGTGCTGCGCGAGCGCTTCGGCATCGAGGCGACGATCGCGGAAGGCGCGGTCACGTTCGGCGTGCCCGAGGGCGAGCAGTTCGTGCCACGCCTGTTCGCGCAGCTCGACGTGCCGATCCGCACGGTGAGCGTCGCGCGCCCGTCGCTGGACGACGTGTTCATGGCGCACACCGGCACCACGATCCGCGACGCGGAGGCCACGAGCAGCGACCGCATGCGCAACGTCGCCAGGATGATGGCCCGCTGATGGCCACCGACACGACAGCGCTGCGCGCAGGCTCTCCGCATGAGATCGCGCGCGTGCGCGTGCCCACGCGCAGCGCGGGCAGCGAGCTGCGGGCGATCAAGGTGGTGTGGAAGCGCGAGCTGATCCGCTTCAGCCGCGACCGGCTGCGCATCCTCACGTCGCTGATGCAGCCGTTCCTGTTCCTGTTCGTGCTCGGCACCGGCCTCTCGCGGCTGGCCTCCGCGGGCACGCACGGCGTGAACCTGCGCACGTTCGTGTACCCCGGCGTGCTGTGCATGGCGGTGATGTTCACCGCCATGTTCTCCGCCGCGTCGCTCGTGTGGGACCGCGAGTTCGGGTTCTTGCGCGAGATGATGGTCGCGCCGGTGAGACGTAGCTCGCTGGTGCTCGGCAAGTGCCTGGGCGGCGCGACCGTGGCGGGCTTTCAGGGGGTGATCGTGCTGTGCCTGGCGGGGCTCGTGGGCGTGCCGTACGCGGCGGGGCTGGTGGCGGAGGTGTTCGCGCTGCAGCTGCTGCTCGCGTTCGCGATCACCGCGTTCGGCGTGATGGTGGCGGCGCGGATCACGCAGATGCAGTCGTTCATGGCGCTCATGCAGATGGCGATCATGCCCATGTACTTCCTCTCCGGCGCGCTGTTCCCGGTGTCGGGCCTGCCGCAGTGGCTGTCGATCCTCAACCGCCTCGACCCCCTGACCTACGCCGTGGACCCCATGCGCCGGGCGGTGTTCGCGCACCTGCACATCAGCGCGGCGGCGCGCCAGGCGCTCGATCCGGGGGTCACCTGGTGGAGCTGGCACGTGCCCGGCCTGGTGGAGGCCGCGGTGGTGGCGCTGCTGGGCGTGGTGATGCTGACGGTGGCGATCGTGGAGTTCTCGCGCGCGGAGTAGGGTACGCGCCATGGGTTCGCTCGGTCCGTGCTCGCCGGCGCTCGAGCTCGCGGCGGCGCTGCGCGCGCGTGAGCTGTCGGCGAGCGAGCTGCTGGAGGCCTGCCTGTCGGCGATCGACGCGTGCAACCCGCAGCTGAACGCGGTGATCTGGCGCAATGACGAGGCGGCGCGCGCGGCGGCTGCGCAGGCCGACCGCCAGCTGGCGCAGGACGCTGGGGGTGAGGGCGGGCGGGCACCTTTTCTCGGGGTGCCGCTGCCGATCAAGGACCTCACGCCGGTGGCCGGCTGGCCGGTGACGTACGGCTCGAACGGGGCGCCGGCGGGCGACAGCGAGCAGAGCGAGCTGGTGGTGGACGCGCTGGCGCGCGCGGGCTTCGTGCTGTGCGCGCGCACGAACACGCCGGAGTTCGGCGTGATGACGGTGGCGGAGAACGCGCGCTACGGCATCAGCCGCAACCCGTGGGACACCGAACGCTCGCCGGGCGGCTCCAGCGGCGGCGCGGCGGCGGCGGTCGCGGCGGGGATGTTCCCGCTCGCGCACGCCAACGACGGCGGCGGCTCGATCCGCATCCCGGCCTCCTACTGCGGCCTGGTGGGCTTCAAGCCCAGCCGCGGGCGCGTGCCACGGCTGGCGCAGAGCTGGCTGGGCGCGGTGGTGGAGGGCGTGGTGGCGCGCACGGTGGCCGACTCGGCGGCGGTGCTCGACGCGATCGCGTACTTCGACCCGCACGCCTGGTACAACGCGCCGGCGCCCGCGCGCCCGTTCGCGCAGGAGCCGGGCCGGGAGCCCGGCCGGCTGCGCGTCGGGTTGATGGCGCAGGCGCCGCTGGGCATCCCCACCGACGAGGCGTGCATTGCCGGCGCGCGCGCGGCGGCGGCGGCGCTGGAGGAGCTGGGGCACACGGTGGAGGAGGTCGAGGTGCCGACGATCTCCGAAGAGCTGATCCCGTCGTTCATCACGCTGACGGTGGGCGGCCTGGCTGACTACGAGGGCGTGGACTGGTCGGCGGTGGAGCCGCACATCGTCCACCAGCGCGGGCGCGCGAGCGAGCTGGGCGCCTACGACTACGTGCTGGCGGCCCGCTCGCTGGAGCTGCTCAGCCGCCGCGAGACGGCGCGCTGGGGCCGCGACTTCGACGTGCTGGTGACGCCCACCTCCGGGATTCTGCCGCCGCCGGCGGGCGCGATCATGCAGGCGCAGCACGCGGCCCCCGACCAGCCGGTGCTGGACGTGGTGCGCAGCGTGTCGTTCACGGCCTTCGGCAACGTCACCGGCCTGCCGGCCGTGAGCCTGCCGCTGCACGCAAGCGACGAGGGCCTGCCGGTGGGCGTGCAGCTGGTGGCGGGCCCGTGGCAGGACGGCGAGCTGCTGGCGCTGGCGGCGCAGCTGGAAGCGGCGCGGCCGTGGGCCGAGCGCCGCCCGCCTGGCAGACGCGCGGCGTGAGCGTCGATGCCGTACCCTGCGCCTGTGCAGCTGGTGAGCGAGTGGGTGAGCTGCGAGGCGCCCGACGGGCCGGTGTCCGCGTATCTGGCGTATCCGCGCGCGGCGCGCGCACCGCGGCCGGCGGTGCTGGTGCTCCAGGAGGTGTGGGGCGTCGACGGCCACATCCAGGACGTGGCCGAGCGGCTGGCGAGCGCCGGCTATGCGGCGCTGGCGGTCGATCTGTACTCGGCCGGCGGCGGACGCCCGCCAAGCCTGGCGCCGGCGCGCGTGGAGGCGGCGAAGGCCTTCCTGAACACGATCCCCTCCGCGCAGTGGATGGCCGTGCTGGGAGACGACGCCCGCCGCGCGCAGGAGCTGGCGAGGCTGCCCGAGGGCGAAGGCGAGCAGGTGGGCGAGACGCTCGGGACGTTGTTCGGCGGGATGCGCGACATCGACCGCTACGCGCAGCTCGTGCGGGCGGCTGTCGGCTTCGTGCGCTCGCACCCGGCCAGCGAGGGCCGGGCGGTGGGGTCGGTGGGCTTCTGCCTCGGCGGCGGGCTGTCCGCCCGCCTGGCGTGTGAGGAGCCGGGGCTCGCGGCGGCGGTCGTGTTCTACGGCGCCTCACCCAGCGCCGAGCAGGTGGCGAGGATCGGCTGTCCGCTGCGCGGCTTCTACGGCGTGGAAGACCCGCGCATCGTCGGCGGCCTGGGCGCGTTCGAGGACGCGTTGCGCGAGGCGGGCGCCGACTACGAGCTGCGCATCTACCCGGACACCGGCCACGCGTTCTTCAACGACACCCGCCCGAGCTACCGTGCGCCGGCGGCGCGCGACGCGTGGGCGCGGACGCTCGCCTTCTTCGCGCGCACGCTGGACCCGGCGGCGACGGTCGACGTGCGCGAGGCGGTCAGCCTGCAGGAGGCGCCGAGCGCGGGCTGAGGGGCGAGCCCCAGCCTGCGGGCGAGCCCCAGCATGTCCTGCCGGTGGGCGGGGCTCACGAGCGTGATCCCGACGCCGCCGCGCCCGGCGCGGCCGGTGCGCCCGACGCGATGGACATAGGCCTCGTCGTCGCCGGGCGGGTCGAAGTTGATCACGTGCGAGACGCCTTCGACGTCGATCCCGCGCGCGGCCACGTCGGTCGCGACCAGCGTGTCGACGCGCCCGCTCTTGAAGCGCGTCAGCGCCTGTTCGCGCTGGCGCTGGGACTTGTTGCCGTGGATCGCCACCGCCTGCACGCCGTGGGAGTCCAGCCGTTTGACCAGGCGATCGGCGCCGCGCTTGGTGCGCACGAACACGAGCGCCAATTCGCGTTCGCAGCCCAGTTCTTCGACCAGCGTCTGCACCCGGTCGGGCTCGCGCACCGGGACGAACCTGTGCTCCACCACGCTGTCGTGCCGGCGCGGCTCGACGTGCTCGTGGGACACCGCCCGGCGGGTGTAGCGCGCCGCCTGCTTGCCGGCGACCCCCTCGAGCGTCGCCGAGAAGAACAGCGTCTGGCGAGCCTGCGGGCAGGCCGCGACGATGCGGTCGATGGCCGGTCGAAAGCCCATGTCGAGCATCCGGTCGGCCTCGTCCAGGACGAGGACCTTGATCGCCGCGAGCGTGATGGCTTGGCGGGACAGGAGGTCCTCGAGGCGGCCGGGGGTCGCCACGAGGATGTGCGCCTTCGCCGCGCGGGCGGCCTGCGCGGAGACGCTCGTGCCGCCGTAGACGGCCGCCGCGCGCAGGTTGCGCGCGCGGGCGAGCCCCTCGATCTCGGCGAGGATCTGGACCGCCAGCTCGCGGGTGGGCGCGAGGATCAGCGCCGCCGGACCGCTCTCGCGGCGGTCGAGCAGCTCGACGAGGGGCACGCCGAAGGCGAGCGTCTTGCCCGAGCCGGTGGGTGACTTGACGAGCACGTCGCGCCCGGCGAGCACGTCGGCGAGCACGAGGCGCTGGACGGGGAAGGGCGCGCTGACGCCGCGACGGGCGAGGGCGGCGCAGACTGGGCTCGACACGCCGAGCTCGGCGAAGGACTGCTTTGACATGGGTGACTCCTTTGGGCGGCGCTTGTGCCGCGTGCGGTTCGAAGGCTCTGCCTACCCGAACCGCGCTCAGCGGGACTCAAGCGAGCTGCCTCGCGGCCGAACGTCGGCCGCGTGGACGTGACGCTAGCAGAGTTATCCGCGGTGGCCGCGAAGCGCGGGTCGCTCCGCGCTCCGCGCTCAGCTCTCGGCGGCGGCCAGCCCGGCGTCGAGCCCGTCGAAGTACTTGATCGAGGCCACCCGGCCCGCGCGCACGCGGTAGACCGCGACGACCGGCTGTTCGATCACGCTGTCGCTGCCCGACACCGTGCCCCGCCAGCGGCTGGGGACGACGATCGCCCCGCCGCGCTCGATGTAATCGTCGGCGACCACTTCCACCCGCTCGAAAGTCGCAAACATCGAAGCGAACTCCGAGAGGACCCGCTCGACGCCCTGCACCCGGCCCGCCGCCGGCCACAGCTCGCCCGCGTCCGCCGTGATGTCAGGGGCGTAGAGCTCGCGCAGGCTGTCGAGGTCGCCGCGGTTGTAGGCCGCCGTTGCCCGGCGCAGCAGCTCGATGTCGGCGGACATCCAGGCTGAGGATAGCCAGATCCGGGATGATGCGACATACAGCAACTGATCCGAGGAGGCGATCATGGCGAAACGGCAGAAGGTAGCCATCCTGGGTGGCGGCCCCGCGGGGATCACCGCTGCGTTCGAGCTGACGAGCACCGAGGAGCTGCGCGAGCGCTACGAGGTCACCGTCTACCAGCTCGGCTGGCGGCTCGGCGGCAAGTGTGCGAGCGGACGCAACCCCCACGGCAGACTCGGGCGGCGGATCGAGGAGCACGGGCTGCATGTCTGGTTTGGCTTCTACGAGAACGCCTTCCGGATGATGCGCGAAACCTACGCTGAGCTCGAACGCCCCGCCAATGCGCCGCTGGCCACCTGGCGCGACGCGTTCAAGCCGTCCGGGGAGATCGTGCTCTACGAACAGCACGCCGGCCGCTGGCGCGGCTGGGGCTTCACGCCCCCGCGCAACCCCTTCACCCCCGGCGACGGATGCGAGCTGCCGAGCTTCTGGGAGATCACGCAGACGCTGCTCGAGTACCTGCTCGGGCGCTGGGGGGCGCTGCGCGCCACCAACCCCTCGGTCGCCGCGGCGCTCGCGCCGGCGCCGGCGCGACTGCCGTTCGGTGTGGATCGCATGGCGGAGGGGCTGATCGGAGGGCTCCTTGGAGCCATCTTCGGAGACCCGGAGCGGGAGCTCGCGCAGGCTCTGGACCTCGCCAGGCGGCGCAGCTTGGAAGGGGTCGGCAGCCCTGGCGAGGCGGCCGCCCGCGCGCTGCTGTGGGACATCCTCGACGCCTTCAAGCGTTGGCTGTGGCGGCATGTGGTGGAGCCGCACCTGGAAGACGACGAGCTGCGGCTGTTCTTCACCACCTTCGACGCCGCCTCCTCGATGCTGCAGGGCATCATCGAGGACCGCCTGATCGAGCGGGGCTTCGACGCCATCAACGGCGAGGACCTGCGCGAATGGCTGCGCCGCCACGGCGCCCTGCCGCTGACGCTGAGCGAGGGCGTGTTCGTGCGCGGGCTCTACGACATGGCCTTCGCGTACGACGACGGCGACATCGACCGGCCGCGGATGTCCGCCGGCGTGGCGGTGCACGACGCGCTGCGCATGTTCTTCACCTACCGCGGCGCGTTCATGTGGAAGATGCAGGCGGGGATGGGCGACACCGTGTTCACCCCGCTCTACGAGGTGCTGTTGCGACGCGGGGTGCGGTTTCAGTTCTTTCACTGGGTCTCCCACCTCGGTCTCTCCGCGGACCGCCGCCACGTCGAGCGGATCGAGGTGATCCCCCAGGTGCAGCTCGTGCGCGGCTCCTACCGGCCGCTGGTGGACGTACAGGATCTCGCGTGCTGGCCGAGCGAACCGCTGTGGGAGCAGATCGTCGACGGCGAGCAGCTGCGCGAGCGGGGCGTCAACCTCGAGTGGGAGGCCAACCCGCGCGAGGTCGAGCCGCTGACGCTGCGCCGCGGCAGGGACTTCGACGTGGCCGTGCTCGCGATCCCCGTCGCGGCGCTGACGCCGATCTGCGCAGAGCTGATCGAGGATGCCGGCAACCCGCGCTTTCGGCAGATGATCGCGCGCTCCAGCACGACGATGACACAGGCGCTGCAGCTGTGGATGAAGCGGCCGGTGGAGCGCCTGGGCTGGCCCTTCGGGGAAGGCGCGGTGATGACCACGTTCGTCGAGCCGCTCGACACCTACTCCGACATGTCGCAGCTGATCCCTCGTGAGGCATGGCCGCCGGAGGCGGGCGTCGCGAGCATCGCCTACTTCTGCGGGGTCCTCTCCGACCGGCCGCGCGACACCCAGCAGCGGGCCGACAGCCGGGTGCGCAGGCAAGCGGCGCAGTTCCTGCGCCGCCATGCGCAGACGATCTGGCCCGAGAGCTCCGGCCGCGCGGGCTTCGACTGGCGCCTGCTCGTCGCCGACGACGGCGCCCGCGGGCCCGCGCGCCTGGACGCCCAGTTCTGGCGTGCCAACTTCCAGCCGAGCGAACGCTACGTGCTCACGCCGCCGGGGAGCGTCCAGTCGCGCCTGCGGGCCGACGAAGCTGGCTACGAGAACCTGCTGCTCGCCGGCGACTGGGTGAGGAACGGCCTCGACGGCGGCTGCGTGGAGGCGGCGGTGATCGCCGGCATGCAGGCCGCCCGTGCGATCTGCGGCTCACCGGGGGAGATCCTCGGCGAGCAGGAGACGTGGCTCGCGGGCTCCCGACGCCTCCCCGAGGAGCCCCCAACCCTGCCGCGCGAGGTGCGGCGACTGCCGCGGTACGTGGAGTACGGCGGGCTCACCACCTGTCCCTCGCCGGTCGACTGCACCGAAACGACCCTGTACTCCTTCTTCCTGAAGGGCGACATCCGCCTACTCGAGCGGCTCTGCCGGCGCGTGTTCCGCGAGCCTTCCTGCGGCCGGGTCGACGTGCGGCCCCTGACCCGCTACGTGATGCTGTCGTTCGGTTTGATCGAACGGGCGCAGCCCGAGCTCGAGCCGTGGTCGAAGATGGGCTGGGCCACCGAGGCCCAGGTCGCCTTCTGGATTCCCGTCGCTCGCGTGCGCTGCGGCATCGCCGAGCAGATCGGCTGGTTCGTCCCCAGCATGTGGGTCAACGACCCGATCTCGCTCTCTGGAGGCAGGGAGATCTACGGGTACAACAAGGGGTGGGGTTGGGTCGGCCTGCCAATCGCCCCCGGTGTGCCTGGGCACTTCACGCTGGAGGTGTACGGCGGCGACGACGACAGCGGGCGCCCCGCGGGGCGCGCGCCGCTGATCGAGATCACCGCGAGCGGGGTGGTCGAAGCGGGCGCCGAGCGCTGGCGCGAACTGCAAGGCGCAGTTGCCGAAGCCAGCCGCTTCCTGTCGGACCCCGAGATCGCCGCCGAACGGTCGTTCGAGGTGCCCGACAGCGTGTACGAAGAAATCGTGAGCCTGAAAGGGCCGCCGAGCTTCTTCCTGCGCCAGTTCCGCGCGATCGCCGACGGGCGGCGTGCCGACGGGCAGCAGATCACGCGCTCCAGCGCAGCCGTGCAGCGCATCGCGGGCTTCACGCTGCTGCCCGACTTCAGGTTCGACCTCAAAGCGCTCGACAGCCATCCGGTGGCCGCGGAACTCGGGATCGCCAGCCAGCACGTGCCGTTCGCGCTCGAGGTGCAGACCGACTTCGTGCTCGCCGACGGGGACGTGCTGTGGCGCGCGTAGCGCGGTGCGCGACGCGCGCCTGCATCGGCGTGAATCTTTGACCGCTGCGTTGAGCGATCGGCTTTCGCGTGCGGCCATCGATCCCATGAGAGCCCAAAGCCCGACGATCCGGAGGCGTGTCGTGATGCACGCGAACGTTCCCTATATGGACCCGGAACGACGAAAAATTGCCGGCTCATCCAAAGCGCGAACCGCACGAGCAGGGCGGCGGGGGGAGGCGAGCCGCGAGCCAGGAGGCTGGCAGCATGCCCGTTGGTCCCTCGCTGGTCCAGGCATCACGACCCCAATAGTGAAGTGATCCTCGACCAGTCGAAGATAAAGCCGCGGCCGGGGTGAAAGACTCGCGTACCACGCGGGGTGATGAGCTCAAGGTTGCGCCACAGCGTCTTCTCTGCCTTCAAGAAGCCGCGAGCGACATTTTGCACGGCTGCTCCGTGGCGGCCAGGGTTCCGCTTCAATAGGCCTTGGTGTTCGAGCCCTAGCTCGATGTCACTTAGCCATTTCGTCTCTTCCTTGGGCGGGATCATCGCGTCCTGCAGCTCGTTGATGGCGTTGAGCAGTACGAGGTGCTTTCCCTCGCTCAGGACAGATCTAGCCAAGAAGTCGAGGAACACGCGTGAGTTTGCACCGTAGAGGTGGACGACCCTGACGCCCTCCAGCCCTGGCTCGGTGAGCTTCCCGTCCGGGCCACACCAGCCAATGTGTGTAACAAAGTTCCGGTAGTTCTTTCCCCAGGCCTCCCTGTTGCTCGCCCGGTTCGTAACGCGGCGCGGCTGCCCGCCCCAGTGGAGCGTCCGGCCTGAGGTCATCTCCACCCATAGGCGGTCGAACGCCCTGTCGCGAATGCTGCGCGCCTGATGCGGCTTCCTCCCCTCCTCGTAGAGGAGCTCCAGGAAGCGTGCTAGCTCCTGTGGAGATGCGTCGCGCCACTTGGCGTAGAAGCTGCTCTCCACCGGCGGGCGACGCGCGAACCCCCCTGCGCGGGCGGTGAGGGGCCGGCGAATGAGCAAGTCCGCGCGAGCCGATGAGAGGGTACGTGGGTCATACTCGACTAGGCCTACAGGGAGTGGGCTCGTCACCGATTGAGTCAGGACGTCCTGCAGGTACGCCCCGATCTGGAAGTCGTCGTCGGCGACATCTGGGACGACGAGTAGCGAATAGTGAAAGTCTCGCGTGTAAGCGACTGCCTGCCCGAGGCCGGTCAGGTACTCCCGCTTCGTTTGATCTGGCGGCTTGAACTCTGCGGCACCAGCCTCACCGGAGGCGGCGTCCTGGAGAACGAAGTCGGGGATGGGCCAGCCACGGGCGCCCGCGGTATGCACAGTCGGCGAGAAGACCGGTGACCATTGAGGGTCCCCCGCGCGAATGTCGCGGACAATCTGCTGCGCCACGGCGTAAGCGAGCACGTCGTGCGTGTTCATGCCTCGGCCTTGAGCTCGTAGACGTCTGCCTTGTAACCGGGCTGCAGCGCATTGCCTTTGATGGCCTTGGCCACCTTTTGGGCGAGCACGTCTGCGAAGAGCGGTGGGACGGCGTTGCCGACGAGCATGCACTGCTGCTGGCGGGTCCCGACGAAGCGCATCGAGTCGGGGAACGTCTGTATGCGGGCCGCCTCTCGAACGGTGAGGGTCCGTGGGAGCGTTGGATGCACAGGAAACGCGTTGTGGCCCGGGACCATTGTGGTCGCGGGCCGGTGACGAGACAACCGCCTGTACACGTGGCTGAAGTTGCTGACCCTTTTGGAGCGATATCCGCGGCGCAGGCGCTTCGGGAGGTCCGTCTCGGGCAGCCGCCCACCCTCGGGGATCAGCTTGTAGCGCTCGACCACCAGCTCCTTGTGCGCCATTGGTACGTGGCTGAAGTCGAGCGAGTGAGTGGCTGGATCGGCGAGATCCGATATGACGTCGCCGACTGTCGCATATGGTCGCTGCCAGGGCTTCGGCTCGCTGAAGAACTTCGGCGACGGCCACTCCCACGGCAAGCCTGGCTTGAACGCCACAAGCACAAGCCGCTCGCGAAGTTGCGGAATCCCGTGGTCAGCTGTGTTCAGGATGCGATGTTCGACGTGGTACCCCCCGTTCTCAAGCCGCCGCACGATCTCATCCACATAAGTCGACCCGTAGCGTTGGGTGCTTAGCATCCCCTTGACGTTCTCCAGGAGGAGAGCTTTGGGCCCGACCTCCAGGGCAAGATCAATGAACTTGATGCTGAGCTCGTTGCGCTCGTCCTCCTCAGGGCGATGGCCGCCGCGCGTATTGGCGAACCGACGGTTGCCAAAGATCGAAAACCCTTGGCAAGGGCTTCCGCCAAACATCACGTCTGGGGCCGTGCCGCCACAGTCACGGACGATTCGGTCGCCCTCTAGGTCCCAGACGCTCGTATGGAAGTGTGGGATCTCCGGAAAGTTGATTGCCATGTTGCGATCGACCACCGCCTTGCGATCGTAGGAGGAGACAACTCGGAACCCAGCCCTTGCGAACCCGAGCAGGAGGCCGCCCGCGCCGGTGAAGAAGCTGGCCGCCGTCAGCTGGCCGCGACGTGAGCCTGCCTTCTTCGCCCTTGTGCGACGCTGGCTCGCCGCGATGGACTGGCCGGAGTCTTCGGCCTGCGCGCTCTCTCCCAGGTGAAGGCTAATGGCCTCGCCCAGGTGTCGTGCGAGCCGCACTGGGACCGCGTTTCCAACGAGCTTGCACTGCTCGTTCCGTGCGCCTTCGAGCACATAGGTGTCTGGGAAGTCCTGGAGGCGCGCGGCCTCACGCGCGGTCAGGCTTCGGTCAGCGACCGGGTGGACTGGGAAGGCGTTGTTGCCTGGCACCAGCGTCAGAGCCGGCTTGCGCCGATGCAACCGCTTGTACGTGTTGCCGAAGTTCCTTCGGCGTATCTCAGGCGGCAGATCCTGAGGCGGCGGCATGCGACCGCCCTCGGGAATGAGTCGGTATCGCGCCAACACCTTCTCACCATGGCGCAACGGGACGTGGTTCGGCACGCCAGCCGTCGCGTCGGCGTCAGCGAGGTCCATGATTGCCCCGCCGACCGTCTGGTACCTGTGGAGCCTCCGCGTGCCCATCGGGGCGTGGGTCACGGATGGCCATTGGAACGGGCGCCCGACTCGCGTGGCGATGAAGAAGACCCGCCGGCGGATCTGCGGCGTTCCGTAATCCGCAGCGTTGAGCGTCTCGACCTCGACGTCAAAGCCGAGCCCTTCCAGGCTCTCCCGGATGAGGTCGGCGTAGTGCCCAGAGTACTGCGAGCGTAGGTAGCTGGTGTTCTCGACGAGGACGCAGCGCGGCTGCGTCCACAGCACGACTCGTAGGAAGGCTTCGAAGAGCGTGTTCCTGGGATCCCCATGAGCCTGGTCCCCGAGAGTTGAGAAGCCCTGGCACGGCGGTCCGCCAGCGACCAGGTCGACATTCTGCCCACCGGTCATTTGCGCGACCCGGGTCGGCGTGAGGTGTCGAATGTCGCCGCAGTGGAAGGGAACGTCCGGGAGGTTTCGGCGGAAGGTCTTGGCGGCCGGCGCCCACGAGTCAGTAGCAAACAGCGTCTCGAAGCCGGCTTGCCTCAGGCCGAGGTGCAGCCCGCCGCCGCCAGCGAAGAGGCAGATCATTTTGGGCGCCGACGCGCCGCCCTGGGGCTTCCCGGACCGCATGACGCCGCTCATTCTTGAGCAGCCGTCGGATGGTGCATCGCGGCAAGGCCTGTTGGCCCCACCAGCCCCAGGAGTTCGCCCATGCCGCGTTCGCGTCCGGTGGGTCAGAGGCCCAGATCTGGCAGACTTCGGCATTGATCGCCATTGGTCCTTGGAGAGCAAGCCATTTCCTTGGCGGACGAGTCGGCATCCCGCAAGCTCCCAGACGGGTATCCCCATCCGTCAAGCCCTGCGACTCGGCGGATCATGCAGGCCAATCGGTCGCGTGACACCGCCCCTGAGCTCCAGCTACGCTCCCTGCTGCACCGACTGGGCTATCGGTTTCGACACAACTATCCTGTGCACGCTGGCGGGCGCTCGATGCGTGTGGACGTCGCGTTCCCTAAGCGGCGATTGACGGTCTTCGTTGACGGGTGCTTCTGGCACTGCTGCCCGGAGCATGGTCGAATCCCGAAGGCGAACCGAGCGTACTGGGCACCCAAGCTCGCGCGCAACGCCGAACGGGACGGCGAAGTCAATGACGCTCTACAGGCAGCGGGATGGACGGTCCTCCGCTTCTGGGAGCACACGCCGCCATCGGAGGCTGCGTCAGCTATTGGTCGTTGGCTGGACGCCTGATGGGCAGGCGCGCTGCACGGTTTGGTACCAAGCTGGTATCAAGTTGCGGAGGACGCCTTGGCATAGCCGACACGACGTCCCATTTTCCGGGCGCTTCGCGAATGCCCCGTGCGGGACTCGAACCCGCCCCACCGGATTAAAAGTCCGGCGCTCTACCAGATGAGCTAACGGGGCCTGCGGGCGAACAGTCTACGGCTGTTCGTCGGCGGCGACGCGCAGAAGCTCCTCGATGCGCGTGAGCTTGACGCGCGGGCGCCCGGCGGGCTCGCCGAGCGCCCGCTCGCGGCGGTCGATGGCCTCCCAGCCGGCGTAGGTGACGAGCTCGGGCTGGCGCGCGCGCAGGAGCGCCTCGACGGCGTTCGCGTCGGGCGCGCTGGGGACGTGCGCCGGCGGGGCGGCGATCAGCGCGTCGGCCTGCTGGCTGTCGGCCGGGCGGTGGCCGTTGCTGGCGGCGGCGAAGTCGCTGAGCAGCGCGTCGACCGTCTCCTGGGCGTCCTTCTTGTTGGTGCCGATGACGCCGGAGGGGCCGCGCTTGATCCAGCCGACGACGTACTCCCCGGACAGCGGCCGGCCGTCGGCGTCGAGCACGCGGCCGGCGCTGTTGGGGATGACGGCGCCGCGCTCGTCGAAGGGCACGCCGGGCAAGGGGACGCCGCGGTAGCCGATGGCGCGGAAGGCGAGCCTGGCGGGGAGCGTCTCTCGCTCGTCGGTGGCCTGGGCGCGCAGGCCACCTGCGGGCGCGGGAACGAGCTCGTTGTGGACGAGCTCGACTGCGCCGAGACGGCCGTGCTCGTCTGCCAGGAAGGCGGTGGGCGAGAGCAGGAAGCGCAGCACGACGCGCTTGGGGTGCCCGGCGGGTGGGCGTTCGGCGTAGGAGCGCAGGATCTCGACGTTGCGCCGGCAGGTGATGTCCTCTTCGGCGGCGGCGTCGGTGACGGCGAGCGCACGGTCGAGCTCTGCGGGATCGACGATCACGTCAGCGCCGGCGAGCTCGCCGAGCTCGAGCAGCTCGGGGTTGGTGAACGCCGCCTGCGCGGGGCCGCGGCGCCCGACGATGACGACCTCGGAGATGTGGCTGTGGGCGAGCACTTCCAGCGCGTGGTCGGCGGTGTCGGTGGGCGCGAGCTCCTCGGGGGCGAGCACGAGCATGCGCGCGAGGTCGAGCGCGACGTTTCCGTTGCCAACCACGACCGCACGTTCGCCGCCGGCGCCGCTGGCGGCGCTTGTGAGGTCGAACTCCAGGTGGGTGTGGTCGGGGTGGCCGTTGTACCAGCCGACGAAGTCGGTGGCGGCGTGCGAGCCGGGGAGCCCTTCGCCGGGAATCCCGAGCGGACGGTCAGACGGCGAGCCGGTGGCGTAGACGATCGCGTGGTAGTGCCGCAGCAGATCCTCACGCGAGACGTGCTCGCCGAAGGCGACGTTGCCGTAGTAGCGAAAGCGCGGGTGCGCGGCGGTCTTCTCGTAGATGCGGCTGACGGACTTGATCTTGGGGTGGTCTGGGGCGACGCCCGAGCGCACCAGCCCCCACGGGGTGGGCAGGCGCTCGAGCATGTCGACCTCGAAGCGCCCGGAGGGCTCCTTGAGCAGGTGCCCGGCGGCGTAGAAGCCGGCGGGCCCGGAGCCGACGACGGCGATGCGGATGGGGGGTTGGTCAGTCATCTGCTGGTGCGTGTGGAAGTGCTGTTGCTCCTGGGAGAGGGGTGCGGAGGATGGGCGCGGCCCGACTCGAACGGGCGACCCCCTCGGTGTAAGCGAGGTGCTCTGGCCAACTGAGCTACGCGCCCAACTGAGGCCCATACAGGCTAGCGTCAGTGCCACGGAAGGCCCTCTGCGAAGCTGTGCGGATGGGGAAGGGCGGGTGGATCGCGGCGGGGTCGGCGGGTGCGGTGGTGGTGGTGCTGGCGCTCGCGCAGGTGCTGCTGCCGCGACTGGCGGCGAGCAGGATCTCCTCGCGGGTGGGCCGCTACGGGAAGGTGGAGAGCGTGAGCGTGAGCGCGTGGCCGGCGCTGAAGCTGCTGTGGGGCGACGCCAACTCGGTGCGCGTGCGCGCGAAGAGCCTGTCGCTGAGCCCGGCGCAGGCGGCGGGGCTGCTGTGGGAAGGGCGTGACGTGGCGAGCATGGACTTGAGCGCGCAGAGCGTGCAGCTGGAATCGCTGCACCTGACGGATGCAAGCTTGCAGCAGCGCGGCAGCGCGCTGCACGCGCAGGCGCTGGTGAGCGAAGCGGCCGTCCAGGCGGCGCTGCCGACGGGGTTTGGCGTGCGTCTGCTGCGCAGCGAAGACGGCCGCGTGGAAGTGCGGGCCACGGGCGGGCTGTTCGGGGTGGGCGCGTCGGTGAACGCGCTGGCGCTGGCGAGCGACGGCAAGCTGGTGGCGCATCCGGTGGGGTTTCTCGTGGAAGCGCTGCAGCTGACGCTGTTTTCCAACCCGCACGTGTACGTGGAGGGCGTGGGGGCGAGCGTGGCGGGCGAAGACCCGCTGAGCTATCGCCTGACGATGAGCGCGCGGCTGCGCTAGGCGGCGGCTGGGATGCTGCGCGAGCTGGCGGCGACCCGCGGCCCGACGATCATCGGCAGCCCGGCCTTGGGGCTGATGGTGGGCATCTGGCGGATGGACAGCGTGAAGTCGCTGGGCAGCGAGAGCGTGCAGCGCGAGAGGATGAGCGCGGCGATCGCGCGCACCTCCAGCTGGCCGAAGCGCATGCCGATGCACGTGCGCGAGCCCCCGCCGAACGGGATGTACGCGCCCTTGGGCAGCTCGGCGACAGCCTGCGGCGTGAAGCGCTCGGGGCGAAACGCGTCGGGCTCGGGGAACACGTCGGGCAGGTGGTGGGAGGCCCAGGAGCAGTAGTTGACGAACGCGCGTGCGGGGACGGTGTGGCCTTCGAACTCAAACGCGTCGACCGAGCGACGCGGACCGACCCACGCGGGCGGGTACTTGCGCAGCGTCTCCTCGAGGACCATCTCCAGCTGCGTGAGCTCGCCGGAGACGAGCTGTGCGGCGGTGGGCGCACCGTCGACGAACTCCGCATCCTGCTCTGCGAGCAGTCGCTCGACGATGTGCGGATGCCTGGCGAGCTCGTAGAACATGAACGAGACGGTGGAGGTGGTGGTGTCGTGGCCGGCGAACAGCAGCGTCATCACCTCGTCGCGGATCTGCAGGTCGGTGAGCGTGTTGCCGTCCTCGTCGTGCCCGTCGAGCAGCAGGCTGAGGATGTCCGGCCCGCGCTCTCCTGTTGCGCGCCGGCGGGTGACCTCCGAGTAGATCAGCGCGTCCAGCTTGCGCGCGGCGCGCTGCATGCGCGCCCACGGCGAGCGCGGCCCGCGCAGGATGCGCAGCGGGTACTCGCTGGCGTAGAACGCGAGCGCCTCCTCGAACAGCGCCGCGGCGTCGATCGCGCGCGCCTGCGGGCCGTCGGGGTCGACGCCAAACAGCGCGCGCATGGCCACGCGCACGGCCAGCCGGCGCGTCCACGCGTACAGGTCAATGGTGGTGCCGGGCGTGAGCTCATCCAGCGAGCGTGTGACCTCCGAGAGGACGGCGTCGGCGGAGGCGAGGATGCGCTCGCGGTGAAACGCCGGCAGCATGATCAGGCGCGAGCGACGGTGGAAGTCGCCGTCGATCGTCAGCAGGCCGTCGCCCATCAGCCCGATGAGGTCGCGGAAGTGCGATTCGCGCCACGTGAAGTTGGCGGCGTGCGAGACGGTGATGTAGTGGTTGGCTGCGGGCCCGAGCATGAACACGACGTTCGAGTGGAAGATCCGCAGCGTGAACACCGGCCCGTAGCGCTCATACGCTTCAAGCAGCAGCGGCAGCGGGTCGTTGGCGAAGCGGCGCGTGCGCGTGACCGACACGCGCGTGTCGCCCGGCGGGTACGGCACCGTGGCGGCACGCTCGGCGCGCAGGTCTTCGAGAATGACCGACAGCGGCCTCGAGTTGATCAACGGCGTAGGTCCGACCAGCGCCACGCCCAAAGCCTAGACTAAACTTGGCCGGGCGGCCAGTTTGGGGGAACGTCCGGCCGACGCCCGCGGCTTGGCATACTGGGTAGGCACGGGGCGCCAGGTGGGCGGGTCGTGCATCGCGGGGGCGTAGCTCAGCAGGTTAGAGCGCTGCCCTGTCACGGCAGAGGTCGCGGGTTCGAGTCCCGTCGCTCCCGCTCTGGTTTTACGGGCCGAATCCGGATGTTGCGCACCTGCCCGGGGTGCGTTGAAGTACCCAGGACGTACATGGGACGCAGCTGACTCACGGGGACAATGGGCGACGCTAGCCGACGGGTCGCCTCGCGTTGCGAGCTTCGGGGCGTTGGAGCGCGCTGTCGGGCGATCGGCGTGTCTGCCTCATCGCAAAAGCAGGCGCAGCGTCGCCGGGGGATGAGACGCGAGAGTTTCGTCCGAAGCGGGTGATCACTCGTGCGCTGGCATCTGGGGCGAGGGCGAACGCCCCAATACGTCACCCCCGCACTTGTCCACGGGCGCGGTCGCGGACAGGGCAGGAGGACGGCCACTCAACCCGGACAACCTCCGCCACGCGGGATGCGCATGCGCTTGTGGGAGCGTTGGGCGGCAGGGCGTCGCGGTTCTTGGCTCAGTCGGACATCATGGGAGCGCGGCGTTGATCGCCTTGATGACGGCCTCGAAGCGAGCGAGCGTACCGTCGGACAGGCTCTTCAGCGAAGCGTCGAGGTTGCGCAAAAAGTAGGCGCTGACCTCGCCGTGGTTGAACTCTCCAGAGTGACGGGCAATCCGCTTGGTGATGCGATCGCTGCCCGCGAGGTCCGCCACCTTAAGCGACTTTTTGTAGGTGCCGTTGTAAAGGCTCAGGTACTCCCCTGCGGTGAACAGATCCTCAATGTCGGCGCCCTTGACGGTGCTGAACGTCGAAAGGTCGAGGATGTTCGCGGCATCGAGGCGGCCCTGCGTGATCGTCGATTCGATTCGCTGCCGCGGCGAGTTCCCGTCGAGCAGCACGACGATGTCAAGCTTCGTGCCAAGCAGTGCGATGAACGTCGGGATGTTCGTCGCGCCGCCGGCGGGGAGCAGTCGGCAGTCATCGAGGAGCACAGTCCGGCCGAGCGATCCAAGGTGCTGCGAGAGCATCGTAAGATAGATGAAGTCCGAGACGCCCTCGACGAGGACGTTGCGGTTGCCGATGAACAGGCTCTGCATTACGTCGTAGCCGAGGGCAGCCTGGAGGGGAAACAGCGTGTCCGGGTCGGAGACGATGCCAGCGTCGTTGATTGTGATCGCGCCCTTCTCTGGCCCTTGGTCCTCAGTGATCCGCGCGTGGTCGAGCGCGGCGGTGCGGACCATAAACGGCGAGTGCGTGGAGTAGAGCACCTGCCGGCCCTTGGCGAGCTCGCCTTCGATCGCGCCAAGTAGGTCCATCTGAGCCCTCGCGTGAAGGCTCAAGCCAGGCTCGTCGAGCAGAAGAACAAGGTTCTCGTCCTTCTCGAACTCGAGGAACGCGGCGACGAATGAGACGAACCAGCGAAATCCCGTCGACCGGCGATCAAGGCGGTTGCTGAACTCGTGGCGGGTGTCCTCGACGCGAAACTGGAGGAATCGTCTGATCCGCTGACCGCCGGCAACCATTTCGGTTTGCGGCTCGATCGCGACGCGCAGGCGCAGGTGCTTGTTCTGCTGCCAGTGTTCGGTCACGCGCTTGGTCAGGAGGCTGGACACGGCCTCTAGCTCGGCGTTCGAGGCCTCGTAGTCCCATTCGCCTGCCGTGTCCGGCTCGATCCGGGCGAGCTTGAGGAAGTCCGCAGCGGTGATGATTGCCTCGTCGGCGTCGCCACCAGCTACGGCCGCGAAGACTTCATCTAGGTCGTAGCGTCCGACAAGCTGCGCGTAGGTGCTGAAGTAGAACGTCTTTGGCAAGCGCGCGCCGAGCCACCGATCGACAAAACGCTTGAGGCCCGAGCCCTCGCCGAGTGTCTCGTCCAATCTGGCCGTCGCGTCGCGCGCGTCGGCAGCCAGCGCCACGGCTGCCTCGTCCCCGTCGGTCACGCTCGACAGTCGGTTGAGGAGCTTCCGGAGGGCATCGACCGTGCTCGCCGTACTTGTCGCCTCCTGCAGGCGAGACGAGCAGGATGCAAGGAAGGGAGTCAAGAATGCCTTGTAGTCGATCGGCGCATCTATGGACGGGCCATCGCTGCCATAGGTGCGCGTGACCGTGATCTGCCTGGCCGTGAGTACGGGTGCGCCGAGAGCGCTCTCGAGTTCGCCTGTCTCGGTCTCGTCGAGGACGAATGTCGCTGTTATCGGGACGGCTTGCTCGATCTCGCCGCTGATCTCATGCTCCTTCTTCAGCCAGCGAGGGTACTCATCGAGCAAATCAAGCGTCATCGGCGGCTTGGCGGGGTGCAGCGCGTGGAGTGCTTCGAGCAGCGCCGACTTGCCCGCCTCGTTCTTACCTACGAGGCACGTCACATGAGCATGTCCCGGTCGGCGTGGAGTTTCGGTGACGGCCTGGGTGTGAATCTCAGACGGTCGTGAGCGTAGCGGTCTCCTCGGATCGGTGGGTGACGAGGACCACGGGCTCGGCGACCTCGCGCTCGACGGCGAGAGCGAGCTTGGCGAGGTCCTTGTGGCCGACGATGCGCCGGAACTGG
>DATJRV010000099.1:0-68683 GCA_035504435.1 Solirubrobacteraceae bacterium
ATGGCGCTTCGCATTGTGGTACCCTCCTCCGAGTCATTTAAGCGTGACACGGGTGCAACCTAGGCGGGGAGTGCGTCTCGCCTATTGCAGTTTGATGAAGGTTCGATGACAGAGCCCTTCGAGGTGACCGGTTCGGGCTCCCTTCGTTCTTTAATCGCGGCTTGCCCGACAGGAGCCGATATGGCGCAGCGTCGGGTCGGGACCCATAAACCGAACGAAAATCTCGGCTGACGACTTCGAGCCCGGGACGGACCTCGATCAGCCGGCCGGTGGCCTGCCGCTGTAAACCGCCAATTGAGCGCTGAAAGCCCGCCTGTAGGCGGGCCGCGCTTCGCCGCGGGCGACATAGGCGGCAAGGCTCGGGTATTCGTTCAGAATGCCCGACGTTTTCAACCGGAGCAGTACCGACACCATCATCAGGTCGCCCGCGCTGAACGGACCATCGAGCCAGTCGGCATCGCCCAGGCGACCGGAAAGTTGCTCCAGCCGGGCGCGGACGCGATCCTCGACCAGCGGCAGGCGCTCCGCATACCAGGTCTTGTCGCCCTCCAGGAGCCGGGCGGTTCCGAGTTCAAGGACCGGCGGTTCCATCGTATTGAGAGCGGCAAACATCCAAGCGATCGCGCGCGCCCGGGCATTGGCATCGTCCGGCAGCAGGCCTGCATGGTGCTCCGCGATATGGAACACGATCGCCCCTGTCTCGAACAGGACGAGATCGCCTTCCTCATAGGTCGGGATCAGGCCGAAGGGATGAAGGCGCAGATGCGCGGGCTCTTGCTTCGCGCGCAACGAGACAAGGCGAACGTCGTAGGGCTGGCCCACCTCTTCGAGCGCCCAGCGAACGCGCATGTCGCGCGCTAGGCCCTTGCCGCCATCGGGCGATCGCTCAAACGCGGTGATGACGATGGTCATCGTGAGACGCCCCTCAGGTTCGCCCCGGTGGCGTTCCCCACGTCGGTCAGGAAGTCCTCCGGCTGCTCGACGGCACCGGCGAGGGACAGCAACAGAGAGGCCGCAGCTTCGCGCACCGGACGATCTGCTCGTCTCGCGGTCAGGGTCACATGCACAGGGACTCAGCCTACTTCGGAAACTCATCGCTGGCCGCCGAAAAAGTCGATCGCAACGGCCTCCTCACTCGGCGAACGCCGCGCGCGCGGCCTGCGCCCCGGCGCTCGACAGGTGGGTGAAGCGATACGTGCCGTCTCCCAACAGCTCGCGCGCGGCCTGCGCCGCGGCGCCGTAAGCGGCGAACGCGAAGCCGCCGCCGACGGAGATGCGCTTCACCCCGATCTCCGCGAGCTCCGCGACGGGCGGCGTACCCGGCCGTGCGAGCACGTTGACGGGGAGTTCCACCGCGGCGAGCAGCGCGCGCAGGTCCTCCGGGCGGTCGAGCGCGGGCGCGTACAGCACGTCGGCGCCGGCCGCTTGATAGGCCTGCAGGCGCGCGATTGTGTCGTCCAGGTCGGGGTTGGCGCGCAGGTAGTTCTCGGCGCGCGCGGTCAGCACGAGATGCACGTCACCGGCGTGCGCCACCTCGGCCGCGGCGGCGACCCGCTCAGCCGCCTCACCGACGTCGTAAAGCCGACGCCCGCGTGGGTCCCAGTCCTCGATCGAGCAGCCGGCGAGGCCGGCGTCGAGCGCACGGCGCATGGTGTCCGCGACGCCGGCGGCGTCCGCGGCGAAGCAGTCCTCGAGGTCCGCCGACACGGGCACATCGGCGCCGGCCACGAGCGCGGCGGCGTGGGCGAGCGACTCCTCGCGCGTGACCCCGTAGTCGCGACGCCCAAGGCTTGCGGCGTAGCCGCTGCTGGTGGTGGCGAGCGCCTGATAGCCGAGTGAGACAAGCAGCTTCGCCGAGCCGACGTCCCAGGCGTTGGCCAGCAGCAGCGGGCGGTCCCCGCGGTGGAGCTCGAGGAAGCGGGCGGCCTTCTCAGCGTGTGCGGTCATGCCGGTGAGCCTCCTGTTTGGCTTGCCCACACCCTGACACACCCCGGCGCACTTGTCCAGCAGCAACCGGACATGTATGACAGAGACTGAAGCAGGCCGAAAGCCGCGAGCTTCCCTGCCTCGACCGTGCCATCCCCACCGCGCCGTCACCTTCTATATAAATATTAATAATTAATATGAGGAGATACGCGCTGCCCTATCCACGGCACACGGCGGGATCTGACCAGCTGGCGCACGAAACCAGCTCGGCGCTGCGCCGGTTTCACGCCGAGGGCCAGGGGCCGCCCGCCCGACGGCACGCTCGCCCAGCGCAACATCGTCAGGCACATCTCGTCGCAGACCGTCACCGTGCCCACGCTCGTGACGTACCCGACCGCCGACCGCTGGATCCGCCCGGCATCGCACGCGGGGCTGGAGCGCCGCGTGCCCGATCTGACCTTCATCGAGGTGGACGGCGCCGCCCACTGGCTGGCCGAGGAGCACCCCGAGCACGTCAACCGGGCGATCCGTGAGCATCTCACGCGCGTCAGCACGGGATGAGCACGCGCGCGGCCAGGCCAGCCAAGTCCGTAGTTTCCACGGTAAGTCCGTCGGTTATGCGCTCATGATGCGGCCCCACGGCGGTGGCAGGATTTCGCCGAAGTCAATGCAAGGGATAGCGCTCCGATTATCGCCTGCGTCTGTAACTGCGGCGAGGGGCGAAGACAAAGGAGACAAAATGTTTCGTTGGACATATGCTGCGCTTGCCGCAGTGGTCGGCGCACTCGTAATCGGATTCGCCACCTCCTCGCTGGCCGCGAGCTCGACGCCGAGAATCTCGGTGAGCGAATTCACCAACAACTTCTCGGCGATGGGCAAGCTGGCGGCGCTGGCCAAAGAAGGGAAGGGCAAGGTGGCGGCGATCCTGCCGGACACCGTCAGCTCGACCCGCTACGTCGAGTTCGACCAGCCGGACATCAAAAAGTCGCTGGAAGCGGCGAAAGTGCCGGGTGGCGACATCATCATCCAGAACGCGCTCGGCAGCGACACCACCGAGCTAACCGACGCGGAGAGCGACATCACCAACGGCGCGACCGTGCTGTTGATGGACCCGCTCGACTCCGGCGTCGGCGCCCAGATCGAGAACTACGCCAAAGCGCACGGCGTGTACGTGATCGACTACGACCGGCTGACGCTCGGTGGCAGTCGTAAGTACTACGTGAGCTTCAACAACGTGCGGGTGGGCGAACTGCTGGGCAAAGGCATGGTGAGCTGCATCTCCGAATGGCACGTCAAGAAGCCCCAGCTCGTCGTCATGCACGGCGCTGTCACCGACAACAACGCGACGCTGTTCTATGAAGGCTACTACAACCACGTGCTGGCGGCGTACTTCAAGTCGCACAAGTACGTGGATGTCCAGAACACCGCCGGCACGTGGGAACCGGAAGTCGCGCTGACGGAGTTCGAGGGAGCCATCACGGCGCACCCGAACATCAACGCGGCGCTGATCCCCAACGACGAGACCGGCGCGCCGATCATCAGCTACCTGAAAAGCCATGGTGTGAAGCCGCACACGTTCCCCACCACCGGACAGGACGCGACGCTGACGGGACTGCAGAACGTGCTCTCCGGCTACCAGTGCGGGACCGTCTACAAGCCGATCTACCTCGAGGCCCAGGCAGCCGTCTCGTTGGCGCTGTACCTGCGCGCGGACAAGACGCCTCCCTCCTCGCTGGTGAACGGCAGCACCACCGACACGGTGGAGAAGAAGGCAGTGGCATCGGTGCTGATGACACCCGAGTGGGTGACCACCAGCAACATGAAGAGCACGATCGTCAAAGACAACTTCGTGCCCACCGCGGAACTGTGCCGCGGCTATGCCAAGCAGTGCAAGGCAGCGGGAATCTGATCAACCACCCGTAGCCCTCGCAGCCGGGTCCCGCCGACGAATCGGAGGGACCCGGCGCCGGGCCGGCGAAGCCATGAGCACCGACCAACACACAGCTGACACGGGCGAGGCCGCCGCCGCCGCGCCGTCGCCCGAGGCGCCGGCGCCGCTGGTCGCGCTGCGCGGCGTCACCAAGACCTTCGGCCCGGTCCAGGCGCTGACAGATGTGGACCTCGACGTCCCCGTGGGCGCCGTCACGGCGCTGGCCGGGGACAACGGCGCCGGCAAGTCGGTCCTGATCAAGACGGTCGCCGGGCTGTGGCAGCCCGACGCGGGCGAGATTCGCTGGGAGGGAAGGCCCGTGCGGCTGCGCAGCCCCAGGCAGGCGGAGGATCTCGGGATCACGACCATCTACCAGGACCTGGCGCTGTGCGACAACCTGGACATCGTCCAGAACATGTTCCTCGGCCGCGAGATCCTGCGCCACGGGCTGCTCGACGAGGTGGTGATGGAGCAGGACGCCAGGCGCACGCTGCAGGAGCTGTCGGTGACCTCCGTGCTCTCGATTCGCCAGCCCGTGCTCTCGCTCTCCGGCGGCCAGCGCCAGTCCGTGGCGGTCGCCAAGGCGCTGATGACCAACTCCAAGCTCGTGATCATGGACGAGCCCACCGCCGCGCTCGGCGTCTCGCAGACCAGGACCGTGCTCGAGCTGATCAGGCGCCTCGCCGGCCGCGGGGTCGCGGTGATCGTCATCTCGCACAACATCAACGACGTGTTCAGCGTCGCCGACAGGATCGCGATCCTGCGCCTCGGGCGACTGGTGGCCAGCGGACCGCTAGCGGAGTTCGATCCACAGACGGTCGTCGAATACATGACGCTGGGGAGCTCGGCGCGCGCCACTGCCGGGCGCACGCAACCCCCGGCGGCCGTGCAGGAGGCACACGGTGAGTGAGCCAGGGTCACCCGCAACGAGCGTGGCCGAGTCCACGCCCCCGGCGGACGAAGCGACGACCGCGCAGCCACCGGCCAGCGAGGAGGCCGAGCTCGCCGCCGTGGCGGCAGCGCCGGAGGTGCTGGCCAGCTCGCTCAGCGAGTATCTACGCGCCTGGCGCCAGCGAATCCGCACGGGCGACAGCGGTGCGCTGCCGATCGTCGTCGGCCTGATCGTCGTCGGCGCGTTCTTCCAGATCGAGCGCTCGGAGTTCCTCACGGCGCCCAACATCGTCAACCTGCTCGTCCAGGCCGCGATCTTCGTCCTGTTCGGCGCAGCCGAGGTGTTCGCGCTGGTGCTCTCGGAGATCGACCTGTCGATCGGATACGTCGCGGGCGTCGCAGCCTTCACGATCGCCGAGCTGATGACCACGCCGGTCAACTTCCCGTGGTGGCTGGCAATCCTCTGCGGGTTCGCCGTGGCCGCCACGATCGGCACCCTGCAGGGGACGTTGATCACCAGGCTGCGCCTGCCGTCCTTCGTCGTCACGCTCGGCGGGCTGCTGCTGTGGGAGGGCGTGATGCTCGAGCTCGCCACGATCGACAAGGCGGCCGTCGGCGGCGTGCTGTCGATCAACCCCGCCAGCCCGGTGTACGAACTGGTCAACGCCAACATGAGCCCGGCGGTCGGCTGGGCCGTGCTCGCCGCCGCCCTCGGCCTGTTCGCCGCGTTGACGCTGACGCGCGCGGCACGCCGGCGCGCCAAGGGACTGAGCGCGCCGCCGCTGTCGATCACGTTGCTGACGATCGCGATCACCGCGATCGCGGGCGTCGCGCTCGTCTACGTGTGCAACCTCAACCGCGGCGTGTTGATCACGCTGCGCGGAGTCCCGTGGGTGGTCCCGTTCGTCGCCATCGTGCTGCTCGCTTGGACGGTCCTGCTCGGACGCACACGCCTGGGCCGCTACATCTACGCCATCGGCGCCAACCCCGAAGCGGCACGCCGCGCCGGCGTCAACGTGGCGCGCGTGCGCACGCTGGGCTTCATGCTGTGCGCCCTGACCGCCGGGATGGCGGGCCTCGTGTACGAGTCGCGCCTGGGCTCGATCTCCACCGACATCGACGGCGGCTCGCTCGTGCTGTACGCGGTCGCGGCCGCCGTGATCGGCGGCGCGAGCCTGTTCGGCGGGCGCGGCAAGCCGCTGCACGCGCTGCTCGGCGGCGTGCTGATCGCCGCCGTGTTCAACGGCCTCGGCCTGATGGGCATCAACGCCGCCGGCCAGGACATCGCCACGGCGATCGTGCTGGTGGTGGCCGCCACCGTGGACTCGACCCTGCGCCGGCGCGGATCCGCGGGGGCGCCATGAGCCGACCCGCCACGCACCCGGCCCGCTGAGGGGAAACCTGCGCCGTCCGCCCTGGGGTCGTCTTCAACCATACGCCTGAACAGTGATATGTTGGTGTAGATGGGGCTCATCCGTCGAGCGCCACACGGATGCCGATGAGCCTTCCCAGCCCCATACCCGTCGACCTCGCCGAGTTGATCGCGGCGCGTCTGCGCGTGATCGGCGACCCGACGAGGATTCGCATCCTCGACCTGCTGCGCGACGAGGAGTTGACCGTCGGTGAGGTCACCGAGCGTCTGGGCACGAGCCAGCAGAACGCCTCCAAGCACCTGGGAGTGCTGCTGCAAGCGGGCATCCTCGCGCGACGCAAGCAGGGCAACAGCTCGATCTACAGCATCGCCGACAGGGGCGTGCATGAGCTGTGCGAGCAGGTCTGCGGCGGGCTGCAGCTGCAGCTCGCCGAGCTGACGGCGCTCGTCGAGGGCACAGGCTGAGCCGCTTCTCCGGTCGGCGTCGCGGCGAAGCACGCGCGCCACCGATCCCGGCGCTCGACAACTGTAACTGTATACAGCTGTATAGTTGTGCTATGCTCCGCGGCATGGCATGCGCGCAGGGTCAGCAGGCAAGCTCATGAGCACCACCATTGCGGCCCCCGCCGTCAAGCGCGCCAAGCCCCCCGTCGAGCACGCGACGCACGTCGGGCCGGTCGGCCGCCTCGGGCGCTACACCGCGACGCATGTCCGCAGGGTGCTCGCCGGGTGGATCCTGCTCGCGCTCGTCCTCGGCTTTTTCGCGCCGCGCGTCGAGCGCGCGCTGTCGGGCGCCGGGTGGGAAGCGAGCGGCTCGCAGTCGGCGCAGGCCCGCAAGCTCATCGAACGCGACTTCAAGGGTCTCGGCAGCTACGGGTTGATGACCGTGGTCTACTCCCCGACCGAAACAGTCGGCTCGCCGCCCTTCCGATCGGTCGTGTCTCGCGTGGAAGCGACGTTGCGCGCAAGCGGCGCCGTCCGCACGGTGCTCGCGCCGGCGCCCGGCATCTCGATCTCGCGCGACGGGCACACCGCGATCGTGCAGGCCGGCGCAGCGCGCGGTCCAAACGAAATGGTCGCGGCCGCAAACGAGCTGAAGGGCACGCTGCACGGGCTCTCGGCGGGTGCCGTTGGCGTCAACCTCACCGGCGCGGCGGGGATGTGGTCGGACTTCAACGCCGCCAACCGTTCGGCGATGCTCAAATCGGAGGTCATCTCCTGGCCGGTGACGCTCGGCATCATGCTGCTCGCCTTCGGCTCGCTCGTCGCGGCCGGGCTGCCGCTGATGCTGACGATGGTCGGCCTGCTCGCCGCCGCCGGCATGCTCTACCTCGGCACGCTGATCACGCCGGTCTCGATCTGGGCGATGAACTTCGCGCTGATGTTCGCGCTCGCGCTCGGCATCGACTACGCGCTGTTCATCGTGATGCGCTTCCGCGGCGCCTTCTTCGGATCGAAGCTCGACCCGCTCGCGGCGACCGCCGTGACGATGGACACGGCGGGCAAGGCTGTCCTGTTCAGCGGCGTGACCGTGCTGATCTCGCTGACCGCCGTGATGCTCGTCCCCAGCCCGGCGTTTCGCAGCATGAGCCTGGGGATCATGCTTGCCGTCGTCTTCGTGCTCGCCGCCACGCTCACGCTGCTGCCGGCGGTGCTGGCCAAGCTCGGCCCGCAGGTGGACAACCTCTCGCTGCCGTGGGTCAAGTCGAACCCGCCCGCCCTGCACCGCTCCCCGCGCTTCGCCGCGTGGGGCGAACGGCTGTGGCGCCACCCAGGCCGCTACGGCATCGCCGCGCTGGTGGCGCTGCTGGCGCTCGCCTACCCCGTCACCCAGCTGAAGACCTCGATGCCCTCGATCAAGGTCGTGCCGAGCAGCGACTCATCGCGCATCGGCTATGACCAGGTCCAGGCTGCGATGGGCCCAGGCGCAACCGGCCCCCTGCAGATCGTCGCGCCCGCAGCACAGGCCACGAGCATCGCCCGCATGGCGGCGGGCGACCCCGGCATCGCCGAGGTCATGCCCACCCAGCCAGGCGCCGCAGGGCTTGCGCTGGTCACCGCGATTCCCCGCCAAGATCCATCGAACCCCGCGGTTGGCGCGACCATCGAACGGCTGCGGCGTGCGCTCCCAGCAGACGCGGTGCTCGGCGGCGCGGCAGCCGAAAACCACGACCTGCAGAGCCTGCTCGCCGCCAAGGCCCCGCTGGTGATCGGCGTGGTGCTGGTGCTCGGCTTCCTGCTGCTGCTGTTCGCCCTGCAGGCCCCGCTGCTCGCCGCCGCCGGCGTGCTGACCAACCTGCTGGCCACGGGCGCCGCGTTCGGGGTGTCCAAGTGGATCTTCCAGGACGGCGACCTGCACTCGCTCCTGGGCTTCCAGCCGCAGGGGTTCCTCGACGCCTGGGGGCCGGTGTTCTTCTTCGCGATGATCTTCGCGATCTCGATGGACTACACCATGTTCCTGCTGTCCTCCGCCAAGGAGCACTGGGACCACAACCACGACGCCAAGGACGCGATGGTGGGCGCCCTGGCGCACTCCGGGCGCGTGATCTTCGCCGCCGCCGGCGTGATGGTCGCGGTGTTCTTCACGTTCGCGCTCTCCGGGCCGCTGCCGCCGAAGGAGATGGGGATCATCCTCGGCGTCGCCGTGCTGCTGGACGCCGCGCTCGTCCGCCTGCTGCTGCTGCCGGTGCTGCTGCGGGTGATGGGCGCGCGCGCCTGGCACCTGCCGCGCTGGGCGCGGCGCATCCTTCCCGACGTGCGCTTCGGGCACGCGTAAGCAGACAAGCGATCACAGGCCGCGGTGACGCGGATCGTGACGCGATCGCATGCGGTGCCACCGTATCCTCCTGGCGGGTGCAAACGCGCAGCTACGTCCTCTACGCCATGCCCGCATCGCTGTACTCGGCCAAGGCGCGTGCGTACCTGCGCAAGCGACGCATCGACTACGTGGAGCGCGCCAACGGGCACCCGCGCTACCAGCAGCACGTTCTGCCCGCGCTCGGCCGGATGATCGTGCCGGTGCTCGAGACGCCTGACGGGCGGCTGATCCAGGACACGGTCGACATCATCGACTTCCTCGAGCGCAGCGAGCCGCCGGCGCATTCGATCCATCCGCCGGGGCCCGTGCAGCGCGCGGTCGCCCACGTGCTCGAGCTGTTCGGTGGCGAGGGGCTGTTGCGCCCGGCGATGCACTACCGCTGGAACTTCGACGAAACCAACCTCCCGTTCCTGCAGCACGATTTCGCGGGCGCGCTTGCGGTGGGCGGCGACGAGCAGGCGCGCGGCGCGGCGTTCGCATACGCGAGCGCCCTGATGCGCAAGGCGACGATCGCGCTCGGCGTGACACCCGCGCTGACCGCGGAGATCGAGCGCTCCTACGCGGAGTTCCTCGAGCTCCTGTCAGCTCACCTGCGCTGCGCCCCCTACCTGCTGGGCGGCCTGCCGAGCAACGGCGACTTTGGCTTCATCGGGCCGCTGTGGGCGCACCTGGGGCGCGACCCCTACCCGTCGCTGATCATGAAGCGCACCGCCTGGCCTGTCTACCGCTGGGTTGAGCGCATGAACGCGCCCGTCTACGACGCCAGCGAATACCTCGACTACCCGCAGGCGTTCTTCCCCGGCGACGAGATTCCCGCGACACTCCGCGCGCTGCTGCAGTACATCGCCGACGAGCAGCTCCCGGAACTGGTGGCGCAGGTCGCCTTCACCGACGCGTACCTCGCCAACGACGCCAGCATCGGCGAGGGCACGGTCGTCGCCGGCAAGCCCTCGCGGCGCGCGATCGGCAACGTGACCTTCGCCTGGCGTGGGCGGGAGATGACCACCAGCGTGCTGCCCTACCGGCTGTACCTGCTGCAGCGTCTGCAGGCCGTGCTCGCCGACAGCGCCGCCGGGGAGCGCGCGCAGATCCAGGCGCTGTTTGCCGCATGCGGCCTGCAGCGGCTGCTCGAGTTGCGCGCGCGCCGGTCGCTCGAGCGCCTTGACAACCGCGAGGTGTGGGGCCCCGAGCAGGAGCCGGCGCTGTAGCGCTGTGGCGCGGGCGGCCGCCGCGGGCGGCCGCTGCGGGCGCACTCGCCGCGGTCGCAGCACGACCGTGCCGTGTTGCGCTCAGGTGGAGCCGAACGGGTCGCCGCTCTGGCGCTCGCCGTCCTGGGGAGCCGCACGGCGGATGCGCGGTGCGGCGTCGACGCCGAACGCGTCGCCGAAGCCCGCGTCGCTCGCCAGCCGCTGCAGTTCGATCTCATAGCGTCGCCGCTCGAACAGCTCGCGCGCGCGCGCATCCGCGCTCGGTGAGCCGGCGGGCGACTGCTCGGCGGGAGCGGCGTCCTCGGCGAGCGCGGCGCGCGCGCGCGTGAGCAGCGACCCGTGCGACTCCATCACGCGATAGGTGCCCGACAAGAGCTCGGTGACCGCGTCGTCGATGTCCTGGGCGAGCAGGTTCACGTCGGGCAGCGCCTGGCGATCGGCGTAGATGCCGAAGCACGCCTGGTCGTTGACGGTGAGCATGCCCACGGACACCGCGTGGTGGTCGGCCAGCGGAACCATCGGGTAGACAGCCTGCAGCTCGCAGCCGAGCATGTACATCGGCGTGGTGGGTCCGGGGATGTTGGACACCACGAGGTTGAATGCGCGTGGGCTGGCGAACAGGCGTGAGAGCGCCTGCTGCACGGTCACCGGCGTGCGCGAGGCGGCCTTCAACACCAGGTCCGAGCCCTCGGGCTCGCCCTCGCGCTTGCAGCGGCTCATGCTCGCATGCACCTGATACAGGCGGCCGAGCGGGTCGGGGTCGTCGCACGGCAGCTCAGCGAACACGAACGAGATGTGGTTGCCCAGGCCGTCGCCCTCGCCGCGCACGTTCACGGGCACCATCACCTTCAGCGCCCCCGGCTGCTCGCCGCGGCGCAACAGGTAGCTGCGGATTCCGCCTGCCACCGCCGCGAGGATCACGTCGTTGATCGTCGTCCCGTACGCGCGCTTGATCGTGCGCAGGTCCTCCAGCGGGCGCTGTGCCCACGCCAGGCGGCGCAGCGGCGAGAGCTCGCCGTTGAGCACGCTCGCGGGCGCGGCGCGCAGCAGCTGGTTGAGCGCACGGCTGGCGCGCGCGACGCCGGCGACCGTCTGACGCGCAGCGGGGCCGGGTGCGCTGGCCATCCGCAGCGGCCACTGCAGCAGGTCGAGCTGCTGGGAGACGAGGTCGCGCAGCCCGCGCGCGAGCACCCGCTCGCTGGCGGGCTCGGGCTCCGCATGCCACTGCCCCGCCTCGCAGGCGGCGGTCTCGGGCGTGGGGTCGAGCAGCATGTACGCGAGCTCGAGCGCGGCGAGCCCGTCGACCATGCAGTGGTGGGTCTTGCCGACGATCGCAAAGCGCCGCTGGGCGGGGTTCTCGCAGATCCACATCTCCCACAGCGGACGGTCGCGACGCAACGGGATCGACATCACCTCGTCGATCAGGCCCTCCAGCGACCCCGGCGCCCAGTAGATGTGACGATCGATGGAGAAGGCCGGGTCGTCGATCCACTCGGGGGCGTGCAGGCTGAGCGGCACCGATGCGAGCTTCTGGCGGTAGCGCGGCGCGCGGCTGAGGCGCAGCTGGATGTGGTCGCGCAGCTCGTCGAAGCTCGGCAGGCGCCCGTCGGCGCCCGCCGCAAACAGCGCCACCCAGCCGACGTGCATGTGCGCGGTCGGCGTCTCCACGGCCAGGAACGACGCGTCCAGCGCCGACAGTCGCGGGCTCGTCATCGCGCCAGCACCGCCCGCGCCGCCTCCGCGGCGGACGGGTGCTCGTGGCGTTCGCTGGGCACGCGCGTGAACGACGGCGGGCTCGCGCGCGTGACGCGCGCGCGCGGGAGGTGTCTGCGCCCCCATTCGGCCGCCAGCGCGAAGTGGATCAGGCGATCGAAGTAGCTGGCCAGCGGCGCCGTGGCGATGCCGCTGCCGCGTAGCGCCACACGCGTCCTGCGGTCGTCGAAATGCGCGCGCATGGCGAAGTAGGGGAAGAAGATCTCCGTGCGCTTGAGCGCGCGGCGACTGCGCTCGTCCTCGGCCGCGCGCACGAGCAGCGGGTGCACGACGCGCACGTACAGCGAGGGCTCGATCAGCCGCGGGAGCGGGCGTTTGAAGAACGTCGTCGCAAGCTGCACGAGCTCGCCGACGCTGCTCGCGTTGGCGCTCGCCGTGAGGTGGAACGTCGCGCCCACCGCCTCGGGACGCTGGCTCAACGCGAAGATGGCGTCGGCGACGTAGTCGACCGGCACGACGTCAACGGGCGCATCGCCGCGCGCCGGCAGCGCGGCGTAGGCGCCGCGCGCGAAGGCGCGCAGCGGCCAGTAGAGCACGTTGAACGAGGCCGTCCAGCCGCTGTCGCTCTCCCCCACGATGATGCTCGGGCGAAAGATCGTCACCGGCAGCTGCCCGCGTGCGCGCGCGAGCAAGCACTCGGCCTCGAACTTCGACTGCTCGTAGGTGTTGCGCAGCCGCTGGCCGACGTCGAGGTCGTCCTCGCTGAAGCAGCCGGCGTGGTCGCCGGCGACGTACGCGGTGGAGATATAGGACACGCGCCGCAGCGCCCCGCGAGCATGGCAGCGCTCGGCGAACTCGAGCACCCGCCTGGTGCCGTCCACGTTGATCGCGCGCGCCTCCTGCGGCTCGAGCTCGAAGGACACCGACGCCGCGCTGTGCACGACCTCGCTCACCTGGCCGGCAAGCCAGTCCAGCCCGCCGCTGACGCCCAGCCCTGGGTGCGTCACGTCGCCACGCACGGCCACCACGCGCTCGGAGTAACGGTGGCCGGGACCGAACAGGTCGATCAGCGTGCGCCGCATGCGCTCGCCGGCCTCGCCGTCGTCGCGGCCACGCACCAGCGCGTACACGCGGCGATCGGTGCGCTCCAAATAGCGGGTGAGCAGCTCCATGCCGACGAAGCCAGTCGCCCCGGTCATGAACACCGCATCAGTTGTCCGGTCCACTTCCCTCCCCGGCCTCGACACGGCCTATAGCATCGCCAACGAGTCGGCGGAAGCATGTCGGGGGCTTGTACGTAATGCACAGCGGTATGTCGCAATCTCCGTACAAATCGCATCGGCGTTGACGTTTGGCCGCCGGCGCGCGCCCATCGCCCAGGCGCGCGCTCACGGCCGCCCCCGCCACACGGCGGCGAGCGGGCGTGAGTGAGTGAGCTCTAAGAGCGGGCTGTGCGCCTAGCGCCGGCTGTCGCGGCGCTGGCGGCGCTGCACCACGACGATCGACACGCCGGCGACGATCAGCAGCACGCCGAGGCCGAGATCCCAGCGTAGGTCAAAGCCGGTGAACGGCAGCGTGGTCGCTTTTTCGCTGGTCGTCGGCGTGGGCGCCGGTTCTTTGGCGGGCGCTTCTTCTTTGGCCGGCGAGACACCCGTGGTGGGCGTGGTTTTGCTGACCGTCGGGGTTTCCTTGTAGCCGGACGTGGGTTCCGAGGCGCCGAGCGCGACGCTCGGCAGGCAGACCACGGCCGCCATCGCCGCGAGCACCGCCACACCGCGCCGGATGCCGGAAGATCGCCTGCTGATTTTCTCCCCGCCGACTGTGCTTGGCCTACTCGAGGCCATGACATCGCTCCGAGTCATGCCAACCTCCGTTTGGTCGCTGCGGCCCGCTGTCCGGGGCCGGTTGTCGTGATCTGGTGTGCAGGTCATCATCTTTCGCCGTTGAGCGGCGCTCGCCTGCCTGCTCAGCGTGGAAGGTCTATCAGCTATCGCGGTCGCAAGCCCCCGTCGGGGCGCTCACGGGCCCGCGTCGCGCGCGCAGCGACCGCGCGACGCCTCGGGCGGTGCCCGTCAGGAGACGAGCACGCGACCCTCGAGCGTGCCGTCTGCCAGCCGTGCGCGCAGCACCTTCTTGTCGAACTTGCCCACGCTCGTCTTGGGGATCTCCGCCACGAACGCGAACTCGTCGGGCAGCCACCACTTGGCGACCTTCTCGCGCAGGTGCTCGACGAGCGCGGGCGCGTCCACCGCGGACTGCTCGCGCAGCACCACACAGCACAACGGCCGCTCGGCCCAGCGCTCGTCGGGCTTGGCGATCACGGCCGCCTCGAGCACGTCGGGGTGCGACATCAGCTCGTTCTCGAGCTCCACCGAGGAGATCCACTCGCCGCCGGACTTGATCACGTCCTTGGAGCGGTCGGTGATCTGCACGTTGCCGCGCGCGTTCACCGAGGCGATGTCCCCGGTGCGCAGCCAGCCGGTGGCGAACTTCTCGTCTTCGGAGGTGTCCGCGAAGTAGCGCGCGGCCACCCACGGCCCGCGCACTTCGATCTCGCCCGTGGCGGTGCCGTCCCACGGGACCTCTGCGCCGTCATCGCCGGCGAGGCGCAGCTCGACCCACGGCAGCGGGCGCCCCTGCATCGCGCGCTCGTCCCAGTAGGCGTCGTCGTGCTCGCGTGCGCCCCCGTCGGGGGTGCGCTCGCGCGGGCGCGAGTAGGTGGCGACGGGGCTCGTCTCGGTCATGCCCCACGCCTGGAAGATGCGCACGTCGTGGCGCTCCTCGAAGTCCTTCATCAGCTGGCGCGGCACCGCCGAGCCGCCGCAGGCCGCGTTGGACAGCGAGGACAGGTCGAGCTCCGGATGCTGCTCGGCGTGGGCGAGCAGGCCCTGGAAGATCGTCGGCACGCAGCCCATCAGCGTGGGGCGCTCGCCGGCGATCAGGCCGGCCAGCGGCTCGGGCTGCAGGTGGCGGTCGGGCAGGATCAGGTCGGCGCCCGCGAGCGCCGCGCCGTAGGGCAGCCCCCAGGCGTTGACGTGGAACATCGGCACCACCGCCAGGATGCGGTCGGCGCGCGAGAGGCCGGTGCCGTCCTTGGCGAGCGTGACCGTCGAGTGCAGGCTGATCGAGCGGTGCGAGTAGAGCACGCCCTTGGGGTTGCCGGTGGTGCCGCTCGTGTAGCACAGCGAGGCGGCCTGGCGCTCGTCGAGCTCGGGGTAGGCGAACGGCTGCTCCCCGCCCGGCGCCTGCGCGAGCAGCTGCTCGTAGGTGATCGCGCCCGGCAGCTCGCCGACGCGCGCGTCGGCGTCCTCGCCCATCACCACGTAGCGCTCGACCGTCTTGAACGTGGGCGCCAGCTTGGCCAGCTGCGCCACCAGCGAGTCGTCGACGAAGATGATCCGGTCCTCGGCGTGGTTGACGATGTAGGTGAGCTGCTCATCGAACAGGCGGATGTTCAGCGTGTGCAGCACCGCGCCCATGCATGGGACGGCGAAGTACAGCTCGAAGTGGCGCTGGTTGTTCCACGCGAACGTCGCCACGCGCTCGCCCTGGCGCACCCCCAGCCCGTGCAGCGCGTGCGCCAGGCGGTCGATGCGCGCGGAGACCTCGGCGTGACTCGCGCGCGTGACGCTCGCACCGTCGCCGCCCAGCGTCACCACCTCCGCACCGTGGTTGTAGCTCGCCAGCCGCCGGCGGAGGTGATTGAGGGTCAGCGGGAAGTCATCCTGCATCAGACCCTGCACCATCTGCGTCATCCCCTTCGCGCCTCCTCCCTCGGCGTCAGCTTGTGCAACGCATCGTAAATGCCACGCGTACGCTGCGCGACGTCTTCCCAGTCGAAGCGAAGCACATACTCGGACGCTTCGGTGACCAGGCGATCGCACAGCTCCTCATCGACGAGCAGACGTTCGATCATCACGCCCAGGTGCTCGGGATCGCCGCCGTTGAACCGCAGCCCCACGCGCTCGCCCACCGGGACCACCTCGCGCAGCCCGCCGGTGTCGGCCACGATGCACGGGCAGCCGGAGGCCATCGCCTCGAGCGCCACCAGCCCGAACGGCTCGTAGATCGAGGGCACCACGCACAGGTCCGCGATGCCGTACAGGCGGTGCAGCACGTCGTCGCCGATCCAGCCGAGGAACGTCCCGTGCTCGCACAGCCCGAGCCGCTGCGCCTGCGCCTTCAGCTCGGCCTCGTGGGTGCCGCTGCCGGCGACCAGGAAGCGCACGTTGCCCACACGCTCGATCACCTCCGGCAGCGCGTCGAGCGCGAGCTGGAAGCCCTTCTCGTACACCAGCCGCCCGACGAGCAGGACCAGCTTCTCGTGCGGCGCGGCGAACTCGGCTCTGAGCGCGCCCAGGTCCCCCGTCGGCTGCAGTTCGCTGGGGTCCACGCCGTTGGGGATCACCGCCACGCGGCGCTCGTCGATGTCGAAGATGTCGGCCACGTGCCCGCGCATGTAGTACGAGCACACGATCACCGCGTCCGCGCGCCTGGCCATCCAGCGCTCGACCGCGTGGATGTGCGACTGCGGCGGGTTCTGCACCCACCCCTGGTGGCGGCCGTGCTCGGTGGCGTGGATGGTCGTCACGTACGGGACCTCCAGCCTGTCCGCCAGGCCCGCGGCGGCGTGCGCGACCAGCCAGTCGTGTCCGTGCACGAGCTCGTAGCTGTGCTCCTGCGCGAGCGCTTCGCCGGCGGCGAGCATGTCGCTGTTCATCTGCTGCACCCACGCCACGAAGCGATCGAGCTCGCGCGGCCAGCTCGGCTCGCGCACACGATGCACGCGCACGCCGGTGCACGCGCCGTCCACGAGCGGCGCGCACGCGCCCTCGCCGTCGGCGCCGACCCCCCGCGTGAGCACGTCCACCGCCTTGCCCTGGCGCGCCAGCGCCTGTGCCAGCTTGCGCACGTGGCGTGCCAGGCCGCCCTCGATCACCGGCGGGTACTCCCAGGAGAGAATCAGCACACGGCCGCTCACGGTGACGGGGACCCTATCTGCCCGCGCGTCCACGGCTCCCCCCGGGTTTCTCATCGCACGGGCTGCGCAGGCGTGCGTGCCGCCACGCGTCACTGCGCGGCGGGACCCTCCTGGGCGGCGAGGTCGAGCTGCAGCTGGCGCGGCGAGGGCAACAGCGGCTCTTCGCTCTGGCGCGGGCGCCCGCGCTTGGCCCAGTGGGCGATCACCTCGCGGCTGCGGCACGAGTAGTAGTTCACGCGCCGGTCGGTCGGCTGGATCGCCAGGCCCCCAGGCGCGGCGCCGGTGACCACCGCGTGGAAGCGCCGCCCGCGGCGATCGACCTCGACGATGTCGCCCGTTTGGATGCCTTCGAGCCGCATGCCACGCAGAATAGGCTTGACGGCGTGCGTTGGCTTGTGGACGGGATGAACGTGATCGGCACGCGACCGGACGCGTGGTGGAAGGATCGTCACGCGGCGATGGTCAAGCTGGTGGGCATGCTCGAGCGCTGGGCGGCGAGCAGCGGGGCGGAGGTCACGGTCGTCTTCGAGCAGCCCCCCTCGCCGCCGATCCGCTCCACGGTGATCGTCGTCGCCTACGCGCCGCGACCGCGGCGCGACTCCGCCGACGACGAGATCGTGCGCCTGCTGCACGCCGAGGCGCAACCGGGCTCCGTGCGCGTCGTCACCTCGGATCTGTGGCTGTCCGACCGCGTGCACGCCGCCGGCGCGAGCGTCGAGCCGGCGGCGCCGTTTCGCGCGCTGATCGAAGACGGCTGATGGCGCCGAGCACCCGCTACACGCGCAGCGACGACGCGAGCATCGCCTACCAGATCGTCGGCGACGGGCCGCTCGACCTGCTGTTCCTGCCGGGCTGGATCTCCCAGGTCGAGCAGATGTGGGAGCTGGCGGCGCTGCGGCGCTTCCTCGAGCGCCTGGCGAGCTTCGGTCGCGTGATCCTGTTCGATCGCCGGGGCACGGGGCTGTCCGAGCGACTGGTCGGCTCGCACTCGCTCGCGCAGGAAGTGCGCGACGCGATCGCCGTGCTCGACGCGGCCGGCAGCGAACGCGCCGCGCTGTTCACCTACCTGCTCGGCGGTCTCGTCGGCACGCTGCTCGCGGCCGAGCACCCCGAGCGCGTGGGCGCGCTGATCATGTACGCGTCGGTCGCGCGCACCGCCTGGGCGCCCGACTACGACTGGGCGCTGACCGTCCCCGAGCGCGAAGCGCTGGTCGAGCGCAACGTCGCCAGCTGGGGCGAGCTGGACAACGAAGGCGGGCGCATGCTCGCGCCGTCGATGGCCGACGACCCCTCGCTGGCGGAGTGGCTGGCACGCGTGGAGCGCCTGGCGGCGAGCCCCAGCGAGGCACGGACGGTGCTCGCCGCGGCGAACGACCTCGACGTGCGCGAGGCGCTCGCGCGCATACGCGTGCCGACGCTCGTGATGCACCGCCCCGGCGAACGGGGCTGGGACGTGCGCCACTCGCGCTACATCGCCGAGCACATCCCCGGCGCGCGCTACGTGGAGCTCGAGGGCATCGACTCCTTCCCCTTCCTCGGCGACACCGAGGCGATCCTCGAGGAGATCGAGGAGTTCCTCACCGGCCAGCGCGCCGGCGCCGGACCGACCCGCAGGCTGTTGACGGTGACGTTCACGGACATCGTCGACGCCACCGGGCACGCGGCCAGACGCGGCGACGGGCGCTGGCGCGATCTGCTCGCCGACCACGACGCGCGCGTGCGCGCCGAGCTGGCGCGCTTTGGCGGGCACGAGGTGAAGACGGTCGGCGACGGCTTCCTCGCGACGTTCGACGGGCCGCCCACGCGGGCGCTGCGCTGCGCGCTGGCGATCACGCGCGTGGCGCGCGAGCTGGGGATGGAGGTGCGCGTCGGCATGCACACGGGCGAGTGCGAGCTGGTCGGCGAGCACGACGTCGCGGGCATGGCCGTGCACATCGCCGCGCGCGTGTGCGCACTGGCGAGCGCCGGCGAGGTGCTGGTTTCGGGCACCGTGTTCGGGACGGTCGTCGGCGGCCCGTTCTCGTTCGCCGACCGCGGCTCGCACGAGCTCAAGGGCGTGCCGGGACGCTGGCCGCTGTTCGCGCTCTCGGCGTGAGCGTGGCGCTGCCTACCGGCCCGGCGGTTCCTGTTTGAATCCACACCAAGAAAGGAGCCTGTCGATGGACTCGCTGAAGAGTGGCGCGCGCGAGGGGCCGCCGAGCACGGTGCGCGCCACGCGGCTTGCAGCACTCGGGTATGTGGCGCAGGTAGCGAGGGCGCTCACGCCCGCGGAGCGGCGCAGGGCTGGCTTGATGTTCACGAGCGTGGCGTTGCTGCACCTCGTCGGGTTCGGCGTGTTCGTCGCGTTCGTCGTGCCCTCGCACTTCAAGGGTCTGGGGGTCGGCGTCGCCGGCCTGGCCTACTCGCTGGGGCTGCGCCACGCCTTCGACGCCGACCACATCTCGGCGATCGACAACACCACCCGCAAGCTCATGAACGAGGGCAAACGCCCGCTGTCCATCGGCTACTGGTTCTCGCTCGGACACTCGACGATCGTGGTCGCGATCGGCGTCGGGATCGTCGTCGCCGAGAAAGCCGTGTACGGCGCCGTCGCGCACGACAACTCCACCCTGGAGCAGTTCGGCGGGATCTTCGGCACGGTCGTCTCGGCGTCGTTCCTGTACCTGATCGCGCTGCTGAACATCGTCATCCTCGCCGGCATCTTCCGCGTGTTCCGATCGATGCGCAAAGGCAACTACGACGAGGCCGAGCTCGAGCGCCAGCTCAACAACCGCGGGCTGATGTTCCGCCTCTTCGGGCGCTGGATGAAGACAATCGACGCCGAGTGGAAGATGTACCCCGTCGGCGTGGTCTTCGGCATGGGCTTCGACACAGCGACCGAGGTCGCGCTGCTGGCCACCACCGCGCTGCTCGCCTCCCAGCGCCTGCCGTTCTACTCGATCATGTGCCTGCCCGTCCTGTTCACCGCCGGCATGAGCCTGATGGACACGATCGACGGGATCTTCATGAACTTCGCCTACTCCTGGGCGTTCTTCAACCCCGTGCGCAAGGTCTACTACAACCTCGCGATCACCGGCCTATCCGTGGCGATCTGCTTTTTCATCGGCACGATCGAGGTGCTCGGCCTGCTGCCGATGGAGCTCGGCGACCTGCACGGTGGCTTCTGGCGCCACATGGAGGTGTTCGACATCAGCAAGGCGGGCTTTGTGATCGTCGGCATGTTCGTCATGTGCTGGGCAACCGCCCTCGCCTACTGGAAGGTCGGGCGCGTCGAGGAGAGGTGGAACGCACGACTACGCGGCGGAGCGGCCGGCTCCGCGCCGCGCGCGTGACTGGCACGCGCGAAGCGCGTCGGTCGGAGGGCTACTTCGACGACTCCTCGGTGCTTCGCAGCGTCCATCGAGAGCGCGTCGTTGCTCTCTCCGGCCCGCGCGCGCTGCTGATGCAGGCCGCTCATCCACTGGCCGTAGTCGGCCTGCTCGCCCACAAGCTCGCTGGATGAGCCATACCAGCGGCTGGCGCGCACCGAGAAGACGATGAACACGATCGCTTTCGGCCGCGTGGCGAGGCCGACCGCGTGACGCGACGCGTGCGCGCGATGCACAAACGCGTATGCGGGCAGCTGACCGAACAGGCTGGCATCTACGCGCCGGGCATGCCCTATCGGGCGGACGATCCGCAGCTGCTGCTGTGGGTACTGTTCTCGCTCGTGGATTCGGCGCTGGTCGTCTACCAGCGCTACGTGCGTTTGCTCTCGCGCGCCGAGAAGACCGCGTTTTGCGAGGACTACAAGGTTGTGGCGCGGCTGTTTGGCCTGAAGCCGAGCTACATGCCGGACGCTGGAGGACCTCTCGACGCCTACCGCGCGCATGCTGGAGGGCGATGAGCGCTATGTGACCGAGTGGGCACGGCGACGGGCGCGCCAGATCGTGCGCGCCCCGCCCGTGCCGCTGTTCGCCCGCCCACTGCTGGAGACCGTGAACTTCGTGACCGTCGCGCTCATACCCGATCCGATTCGCGAGCAGTACGGCTTCTCGCCGCTGCCGCCAGCGCCGGTGCGCAAGGCGCTGGTTGCTGGCGGCACGGATTACGTGAAGCGCGCGGTCATGCCGTTTATGCCGGATCGTCTACGGCTGGTGCCCGAGAGCGCGCGCTGCGGTGCAGCCGATAACACGGGAGGGGGCGCTGGCTATGCAGGGGAGTCACGCAATCGCCGAGCTGCCTGCATGGAGAGCGTCGAACGACTGACCTGCCCAAGCTAGCCTCTGAACACCACATCGTCAACAACGATGTGATCGTCGGAGATGTCGAAGACGGCGAGACGCTTGGTAGTGACGATCTCCACATGGGCCAAAGAAGCTCGCGAACAAGTCGAAAACGCAGCCAAATACGCCCAGGTGCTGATGGGAGGTCGGCAACGAGATGCCTCAAGGGCATCACGCGTTGCGGCGGCGGACCGTAACGCCTTGCGCGATCGCGCTCAGTCCCGCGGGGGTTTGCCGTGGTGGAGGTCGATACGTGTACGAAACCGACTTGGAGTTGGAGATCAGCGACGCGGTTCTTCTTCCAGCGTTTGCGACGACGACGGGGTAAAGAGTGACACAGCTCCTCGCTTCGAGCATGCACAAGGCGCACCTGTCTATGCACGAGCTAGTGCGACAACAGTCTCGCTGCCTGATCGCTCGGAAGACCTCTTGGTCGAGATGACCCGGAGAATATGATTTGCTGCACTATCAGCCTTGCGCTCAAGCTGCCGCCGCGTCAGCACGCTGCTTTCGCCCGAGGGGAAGAATATCGGAACAACCCGGTCGTGAAGATCATGATTCCCGCGCACACGCCTTAGGAGTCGCCTAGCTGTTTTCTCGGGGTCACCATTATAGTCAGGAAGAACCGATACGGCGACATCGGAGCCGCAGAAGACGTCCGCAGCGTGCAAGGGTCGCAAAATACGCTTGGTATCTGTCAAAATACCAAGACGAAGGAGGTGCCATATGGTTACATCTACAGAGCATGCAAGGGTCTTATGCCCGTTAGCAAAACGCCGTTCAATCGATTCTTGTTGTGATCGTTTGGCTCGTGATGTAAGACATTGAAGCATTAGCTCGACATAGGTAGCAAGATCTCGCTCGAAGCAGTAATAGTCAACAGTAGCGAACTGGTTGAGATGCGCTATGAGCTCACATCCATGCTCCCCTCGTATGGAGGCATCTAGCCTCTTATCGTCGATCAGCAGGGTAGTTATCGTGCAGATCCCGGAATGCCTTAGTCTTGTCTCTAGGTGATTCGCGAGCACACAAGAGCGGCTAAGCTCGTCGTGATTCAACGTTCCATCCGATTTGAGCGTCATGTGGCCCAGCTCGATCGAGATACAGGGTTGAGGTTGCATGCGTCTACAGTTTATACAGGACGCTCGAGGATGCGCTCAACGCTTGCGACATGCGTGCTCGCTACTCGATAGAGATACTTAAAGTCCTCTAGCGCCTGCATAATCCGGCCACGATCATCCGTGAACTCCGCACTCTTTCGTTCAGACGTGGCATCAACAGGTGTTGCCATCCGCAAAAGCACATCGTCATAGAGAACGAAATCACGCCAATAGTAGTCGTTCACCTCATCTCGCAGGAGTACGAAGGTGCGAATATTGAGCTCTACGTGACGTTCGAGTGTGGGCCGCAGATCGGCAAGCGCATCCTGATCCAGAATGAAGATGCGCGTCATCTCAACATCCCGCTGGGCAAGCTCTTTGTGCAGCTCGAGATAGCTATCACCAGCTGCGCTCGGCCACCATGGTTCGTCCTGGTAGCTCACGGCGCGGAGGTGCGAGCGGCATTCATCCACGGCCTGCCGAGTCAGATGCGGCTCATCCTCAGGCGTCGAACGGAGAGCCCCATTCGCCATAACGCGAAAGTCAGCGGCGAACTCTTCGAGACGCTCCACCGTTCGCGCGTACATAAAGGGGCTACGTCGATTGAGCCCTTTGACCGACTCCTGAAGCTGTCGAAGCAGATCGTCAACCGCACGGCGCGCCGGTGCTTGGGACGCTTCGCCATCAAGGTTCGCAAACGGGGCAGCAGGATAACCAGCAGCGCTGAGTGTCTTAGCCGGATCAAGCCCTAGCGCTCTTGCTATGCCGAGAACCGCCTCGGCCCTCGGACGCGAGGGTTTTCCTGTCTTGGGGTTGCTTCCGCGCTCGATCGCGCGCAGATAGGGAGCGCTAAGACCAGCTGCCTCGGCCACCTCGCGACCCGAGAGCCCAGCCGCCTTGCGAGCCGCCTCGAGCTGTTGCCCGAGCTGCACCAATTGCTCGTCAGTGGGGGAGGCGTCGTCGCGGGTGCCGTCCATTCGAGCCATATGCAGTCGGAGCCTACCATACGAAGACATGGCTGTCATGCCTGCTACCTAGCGGAACTAACGCAATACTCCTCGCTTTACGCCGTCATCTTGCATGTCATACTTGACGTATGCGCAAATAGTGCTAGCCTTGCCTTGCTTGTGCTCTACCAGGATCCACCTTCCCCTACGCCCTGTAGCTCCACTTCTGCCAGTAAGGCGCACCAGGCAGCAGTCCCCGTCGCGCTTCTCGTGCCCGTCGTTCTGGCGGTCATCGCCGGGGTGCTCGTCTATGGGCTCCATGGAGAGCTGCCTGTTGCTCCGTTCTACGGTCTCGCAGCGGAGATCATCCCGATACTTATGATCGCCTTTGCGCTTGAGGGCCGAGCAACTGAGCTGCTCTCGGACCCTCAGATCAAGGTCTATCGAGCCCAGCTCTTTGTGTTTCTCCTGGGAGGCGAGGTCTTCGCATTGCTTGGGGCTTCCGGAGCGCTACGAGGCGGAGCATCCACGTACTCTTACACGCAGGGCTACGTTGGCGCAGGACATTGGGCGAATGTGATAGCTGCAGGTACTGCGGCTGGATTGGCCGGCGGATTCGCGATGTTGACGGTGCTAGCGCTCTCAGGCCCAGGTTGGCTGTTCTTGAGCTTTCGTCAAGACCCACGAAGTATGCGTGCTGAGTTGGAAGAACTGCGAGCGAAGGCACAGGAGCACCCGCCAGACGCGTCATCCAGCGCATCCCGGTGAGTGCGTGGTCGAGCTTGGTGCGCATCACCACCCAACTCGACCATTACTAGCACGACTCGCGCCCAGCGGCACACACGACGAACACGCCCACCGTTGCTTTCTGACGGCCGCAGTCTCAAATAAGGACCAATTAGTCGGGGCGGCGGGATTCGAACCCACGACCCCCTGCTCCCAAAGCAGGTGCGCTACCAGGCTGCGCCACGCCCCGATACCCACAGGGTAGAGGCAGACGCACCGGTTGGGGTGGAGCGCATCGCCGCCCGGCGCGAACCGCCCGCCCGACGCGCGCTGCTAGCCTCCGCCACCGCATGGCTGACGTCCAACCCCTGCGCGCGCTGCACTACGACCCGGCCGTCGTCGGCCCGCTCGCCGACGTGGTCGCGCCCCCCTACGACGTGATCGACGCGAACCAGCGCGCGGAGCTGCTCGCCCGCTCGCCGTACAACGTCGTGGCCGTTGACCTGCCCAAGGCCGAGCCCGGCGGCCCGGATCCGTACGCGGCGGCCGGAACGCTGTTCGAGACCTGGCAGACCCAGGGCGCGCTCGTGCGCGACGCGCAGCCGGCGCTGTGGGCGCACACCCAGGACTACACCGGCCCCGACGGCCAGGCGCGCACGCGCCGCGGCTTCTTCTGCCGCGTGCGCATCGAGGACTACGGCCCAGGGCGGGTGCGCCCGCACGAGCGCACGCACCCCGGCCCCAAGGAGGACCGCCTGCGTTTGACGCGCGCCACGCACGCCAACATCTCCCCCATCTTCTCGCTGTACTCAGACCCCGCGCAGGCCGCGTGGCAGGCGCTCGCGCCCGCCACCGAGCAGCCGCCGTGGGCGCAGGTCGCCGACGCCGACGGCACCGTCCACCGCCTGTGGCGCACCGGCAACCCCGATGCGATCGCCGCCGTGCAGGCCGCCGCGCGCGACGCCGAGCTGCTGATCGCCGACGGCCACCACCGCTACGAGACGATGCGCACCTACGCCGAGGAGGTCGGCGGCGAGGGCGATCACCGCTACATCCTCATGTGCCTCGTCGCGCTCGAGGACCCAGGGCTGACGGTCTTCCCCACCCACCGCCTGATCGGCAACCTCAGCGAGGCGCAACGCGAGGCGCTCACGCACACGCTGCAGCGCGACTTCCACATCGAGGAGGTGCCGATCGAGCAGATCGCGCCGGCGCCCGGCCGCGGGCGGTTGACGCTCGGCTACATCGACGGCCGCGACGAGCGCCCGCTGCGCTTGACGCTCAAGGACCAGGCGATCGCCGACGCCGCGCTGCCCGGATGCTCGGCCGCCTACCGCGAGCTCGACACCGGCGTCCTGGAGACGCTGATCCTCAAGAGCACGCTCGGCTACAGCGACGACGACATCGCCCACTTCAACGGCCTGTTCTACGCGCGCGACACCGCGGAGGCGCTCGCGATGGTGCGCTCGGGCGACTACGACGCGGCCTTCCTCATGCGCCCCACGCCCGTGGAGCAGGTGCGCGACGTGGCCGCGGCCGGCGAGAACATGCCCCCAAAGTCGACGTATTTCTTCCCCAAGCTGCTCACCGGTCTGCTATTCAACCCGCTTGGCCAGCCGGGGCTGGTCCTATCATGAGCAGCGCATCACACACCGCCGATTCGAGGGGATCGAAATAAATGACCCACACGCCAGGGCTCGCAAGGATGAAGGCCTCGGTGCGCCGCGACGGCGCCACGTACAGGCACACGGTTCAGGTGCGCGACCACCAGCTGACGGTGGACGAGCCGCTGGAAGCAGGCGGTGACGACAGCGGCCCGGATCCCCAGGAGCTGCTGGCGGTCAGCCTCGCCTCGTGCACGGCGATCACGCTCGAGATGTACGCCGCGCGCAAGGGCTGGGACATCGGCCCGGTGGAGGTCGACGCCGAGTACACCCCCGCCGAGCGCGGCTGCCCCACCAAGTTCCAGATCGTGCTCAGGCTGCCCGACAACCTGCCCGAGGACCAGGTCGAGCGCCTGCGCGTGATCGCCGCCAAGTGCCCGGTGCACCGGGCGCTCGACGGCGAGGTGATGTTCCAGGAGCGCATTGAGCGCGTTCACCTGGCCGCCTGAGTCCCCCATCCCCGCCGGCGCCGGCCCGTCCGGCGCGAGCGCCGGCGCACCGTCCCCCGAGGGGGAGCACATCCCCGCGGCCGTGCTCGTGCCGCTGTTCCTCGCCGGCGACGCGCCCACCCCCCACGTGGTCCTCACCAAGCGCCGCGCCGACCTGCGCCGCCACGCCGGCGAGATCTCCTTCCCCGGCGGCCGCAAGGACGCCGAGGACCCAACCCTCCTCGACACCGCCCTGCGCGAGGCCGAAGAGGAGATCGGCCTCCCCCGCGCCCAGGTCAAGCTGCTGGGCGAGCTCCCCCCAACCTCCACGTTCGCAACCCGCTACACCATCCACCCCTTCGTCGCCCAAATCCCCCCAGGCGTGGCCTGGCGCCTTTCCCCCAAGGAGGTAGACGCCGTCCTAGAGCCCCCCCTCAGCGACGTCCGGGCCGGCGCCCGCAAGGTCCCCATCGAACGCCGCGGCATCACCTTCCAAACCGACGCCTACGTCGTAGGCGACCACACCATCTGGGGCGCCACCGCCCGCATCCTCACCCACCTCTTCGAGCGCCTGCAGCCAACCACCGCCGCCGGCCGCCTATCCCTCACCGCCGAGCCCTGACCCAGCCCACAGCCACCGGTCGCCGGCGCACGGCCCCAACCCTCACCCACTCGGATCCGCCACGATCCGAATGTAAGGCTTAGGCTCCTCCCATCCGTCCGGATAGATTTCCTTGGCCTGATCGTTGGAGACGGACCCGGAGATGATCACCTTGTCCCCCCGCTTCCAGTTCACCGGCGTGGCCACCTTGTGCTTCGCCGTCAGCTGCAGCGAGTCGATCACCCGCAGCACCTCGTCGAAGTTGCGCCCCGTGGTCATCGGGTAGACGAGGATCAGCTTCACCTTCTTGTCCGGCCCGATCACGAACACGTTGCGCACGGTCTGGTTGTCCGCCGGCGTGCGCGCCGCCGGATCGCCCGCGGTGTCCGCGGGCAGCATCCCGTACAGCTTCGACACGTGGTAGTCGCTGTCGCTGATGATCGGGTAGTTGGGGGCGGTGCCCTGCGTCTCCTCGATGTCCTTCGCCCACTGCTCGTGCTTGTCCAGCGGGTCCACCGACAGGCCGATGATCTTCACGCCGCGGGCGTCGAACTCGGGCTTCGCGTTCGCCATGTAGCCGAGCTCGGTCGTGCACACGGGGGTGAAGTCCTTGGGATGGGAGAACAGCACAGCCCACGAGTCGCCGATCCAGTCGTGGAATTTGATGTGGCCCTCCGTGGTGTCGGCCTCGAAGTCGGGGGCTGTGTCGCCAAGCTGCAGCGTCATCTGTGGTGCTCCTTTCTCTACACGGCGAGCGTGTGAGCTGTTTGCGGCGGGAAAGCCGGGCCTCCTGGACCCCGCTGCGGAATCCTGATCGGCTTTGGGGAGATTAGCCCCAGGATAGCGTGCCCGGCCGCATCTGCCGAGCCTCGCCGGGTGTGACGTAGCGCGGCCACATGCCGCCCAGCATCATCGTCACGGACCCCATCAGCGCGAGCCACGCGCCCTCGCGCAGCGTGTGCGCGTACGTCCCGCCCGCCAGCGTCGGCAGGTCGATCATGTGAAACAGCGTGAAGCCGGCGGCGATCGCCCCCAGCAGCACCAGCGACCCGCCCGCGCCGCCGGGCAGCGGCCCGCGCGTGCGCACCAGCGGCGCGGTCACGTCGAGCATCGCCAGCGCCCCCGCCACCAGCAGCACGACCGTCATGCCGGGGAGCGCGTGGAACGCATCGACGGTCCCCGCCACCCGGCCGGCCGCCGCGCCCGCGTGCGCGGCGTGCTGCACGGCCACCCCGTACCACGGCGTGACCAGCGACACGGCCACCACGATCGCGCCGACCGCCGACACGAACAGCCCGTATCTGGAGCGAGAACCAACCATGCCTGCGCATGTATCGACCGGCACTTGCGTGAGCTTGACCCCGGAAAAACATCGCGTCAGCCGCCGCTCAGCAGCCCGGCGATCGCGCCGTGCGCGTCGGCCAGCCACGCGGGGACGTCGAGCGGGTCCGCGGTCAGGAACGCGACGGGGATGCTGTTGCGCGCCACCAGCCTGCGCACCACGTGCTCGCCCTGCGCGAGCACGTCCGCCGGCGTGCTCGTCCCGCGTGCCTCGTACACGAAGCCGCGCACGGTCGTGTCGATCGCCTGCGTGAGGAAGAACTCGAGCCGCGCTGTGTGCAGCTCGCGCAACTCGCGCTCGCTGCCCGTGCACGCGCCGAGCAGCCAGCACAGGATTGTGACCCCGTCGAGCGCCCCGCGCAGCGTCGCCAGCCGGTCGGGCGTGCCGATCCAGCACTCGGCGCCCGCCGCCTCGATCGCCGCGCGGCCCTGCTCGCTGCGGGTGCTGATGCGCACCGCGTGGCCTTCGCCGATCAGCTCGCCGGCGAGCGTCCGTCCCCGCCGTCCACCCGCCACGATCAGCACACGCGCCACGGCGGCGCATGCTAGGGGCTAGCATCCGCTGCCGGCCGACGAGCGACCCCGAGCGCGCGCGACGGACCCCCTACGATGACCGACCCCTCCCCCACCGACGAAGACGTCGTGACGATGGACAAGATCGTCGCGCTGTGCAAGCGCCGCGGCTTCGTGTTCCCCTCCTCGGAGATCTACGGCGGGGTGGGCTCGACCTACGACTACGGCCACTACGGCGTGCTGCTGAAGAACAACGTCAAGGGCGAGTGGTGGCGGGCGATGCTGCAGGAGCGCGACGACATCGTGGCGATCGACTCCGCGATCCTGCAGCACCCCAAGGTGTGGGAGGCCTCCGGGCACCTCGCCGGCTTCACCGACCCGCTGGTGGACTGCCGCACGTGCGGCCAGCGCTTCCGCGCCGACCACCTGCAGGAGCTCGCGTGCGGGCGCAAACCGTCCAAGCACCCCGGCGAAACCGACGAGTGCTCGCTCACAGACGCGCGCGACTTCAACCTGATGTTCGAGACGACCATCGGCCCGGTGAAGGAATCGGGCGCCACCGCCTACCTGCGCCCGGAGACCGCCCAGGGGATCTTCATCAACTTCAAGAACGTGCTGCAGTTCTCGCGCAAGAAACCCCCGTTCGGGATCGCCCAGGTGGGCAAGTCCTTCCGCAACGAGATCACCCCCGGCAACTTCATCTTCCGCACGCGCGAGTTCGAGCAGATGGAGATGGAGTACTTCGTCCCGCCCGGCGAAGCCCAGCGGTGGTTCGCGCACTGGCTCACAGAGCGCGAGCGCTGGTATGTCGAGCTCGGCCTGCGCCCCGACCACCTGCGCCTGCGCGCCCACGACCCCGACGAGCTGTCGCACTACTCCTCCGCCACCAGCGACGTCGAGTACCTGTTCCCCATCGGCTGGTCGGAGCTCGAGGGGATCGCCAACCGCGGCGACTTCGACTTGACCCAGCACGCAAGGCATTCGGGCGAGAAGCTCGAGTACTTCGACCAGGGCTCAGGCGATCGCTACGTGCCGCACGTGATCGAGCCCGCCGCCGGCGCCGACCGCGCGACGCTCGCGTTCCTGGTGGACGCCTACGACGAGGAAGCGGTCGCCCGCGAGGGCACCGGCGCGGGCGAGACGCGCACCGTCCTGCGCCTGCACCCGCGCCTGGCGCCCGTGAAGGCGGCGGTGCTGCCGCTCGTCAACAAGGACCGCCAGCCCGAGCTCGCGCGCGCGGTGCACGACGAGCTGCGCGAGCGCGTGCAGTCCGAGTACGACGACGGCGGCGCGATCGGCCGCCGCTACCGCCGCCAGGATGAGATCGGGACACCGTTTTGTCTTACTATTGACCACCAGAGCGTCGAGGACGGCACGCTGACGTTGCGCGACCGCGACTCGCTGGCGCAACAGCGCCTGCCAATCGAGGGCATAGCCGACGAGATCGAGCGTAGGGTCCACGCGCCCTGGCAAACGCCCAAGCTGCGCGGCGTATGACCATGGCGCACGATCTCTTAATAGATAAAAGACTCACCACCCCGTTCACACATCCCGCACGACAAGAGGGGAACCGCCGATGGACTTCGACCTGACCGACGAGCAGCGCCTGATCAAGCAGACCGCGCGCGAGTTCGCGGACAAGGAGATCGTGGTGCAGTCGCGTGAAAACGCGCGCAATCACCACTTCGACATGGAGATGGTCGAGAAGGTCGCCGCGCAGGGCTACCTCGGGGCGATCGTCCCCGAGCAGTACGGCGGCGCCGGCCTCGACTACCTGTCATACGGGCTCGTCGTCGAGGAGATCGGGCGCGCGGACTCCTCCATCCGCACCGTCATCTCCGTGCAGACCTCGCTCGTGTGCTCGGGCATCCTCAAGTTCGGCACCGAGGAGCAAAAGCACACCTACCTGCCCAAGCTGTGCTCCGGCGAGTGGCTCGGCTGCTTCGGCCTGACGGAGCCCGACACGGGCTCGGACGCCGCCAACCAGAAGACGCGCGCCAAGAAGACCGACGGCGGCTGGGTGCTCAACGGCTCGAAGATGTGGATCTCGATGGCCAACCACGCGAAGGTCGCGCTGATCTTCGCGCAGACCGACCCCGCGCTCGGCTACAAGGGCATCGCCTGCTTCATGGTGGACACCGAGCACCCCGGCTACTCGGCGCAGCCGATCGAGCACAAGATGGGGCTGCACGCCTCCGACACCGGCTCCATCTCCCTGGAAGACGTGGAGGTGACGGACGAGCAGATGCTCGGCAACGTCGGCGACGGCTTCAAAGTCGCGCTGTCCAACCTCGAGTCCGGGCGCTACTCGGTGGCGTGCGGCGCGGTCGGCATCTGCCAGGGCTGCGTCGAGGAGTCGGTGAAGTACGCCAAGGAGCGCGAGCAGTTCGGCAAGCCGATCGCCAGCTTCCAGCTCGTGCAGGCGATGATCGCCGAAATGGTGCTCAAAACCGACGCCTCGCGGATGCTCGCCTGGCGCGCGGGCTTCCTCAAGGACCAGGGCCGCCCGAACAGCCTGGAGACCTCGATCGCCAAGCTCCACGCCACCGAAGCGTCGCTGGAATGCGCGAACCTCGCGATCCAGGTGCACGGCGGCGCCGGCTACGTCGACGACCACCCCGTCGAGCGCTACTTCCGCGACGCGCGCGTCACCACCATCTACGAGGGCACCTCCCAGATCCAGCAGCTGCTGATCGGGCGCGCGCTGACCGGCGTGAACGCGCTGGTGCCCGCGTGAGGCGATGACCGACGAACGTCTTTATGAGGCCGGCTCCGCCGGCCGGGGGTCCCAGGTCGCGCCGGCAGCAGTGATCGGCGTTCTGGGTGCGGGCACGATGGGCAACGGCATCGCCCAGCTCGCCGCGCGCTCGGGCGCCCGCACGCTGCTGTATGACCCGTTTCCCGAGGCGCTCGCCAAGGGCACCGAGGCCGCGCTGGCCGGGCTCGCGAAGGAAGCGGCGAAGGGCAAGCTCTCCGACGAACAGGCCGCCCGCGCGGCCGACGCGCTTGAGCCGGTGGAGGACATGGCGGCGCTCGCCGACTGCGAGCTCGTGATCGAGGCCGCACCCGAGCGCCTGGAGCTCAAGCACGAGATGTACGCCAAGCTGTCGGAGATCGTCAGCGAGCGCTGCGTGCTCGCCAGCAACACCTCCTCGCTGCTCGTCACCGCGATAGCAGCCGGCGCCACGCACCCCGAGCGCGTGGTCGGCATGCACTTCTTCAACCCCGCGCCGCTGATGGCGCTGCTCGAGGTTGTCGCTGGCGTGGAGTCCTCCGAGCAGGCGCTCGCGCTGGCGATCGCCACCGGCGAGGCGATGGGCAAGACGGTGATCCTCGCCAAGGACGGCCCGGGCTTCATCGTCAACCGCTGCAACCGGCCGTTTGGCCTGGAGGCGCTGCGACTACTGCAGGAGCAGATCGCCGACGTGCAGAGCATCGACCGCATCTGTCGCATGGAGGGCGGTTTTCGCATGGGCCCGTTCGAGCTCATGGACCTCGTGGGCGTGGAGACCGGCTTTGAGATCTCCAAGAGCTTCTATGAGCAGTCCTTCGGCGAGCCGCGCTGGCGCCCGTCGATGATCGCCGCCCGCCAGGTCGCCGCGGGGCTGTACGGACGCAAGACGGGGCGCGGCTACTACGACTACGCCGCCGGCGCCGGGCCAGGGCTGCATCGCCCCGCGGACCCCGAGCCGCTGCAGAGCGGCGCGCCGGGCGACGACCGGGTCGGCGCCACCGGCGAGGGCGTGGTGGTGATCGCCGGCGAGGGCGTCGTCGCCAACGAGCTGCGGGAGGCCGCGGGCGCGGCCGGCTATGAGGTGCGCTCCCCGCACCAGCCGAGCGGCGGCGTGCTGCCGGCGCTGTTCGTGGACTGCCAGAGCACCCCCGCCGCCAGTCGCGCCGAGGCGCCGGCGGGCGCGCAGCCGGACAGGCGCGCCGCCGGTGCGCAGCCGGACAGGCGCGCCGCCGGCGGGCAGCCGCAGGGCGGCGCCCATGTGGTGCTGTGCGCGAGCGGCTCGCTGAGCGCGCTCGACCCCGGCGGGAGCGCAGTGGGCTTCCACGTGCTGCCCCCCCTCGCCAAGTCCAGCCTCGTGGAGCTGACGCGCGGCGAGAGCTCCTCGCCGGTCGCTGCCGCGCGCGCGGAGCGCTTCTTCGGGGCGCTCGGCAAGCACGTGCAGTGGGTGGGCGACGCCCCCGGCCTCGTGCTCGGCAGGATCGTCTGCCAGCTGATCAACGAGTCGGCGTTCTCGCTCGGCGAAGGCGTGGGCAGCGCCGAGGACATCGACACCGGCATGGTGCTCGGCCTCAGCCACCCGCGCGGGCCGTTCGCGTGGGCGCAGGAGATCGGGATCGACCACGTGCGGGCCGTGCTGGACGCGCTGTGGGAGGAGTACCGCGAGGAGCGCTACCGTCCGGCACCGGCGCTGCGGCGCTTGTAGGTCTCACGTTCGCCGCCTGTGTCACGTTCTACGAGCGTGAGCTACGGCGTCACCCGTCCAATCCGCAGCGGCCCGCGCACCAAGGGCGCACGCGGCGGCCTGCCGCCGTTCCAGCGCTTCATGGACGCCCACCGCGACCACGTGTGGCGCTTTCTCGTGTCCGCCGTCGGCCCGACGGACGCCGAGGACTGCTTCCAGGAGACGTTCATCGCCGCGCTGCACGCCTACCCGCGCCTGCGCAGGGACTCCAACCTGCGCGCGTGGGTGCTGACGATCGCGCACAACAAGGCGATGGACGCACACCGCGCGCGCACGCGACGCGCGGTCCCGGTGGAGGACGTGGCCGCCGTCGACGGCCGCAGCACTTCCCCGCGCACCAATGCCCCCGATGAGACGCTGTGGGGAGCGGTGCGCGAGCTCCCCGACCGCCAGCGCTCGGCGGTGACGCTGCGCTACATGGCCGACCTCCCGCACCGGGACATCGCCGAGGCGATGGGCTGCTCGGAGGAGGCCGCACGCCGCTCGCTGCACGAGGGGCTGACGAAGCTGAGAAAGGTGGTGAGCGCATGACGACCGGCGCGGACAGCGGATTTGCCGAGCTCGAGCAGGCGCTGCGCCGTGGCCGGCGCGCGCGCTCCGGGGAGCGCGAGACGGCAGCCGCACAGGCCGCCGCGCGCCTGAGCGCCCGAATCGCCACCGAGGGTCTCGCCGACATCACCTACGCGCCGGTGGACTCCCCGTTCGGGACGCTGCTGGCGGCGGCGACGGGCAGGGGCCTCGTGCGCCTGGCGTTCCCCGAGGAGGACGCCGACACGACGCTGGAAGGGCTCGCGCGACGCATCTCGCCGCGCATCGTCGAGGCGCCGGCGTCGCTGGAGCGCGTGCGGCGCGAGCTCGACGAGTACTTCGCGGGCGCCAGGCGGGCGTTCGAGCTGCCCCAGGACTGGACGCTGATGAGCGCGTTCGCCCACAAGGTGCTGCGCGCCACCTGCGAGATCCCCTACGGCGGCGTCTCGAGCTACGCGGAGGTCGCGGCCGAAGCGGGCAGCCCGCGCGGCTCGCGCGCGGCCGGCAACGCGCTCGGCTCGAACCCGCTCCCGATCGTCGTGCCATGCCATCGCGTGTTGCGCAGCGGCGGCAACCTCGGCGGCTACGGCGGCGGCCTGGAGCGCAAGCGCTGGTTGCTGGAGCTGGAGGGGGCGCTGTAGCGCTCGGGCGAGAGCCGGGCGAGCTGGCCGGCCGCCCGCTCGCTAGGACGCGGCGTCTGCCGCCGGCGCGTACTGCGCCTCCGCGGGGTCGCCCATCGGCATGCCCTCCGGTACGGGGATGCCGGGCGTGTCGCGCAGGTACCACTCGGCGTCCAGCGCCGCCTGGCAGCCGGAGCCGGCGGCGGTGATGGCCTGGCGGTAGGTGTGGTCGACGAGGTCACCGGCGGCGAACACGCCGGGGCGGTTGGTGCGCGTGGACTTGCCGTCGGTGATCACGTAGCCGTTCTCGTCGACGTCGATCTGGCCGCGCACGAGCTCCGACTGCGGCTCGTGGCCGATGGCGATGAACGCGCCCGAGATCAGCAGCTCGCGCTCCTCGCCGGTGTCCACGTTCGTGAGCCTGGCGTGCCCCAGCGCGCCGTTCTCGCCGGAGCACAGCTCCTTGACGACGTACGGCGTGAGGAACTCGATGTTGGCCTGCGCGCGCGCACGCTCGAGCATGATCTTCGACGCACGGAACTCCTCGCGGCGGTGCACGACGGTGACTTTCGAGGCGAACTTCGACAGGAAGATCGCCTCCTCCATCGCCGAGTCACCGCCGCCGACGATGATCGTGGTGGCGTCGCGGAAGAAGGCGGCGTCGCAGGTGGCGCAGTAGCTGACGCCGCGGCCCGACAGCGCCTCCTCGCCGGCGGCGCCCAGCTTCTTGTGCTCGGCGCCCATCGCCAGCACCACGGTGCGCGCGCGATGCTCGGTCTCGCCGACCCACACGCTGTGCACGCCGCCCGACTCGTTCGCGAGCTCCACGCGCTCGGCCTGGTCGGTGAGCAGGCGCGCGCCGAAGCGCTCTGCCTGCCCGCGGAACTTCTGCATCATCTCCGGGCCCATCACGCCCTCGGGGAAGCCGGGGTAGTTCTCGACGTCGGTCGTCTGCTGGAGCAGGCCACCCCAGGCGAAGCCCTCGATCACCAGCGGGCGCAGGTTCGCGCGTGCGGTGTACAGCGCGGCCGTGTAGCCGGCGGGGCCGCTGCCGATGATGATCACGTTCTCCACCTTCGCTGACGATGCGCTCTCGCTCATGTGCGCTCCTGCGGTACGGGCAGTGTTCGGGGTCGCTTTACTTTATATAGTATAGCTCCCCGCTGTTCTTCGCGCCAGCGGGCGACCGTTTTACGCAGCTGGAAGTAGGCGACGAGCCCCGGCAGCGTCGGCAGCCAGAAGGAGATCGCGCGGTAGGCGAGCACGGCCAGCACGGCGAGGTTGAAGTTGACCCCGAACGCGGCGAACGCGCCGATCATGCCGCCCTCGACGCCACCCAGGCCACCCGGCAGCGGCAGCAGGTTGCCGAGCATGCCGACGAAGTAGGCCATCCAGATGACGGTGAACGGCGGCGCGCTGCCGAACGCGTGGAACATCCCCCACAGCACGGCGATGTCAAAGCCCCACCAGGCTGGTGCCCCCAGCAGGCCGGCGTCGCGGCTGCGCACGAGCTCGATCGCCCCCCGCACGCCGCTGGCGGCGAGCGCGGGCACGGCCGCGGAGCGCGCGACCCCGTGCGAGAAGCGCCCGGCGCCCGCAGCCCATTTGTCCAGGCGCCGCTCGAGGTCCCCAGGCAGCAGCGCGACCGCGCCGGCGACCGCGAACAGGATCACGGCGACGATCGCGGGCACGAGCGTGATCGCGAACGAGCCGCCGCCGGGGAACACGCCAACCGCGAGCCCCACGCCGTCGAGCAGCAGCGAGCCGGCGTAGATCACGTACAGCAGCACCATGAACGCGACCATCCGGGTGGCGACCACGCGCGGCGACATCCCCGAGCGGCGCAGCGCCCAGGCCGTCAACGCCACCCCGCCGGCGCCGGCGGCGGCGAACAGGCGCGTGGCGACGAGGCCGGCCATCGTGATCTCATAGCTCTCGCGCCAGCCGATGTGCGTGGCCGGCTGGGCCGTGGGCGGGTGGGCATTGCCGACGAACACGGCGCGGAACAGCACCACATAGCCGGCGAACGACAGCGTCTCCAAGACCACGCCGACGCCAATCCACCACTTGTCGCCGCCCTCCAGATGGTGCACCGTGTTGCCGACGCCGGCGAGCTGCGGCAGCACGAAGTACAGGAAGCCGACGACCAGCGCCACGAACACCCCGAAGGCGAAGATCTGCCGGCGCGTGAGCAGCACGCGCGGCATCTCTTCGCTGAGCTCCGCCTCCTCGCGCCGCTCCTCCTCCGACATCGCGCTCGTGTCCATCCCCCCTCGCGTCAGGCCGCCTCGTGAGCGATCCGCTCCAGCCCCGCCACCGCGCCCCCGATGCGCCCCAACGCGGGCCCCGCGCGCGGCCCGAGCCGGCGCACCGCCAGCGTGAGCGCGACCCCCGCCAGCAGATCGACGACGTAGTGCTCGCCCAGATACACCAGCGCAAGACCCAGCGTGGCCGTGTAGGTGAAGCCCAGCGCGCCCATCAACGGCCCTGCTTCGAGGAGCAGCAGCGTGGCCATCACGGATGTCGCGAAGTGCAAAGACGGCATCGCAGCTAGGGGATTGCCTCCAAACACACTGTAGAGCGAGCCCCAGCCGTCTTTCCAGAAGTGCTCGCCGTACTCGACCATCAGCCGCCGCACCGACACCGCGTGCCCCTCGAGCTCGCTGGCCGCCCCGGTCGCATACCACGGCGGCGCGGTCGGCAGCACCCAGTACACGCTGGCGCCGATGTCGAACACCGCGTACGTGAGCACCGCCGCGCGCGGGAAGCGCTGCGGGTGGCGCACGAGGATGTAGGCAAGCGCGCCGTGCGGGAAGGCGAACCAGCTCCAGTGCGCCCATACGAGCGCGCGATCGCGCGCCCCCCATTCGCCGTCAGCCGGCGCCCACGCCCGCTGCAGGCGCACCGTCGGCAGCTCGCCGAGCCCGAGCACGCGATCGGCGCGGATCGGGTAGGCGATGCGCACGCGCTGCGCCTGCGCGTCGGTGTCGTCGTGCGGGGACTTGTACTCGGCGAGGTACGCCCACATCTGCAGCGCGCACACCGCCACATCGCGCGTGCGCGAGCGGCGCACGGCCACGCTCAACCCCAGCGGCGCGCCGAAGGCCACCGCCTGCGTGAGCGCCGGCGGCGCGCCGACACGCTTGCGCACGAGCGGCGCCGCGACTCCGGCCACCACCATCCCCCAGGCGGTTGCTCTGATCGCGCTCGACAGCCGCACTGGGCGGGCAGTATATGAGGCAGCTTGCGCGTCAGTCCGAGACGCGCGCGCTGGCGGCGGCGTCCACCAGCGCGCCCACCACCGAGCTCGTCGCATCGGCCTCGGGGTGCCACTGCACGCCGAGCACGAAGCGACGCTCGGATGGCCCGCCCTCCCACTCGATCGCCTCCGGCAGCTCATCCAGCGTGGACACGCCGCTGACGCGCAGGCCCTCGCCCACGCGATCGACCCCCTGGTGGTGGTGGGACTTGGTCGCGTGCACGAGCTCCCCCGCCGCCCGTGCGGCGAGCGAGCCCTCGCTCAGCAGCACGTCGTGGTCGGCGCCGTCGAAGGAGCCGACCACCCGGCGATGCTCGTGGTGGCCGTAGCGCTCGGGCAGGTGCTGCACGAGCGTCCCGCCGCAGGCGACGTTGATCAGCTGCATGCCGCGGCAGATGCCGAGCACCGGCAAATCGCGCTCGATCGCGCCGCGCACGAGCGCGATTTCGAAGGCGTCGCGCTCGGGGACCGTGCCGACGGTCTCCGGGTGCGCCTGCTGCTCGTACGCGCTCGGGTCGATGTCGGCGCCGCCGGCGAGCAGCAGCCCGTCGAGCAGCTCGAGCGCTTGCTGCGGGTCCTCCACCAGCGCGGGGTCGGGCGCGAGGATCACGACCATCGCGCCGGCGCGCAGCACCGCCTGCACGTAGCCCATCGGCACCAGCGCCGCCTGCTGGTCCCACACGCTCCATTTGGCCTGCTCGAGGGCCGCGCAGATGCCGATCACGGGACGTCCCATGCCGCACACCATAGGATCACCGCGAGCCGAACGCGAGCCGGGAGGGAAAAGATGAGCCAGTCGAACGTAGAGCTCGACACCGTGAACATCCGCTTCGACGCAGGGGCGGCGACGATCGAGCTGAACCGACCGCAGGCGCTGAACGCGTGGAACGCCCAGCTGGGCGCCGACCTGCTGAGCGCGGTGGGCACCTGCGCGACCGACGAGGACGTGCGCGCGATCGTGGTGACGGGCGCCGGCCGCGGCTTCTCCTCGGGCGCCGATCTGCGGGATGTCAGCGGCGGCAAAGCCACGGCCGACGGGCGCCCGGACGTGTACGCGACGCTCACCGAGCGCTACCACCCGATCATGAAGGCGATCCGCGAAGCGCCCAAGCCGGTGCTCGCGGCGGTCAACGGCCCGGCGGTGGGCATCGGCTGCTCGCTGGCGCTGTGCTGCGACTTGATCCTTGCGGCCGAGAGCGCGTACTTCCTGCTGGCGTTCGTCAACATCGGCCTCGTGCCCGACGGCGGCTCCTCGGTGTTCGTGCCCACCCGCGTGGGCATGGCGCGGGCGATGGAGCTGTCGATGCTCGGCGAGCGGCTGCCCGCGCTGCGCGCGCTCGAGTGGGGGCTGATCAACCGCGTGGTCCCCGACGCCTCGCTCCTGGAGGAGGCCGGTGCGCTGGCCGCGCGTTTGGCGGGCGGCCCGACGCGCTCTTACGCCGGCGCCAAGCGCCAGCTGAACAGCTGGCTGTACGCGCGCATGGACGAGCAGCTCGACCTCGAGGCGCGCCTGCAGCAGGAGTCGGTCGCCAGCGCCGACTTCATCGAGGGCGTGAGCGCGTTCATCGAGAAGCGTCCCGCGCGCTTCTCAGGCCGCTAGGAGCGGGCGATGCACGGCGACCAAAGCCTTGTGGCAATCGTTATCAAGCGCGTTCAGGGCGAGCGTGAATAGAATCCCCGCCGCCTTGAGTCACGTGCTCCCCTCAGCGCTCAACCTGTTCGCGCCCGTCAAGGGCGCCTCGCCCAACGCGAAAGAGATCCACGAGCTGTACGTCATCACGCTGGTGATCGCGCTGATCATCTTCTTCGCGGTCGAGGGCGCGCTGGGCTACGCGCTGATCAAGTTCCGCAAGCGCAAGGGCACGGTCGCCCAGCAGATCCACGGCAACACGCGCCTGGAGATCGGCTGGACCTCAGCGGCGGCGGTGATCCTGCTGGGGCTCGCGATCCTCACGTTCATCAAGCTGCCCTCGATCGAGGACCCGCCGAACTCCGGTCCGGAAGGGCTGTCGCTGAGCGACGTCAGCGAACCGGGGGACCTGCTGTACGCGACCAGCCAGCAGAAGCTGCCGCCGAACAAGAAAGCGCTCGAAATCACGGTGATCGGCCGCCAGTACATCTGGCAGTACGTCTATCCCGGCGCCAACGAAGCCGATGGCCTGGGTGCGCCGTACTCCTATGAGGAAATGGTCGTGCCCACGAAAACCACGGTCGAGCTGAACATCGTCTCCGAGGACGTCGTGCACTCGTGGTGGATACCGGAACTGGGCGGCAAGTTCCAGGCGGTGCCCGGCTACCACAACTACACGTGGTTCAAGGTCGAAAAGCCGGGCGTCTTCCACGGGCAGTGCGCCGTGCTGTGCGGGCGCGGGCACGCGCGTATGATCGCCACCGTGCGCGCCGAGGAACCGGCCGAATTCGAAGCCTGGCTGGCGCACCAGAAGCAGCTGATCGCGCAGGCCAACGAAGAAGCGGCCAAGGCGCGCAAGAAACTGAACACGGAAAGCGGCGCGGGAACCGTCGAGAACCCATAGGAAACCAGGAGACCAGCGGACTACATGGCCACCTACGCAGCCCCCATCCCCCAGGTGACGGCCCACCGCGCGGAGCGCGAGGGCCAAGGCTGGACGAGTTGGATCACGACCACCGATCACAAGCGGATCGGGATCATGTACATCGTCACGACCTTCATCTTCTTCTGCCTCGGGGGCACGGAGGCGTTGATGATCCGCCTGCAGCTGGGCGCCCCGAACAACACGCTGGTGACGCCGGAAGTCTACAACCAGCTGTTCACCATGCACGGCACGACGATGGTGTTCCTGTTCATCGTGCCGATGATGGCGGGCTTCGGCAACTACTTCCTGCCGCTGATGATCGGCGCGCGCGACATGGCCTTCCCGCGGCTGAACGCGCTGTCCTACTGGCTGCTGCTGGCCGGTGGCATCGTCTTCTACGCCTCGGTCTTCTGGCACCCGCCGGAAGCGGGCTGGATCAGCTTCATCCCGCTGGCCAACTCCGTGTACTCGCCGAGCGGCGGCGAGGACGCGTGGATCTACCTGATCCATTTGACCGGCCTGTCCTCGCTGCTGGGCGCGATCAACTTCTACGCGACCGTCGCCAACATGCGCGCGCGCGGCATGAGCTGGGGGCGGCTGCCGCTGTTCGTGTGGGCGATCCTCACGTACTCGGTGCTGCTGATCCTCGCGCTGCCCGTGGTCGCGGCGGCCGTCACGATGCTGCTCACCGAACGGCACTTCGGCACCCACTTCTTCGATCCCACGGAGGGCGGCTCGCCGGTCTTGTGGCAGAACCTGTTCTGGTTCTTCGGGCATCCCGAGGTCTACATCATGGTGTTGCCCGGCTTCGGCATCATCTCGGAGGTCCTGCCGGTGTTCGCGCGAAAGCCGATCTTCGGCTACAAGGCGATCGCCGCCTCGACGGTGGGGATCGCGTTCCTCGGCTTCCTCACGTGGGCGCACCACATGTTCACCGCGCCGATCCCCGAGGCGATCCTGGTGTTCGTGATGCTCAGCTCCTACCTGATCGCGGTGCCGACGGGCGTGAAGATCCTCAACTGGATCGGCACGCTGTGGCGCGGCGCGATCGAATTCACGACGCCGCTGCTGTTCTGCGCGGGCGCGATCGCGATCTTCATGATCGGCGGCATCTCCGGCGTGTTCCTGGCGACGTTCCCGATCGACTGGCAGGTCAACGAAACGTACTTCGTGGTGGCGCACCTGCATTTCGTGCTGCTCGGCGGCGCGGTGCTGCCGATCTTCGCCGCGATCTACTACTGGTTCCCGAAGATCACCGGGCGCATGCTGGGCGAACGGCTGGGCAAGCTCAGCTTCTGGCTGATGTTCCTCGGCATCCTGATCACGTTCATGATCCAGCACGCCATGGGCCTGGAAGGCATGCCGCGGCGCATCTACGAGTACGACAACGTCGGGCACCTCGCGCTGTACAACCTGATCTCCACGGTCGGCGCGTTCATCATCGCCGCCGGCGTGATCTCGACGATCGTCAACGTCTGGCGCAGCCTCAAAGTCGGGGTGATCGCGGGACCGGACCCGTGGAAGGCGAACACGCTCGAGTGGTTCACGAGCTCGCCGCCGCCGGTGAACAACTTCGACGTCGTCCCCGTGGTACGCTCGGCTGAGCCGATGAAGGACATCCGCCACGAGGTGCAACGACGGACATCCGGAGCGGGCGCCACGGTGCCGGCGGGAGCGACGCAGGTCGGAGCATAAATGAGCTGCGCGGCGCTCGCGGGTGCAGCGTGAGCCCCATGCCGCCCACCTCGACGGCCGGCGCGCTGGAGCCATCCGGCCTCGCGCTGAGCGCTGCCCGCTCCTCGCGTACGCTGGGCCTGCTGGGCGACTACCTGGAGCTGACCAAGCCGAAGGTCCAGTCGCTGCTGCTGTTGACGACGATCGCCACCATGTACGTGGCGGGCGACCCCTCGCCGCTGCTGGTCGCGCTCACCTGCCTCGGCGGCTACTTGTCGGCCGGTGGCGCGGGCGCGGTCAACCACTGGTTCGACCGCGACATCGACGCGCGCATGAAGCGCACGGCCGACCGGCCGATCCCCTCCGGCCGCGTCTCGCCAGCCGCGGCGCTGACGTTCGGGGTGGCGCTCGCGTGCCTGTCGGTGCTCGAGCTGTCGCTGTGCGTGAACCCGCTCGCGGCGGCGCTGTCGTTCTCGGGCTTCGTCGGCTACGTGGGCGTGTACACCGTGTGGCTGAAGCGGCGCACACCACAGAACATCGTCATCGGCGGCGCCGCCGGCGCAGTGCCGCCGCTGGTCGGCTGGGCGGCGGTGCACGGGTCGGTGAGCGGCGTCGCGGCGATGCTGTTCTTCATCGTGTTCTTCTGGACGCCGCCGCACTTCTGGGCGCTGTCGCTGCTGATGAAGGACGAGTACGGCAAGGTCGGCGTGCCGATGCTGCCGGTGGTACGCGGCGAGGCCGAGACGCGCAGGCAGATCCTGCTGTACGCGGTGCTGCTGTACGCGGTCACGCAGCTGCCGTTCTGCGCGGGCGGCTTCGGCATCATCTACCTGGTGGCGTCGATGACGCTCGGGCTCGGCTTCGTCGCCGGCGCCGCACGGCTGTACCGGCGCGCCGACCGGCGCTCGGCGCTGCGCCTGTATCTGTACTCGCTGGCCTACCTGGCGCTGCTGTTCAGCGCGATGGTCGCCGACCGCCATCTGTAGGTCGCGCGCTGGCAACCACCGGCGGGCCGAGAAGATATGATCTGCGCGCTATGAGTCGTCGCCTTGCCATGAAGAACATCCGCACCGCGCTGATCGTGGGGGCGATCTGCATGTTCATGTTCGGCATCTCGTTCGTGGTCGCAGCCGCCTACCTGTCGTGAGCTCACTCGACCCAGAGCTCCCCCCCGTCGGCGAGGAGATCCACCTTCCCGGCCCGAGCATCCTGCCGCTGCTCACCGCGGTGGGGATCACGCTCTCGCTGATCGGCGTGACGACCTTCATCGAGTTCACGTTCGCCGGCGTGATCCTCACCGTCTGCTGCATCTGGCGGTGGGTCAAAGACACCCGCCGCGAAATCGACGAACTCCCGCTCGACGAGCACTGAGCCGCCGGCCGACGCGAACGCCACGCGCCGCCCGCCGTGGTGGTGGCAGCCCGCTCCCCAACGGGCGTGCCACCTCCCCTTTACCCCACGGCCACCCTGGTCGGCACAGGGCAAATCGCGCCATCATCGGTCCAGCAGCGCACGACGTCACGGACTGACAGGATGCCGACCGTCTCCCCCCGCTCGCACACGATCAGGTGGCGAAAGCCTCCCCGCACCATCGCGGCGGCAGCCTCCTCGAGCGACCAGTCGGGCGCGGCGAACACGACGTCGCGCGTGCGGTGGTCGGCGACGCTCTCACGGTCGGGGTCCTGCCCCGCGCCGATCGACATCAAGATGTCGCGCTCGGTGATGATGCCGGGGCCGTTGCCGTCGGGGTCCATGACCACCGCCGCGCCGACCTGGCGCTGCGCCATCAGCCGCGCGACGCCGCGCAGCGTATGACCGGGCCCTACCGTCAGCACCATCTCCGTCATCCCGTCGCAAACCTGCATGCCCTCACCTCCAGATCCTTGCAACGATTGTCGCAATCTAGTGGTTTATGCCCGCCCCGTCAAGGCGCCAAACACTTCCGCCTGCCGCTCGCGCGAGCGCTGGGCGGGCCTCGGTTCGTGTGCCCGCTGAGATAGAGTTGCGCGCATGAGCGTCAAACAGCGTTACCGCCTGCGCAGCCCCTCCTCCGGGCGCGAAGTGGTGATCGAGGCGGAGCCGGAACGGATCTACCGCGACCGCGAATCTGGGGAAGAGCTGGAGATCGTCGGCAAGATCCTGCCGCTCGCCCCGTCGCACTCGCGCCTGCCGTGGTCGGTCGAGAACCTGCGCTTCTGCCCGTGGTGCAGCCAGCACTCCCAGAAGGACCTCAACGACTGCCCCACGTGCGGCAGGCGCATGGGACCACTGTGAGAGCTCGCGCCACCGTCGCCGCGTGCGCGGCGCTGCTGTGCGGTGTCGCGCTGGGAGCCTGCGGGAACACGAGCGTCTCGGACACCGTCCCCAAGAGCACGCCCGAAATCACGCCGCCGACCGACACCAGCGCTGAAGCGGCCGCCGCGAAGGCGAGCTCCACCGCTACGAGCACCACCAAAACGACCGCCAAGAGCAGCGAAAGCCCCGCCAGCGGCGAAGCCGCCGCGGGCACCTCCACCGAAGCCTCCTCCAGCCCGGCTGCCGCCAGCCCCACGAGCGAAGCAGGCGGCGCGTCCGCCGGCGAACCCGCCAAGGAAGCCGCGCCGACGGAAGCCACCAAACCGAGCGAAGCGGAATCGTCACCCGCCGCCAGCCCAACGGGCGGCGCCAGCGCGCCGTAGCGCGGGCGCCCGCAGGCTGCCCACGCTACGACCAGGCGGGCTGGCTAGCGCTTGCTGGCGGAACCTTTGGCCGTGCCCTGCTTCTTGTGCTTCCTGTGCTTCTTGTGCACCGTTGACGGCTTGGGGTTCAGGCGGTCATAGTCGCCCTCGGCATCCGGTCGGCAGCCGGTCGGGCGGCCCAGGTCGAACGGCCCGGAGATCGCCTGCGTGATCACACCCTTTTCGAGGTACGCGTAGGTGACCGTCAGCAGCGGATCGACGCGCGGCTCCTTGCACAGCTTGGTGGCGATCGAGAACTGGCCGGTGATCGTGTCGTAGCCTTCCTTCGTTCCACCCGTCGTCCCGGCTGGAGGCGTTGACGGCGTACCCGCCGGCGGGCCGCCCACGCAGTTGAGCGCGTAGCCCGGCACTTCTCCCGAGCACTCGAACGTGTCGCCCAGCGGGCCGCCCGTCGCGTTGCTCGTGACGGTCGGCTGGCTGGCGAGTCCCGTCACCGGAACCTGCGCCTGCAGCTGATAGCCGGTGATCGGGCCGGTGCAGTAGAACTTGTAGCGCACCTGCTGTTCTTCGTTGCCCGCTTCAGGTTCCCCGGCGGCGATGCTGCCGAGGCAGTTGTAGTTGTTGGGGTTGCTTTCTTCCGCATGGCCGACGGCCGCCGTCGCGAGAAGCAGGGCAAGAGAGCCCACGATCGCGGCAAGCCACCATGTCGCTTTGCGGTGGGCTGTTTCGATTGGGTGCAACGGGTGTCTCCGTTCTCGAGTGATGGTGTCTGTCAGCGCCGCAGCAGCTTTTCCATGCTCTGCTTTGGCGCAGTGGGATCAAACGTGGCCGTCGACTTCACGCCCTTGGCCACGAAAGGTGAGATCAGCAGCACGCCCGCCGGCGGCTGCGAGGTCAGCGTCGCGTTCGCCGCGCCGGCCGGCAGTCCGCTCTCGGCCGGGGCCGAGAGCGAGGCGAACGTGATCACCACCAGGCCGCTTTCGCGATAGCCGGCCGTGGCGGTGATCGTCGGCAGCGTCGCCTGCAGGAATTCGTCCGCCGCCGTCAGCGCACCGGGCGCATCTGCCGCGCACGAGGCGCCGGCGGCGCCTTCCCCCTGCGGGGACGCAGCGTCACTGGTGGGGGATGCCGGGCACGGCGGCTGCACGATCGTGTCCACGAGTTGCGGGGGCGTGCTCGCCGCGAGCGCCGTCTCGTTGGCGAAAGCGCCTGCTTCGAGCGCGGACCAGCCGCTCAGCAGCGTGCCCGCGGGGAGTGCGCTGCCCGTGATGTACGGCGCGGCCGAGGCATGCGCGGCGAGTTCGCTGAAGCTCGAGTTGCCGAGCTCGATCAACCACACTTTCGTCACCGGCGGCAGTGGCGTCGTCTTCGTCCTCGTCTTCGTGGTGCCCTTCGGGGCGCTCCCCGCCGGCGTGGTCACTTCGCTCGACGGCGAGACTTCCGTGGAAGACGCTTCCGCTGTGCTTTTGCGGTGCCTGCGTCTGTGCCTGCGCTGCGGGGAGGCGCCGGATTCGCCTTGCGCGCCAGGCGTCGGCGCCGCCGCCGGCTGGGTGCTGCGCGTGGCCTGCGCACCCGCGCGCAGCAGCGACGGCAGCAGCGGCAGCAGCTGACCGACCGCGAACGAGGGGCTGGGGGCAGGACCGATCGCGGCGCCCACGACCACGCCGATCGCCAGCATCGCCGCCGCCAGCACCGCGGTCAGGCGCCTTGGCGGCGCGCCTCCGCTCGACGGCGCGCCTTTCCTATCGGGGTTTCGGACTTTACGCATAAATAAGCTAATGTCGATCAACTCTATCGACATCTGCTATGTTCCGCAACTCGACGCTGTCAAGCGATTGTCAATCGACCCTGAAACGGAGCCTCACTTCATGCATCGAATTCGCCGTCTCTCCGTCGCCCTCGCGGTGACTGGCGCGCTCGGGGTTGCGGCACCTGCGGCCGCCAACGCCTCCGCGCTGGTCACCATCAGCGGCGCGACCTCCTCCTACCCGCTCGTGGCCCTACTCGCGGCCAAGTACAACAAGCTGCACCCGAACAAGATCAGGTTCAAGATCACCCAGGGCGGCACGACCGTCGGCCTCAACGACGTCAAAGCCGGCAGCGTCACGATTGCGGACGTCGCCCAGGAACCGACCAGCGCGGACGCCGGCCTGGACTTCTACCCGATCGCCAAGTACGCGATCTGCGTGGTCACCAACAAGTCCAACCCCGTCAGCAACCTGACCACGGCACAGATCACCTCCATCTTCACCGGCAAGACCAAGGAATGGGGCTCCGCACTGGGCGCCACCGCCACCGGCCCGATCGACGTGTTCACACGCACCTCCGTCGCAGGCGTGCTGACCAGCTTCAAGTCGCTGCTGCTGGAAGGCAAGAGCGTCGTCTCCAGCGCCACCGAAGAGGCCACCGAGGGGCTGATGCGCCAGGCCGTCGAAAGCACGCCCAGCGGGATCGGCTTCCTGTCCAACTACCAGGCCAACAAAGGCGGGCTGAACGTCGTCAGCGTCGGCGGCGTGGCCTGCAACCAGACGACTGCTGCCGCCGGGCAGTACCCCGGCGTGTCGGTGTTCTGGGAGGTCACCAAAGGCCCCGCCACCGGCGCCGCCGCCGCGTTCATCCACTGGATCGACTCCTCCGCGGCCGCCAAGAAGATCATCGCCAGCCAGTGGGTCGTGATCCCGCCGAGCTGAGCGGACGACCCGGAGGCAAGCCACGCATGGCTAATGGAGAGCGACTGACGGCACCGTGGCCCTGCAGAGGCTGAAACGGCGATGGCCCTCCTAGAAAGGCTGAAACGGCCCTGGCCTGACCACCGCGCCGAGCGCATGCTCGGCGCGGTGTCGCTTCTGGTCGGCGTCGCGATCATCGCGATGGTCGTGTTCGTCGTCACGCGTGCCTGGCCGATCTTCCAGCACAACGGGATCAGCTGGTTGACAGGCGGCGCGAGCCTTGAACAGGAGTTCGCGCGGATGAGCGCCGCCAGCGCCAGCCCGACGGCCGCCGACTACCAGCTGCGTGCATGGCCGCTGATCTACGGCACGCTCATCACCACCGTCATGGCCGTCGTGCTGGGCCTGATCGTCGGGTTGCTCGCGTCGATCTTCATCGTCGAGCTCGCGCCCGCGCGCGTATCACGGGCCGTGATCCCGATGGTGCGCCTGCTGGCCTCGATCCCCTCGGTGGTCTACGGCCTGATCGGCATCCTCGTGCTGGTGCCCTACGTGGGCAACCACCTGGTCACCGAACACGAGCGCAGGGCGATGCAAGGCACCGTCCAGCTCACCGGCGCCGGCCTCGGCGTGACCGTGGTGATCCTCACGGTGATGATCACCCCGATCATGATCGCGCTCATCTGCGAGGCGCTCGTCGCCGTGCCGAGCTCCTGGCGCGAGGGGGCGGTAGCGCTCGGCCTGAACCCACTGCGGGCCGTGCGCGCGGTGACGCTGCCGGCGATCCGCCCGGCGATCGTCGCCGCTGCCGTGCTGGCAACCGCCCGCGCGCTCGGCGAGGCGGTGATGATCCAGATGGTCTCCGGCGGCAAGAGCTTCGCTCCGCGACCGGGCGACGGGATCACGTTCCTGTGGGAGCCGCTGCGCACCCTTGCCTCAGCGATCGTCGACTACCGCGAAGGGCTCGCCTCGCCGCCGCTGAAAGCGGCGATCTACTCCTTCGCGCTGCTGCTGCTGTTCGCCGCCTTCGCGATGTCGATCTCCGGCTACCTCGTCAAGCTGCCGCTACGCAAGTACCAGACGCGCGGATGAGCACTCCCGAGACAGGCCCCGCCTCATCGTGGCTGTGGAGTTGGCGCGACGTGCGGCCCGCGCCGGGCAAGGGCGGCGGCCCTGGGCGGGGCCGGCGCTCCTCGCCGCTGAGCTGGCGCTGGGGGGATCGCCTGGTGCTCGTGCTCGCGTGGCTCGTCGGCGGGCTGCTGTGCTTGATCGCCGGCTCGATCGTCGTGTACATGGGCGTGCGGGGGATCGAGTACCTGAGCCCGAGCGTCATCTTCAGCCATCCGACGATCGCCGAAAACGGGGCCACGTCGGGCGGCTTCCTGGACCCGCTGCTCGGCACCATGCTGTTGACGGTGATCGGCATCGTGCTCGCTCTGCCGCTCGGGCTGGTGTGCGCGACGTGGCTCGTCGAGTACGGGCGACCAGCGTGGCTGGCGCGGGTGGTGGAGTCGAGCATCGAGATCGTCGCCGGCACACCCGACATCGTGATCGCGATCTTCGGGCTCGCGCTGTTCCAGGTCAGGCTGCTCGCTCCGCTCTCGGTCACGGCGGAGGGCGGCGGGGTGTTCGGCCGCTCGTTCATCGCGGCCGGGGCGCTGATGTCGCTGCTCGCGCTGCCGCCGATCTACACCGCAAGCCGTGATGGGCTCCAGGGGGTGCCCAGCCACATGCGCGAGGCGGCATTCGCGCTGGGCAAGACGCGCATCACCACGATCCGCCGGGTGCTGGTGCCGAACGTGCGCTCGAACATCGCCACCGGCGCCGTGCTCGGGATCAGCCGCATGATCGGCTCCACCGCGATCGTGCTGATCCTGCTCGGTGGATTCGGGCGCTTTGAACCGCAGGGAGCGATGCCCGCGATCGGCCTGTTGCGCGGCACGGGCTCCTCACTGACCAGCTACGTCTACTACAACTCCCCTGCGGGTGAAGGCGTAGCCCCACAGAAAGCCTACGCCGCCGCCTTCGTGCTGCTGATCTTCGTACTCGCGCTGAACCTGATCGTCGAACGCATCGGCCGCTCGCAGGCCCGCGCTGCAGGGCTTGCCAAATCGACGCCGGGCAGCTAACCTCATTGATCTGATGGCCAAAGTCCAGTCGATGGAGATAGTGCACGATGCTCTCGCGGCGGTGCCGCCGGTGCGCACGATCGTGCTCGACCGTCCGCCCGCGCCGGTGCGCCCGCTGCCCGAGCGCTTGGCGGTGCGCGCGCCTGCGCCCTCCACCTCCGGGCCAGAGCGCCTGACGCTGCGCGACGTCGGCATCGCCTACGCCGGCAAGGAGGCCGTGCGCTCGGTCTCGCTGTCGATCCACCAGGGCGAGGTGCTCGCGCTGATCGGCCCCTCCGGCTGCGGCAAGACGACGCTGCTGCGCACGCTCAACCGGCTCACCGAGCTGACCCCCAGCGCGTCGCGCACCGGGCAGATCCTGCTCGACGGCGAGGATGTCCACGAGCTCGTGGACACGACGCTGCGCTCGCGCGTGGCGATGGTCTTCCAGCAGCCCAACCCCTTCCCGATGTCGATCTTCGACAACGTCGCGTTCGCGCTACGCGAGCAGGGCCGCAGGCGCCCCGGCCGGCGCGAGCTCGAGCCGCTCGTCGTCGACGCGCTGCGCCGCGCGGGACTCTACGACGAGGTGGCCGGCGAGCTCGACCGTCCCGCCCTGCGCCTGTCGGGCGGCCAGCAGCAGCGGCTGTGCATCGCGCGCGCGATCGCGCCCCGGCCGGAGGTGCTGCTGATGGACGAGCCGTGCAGCGCGCTCGACCCCATCTCCACGGGCGTGATCGAGGAGCTGATCGGCGAACTACGCCGCGACCTGGCGGTGGTGATCGTCACCCACAACCTCCAGCAGGCCCAGCGCGTGGCGGACAAGGTCGCGTTCATGTACCTCGGCGACCTCGTCGAGTACGGGACCACGGGCGATGTGTTCGAGGACCCGCGCGCGGAGCGCACGCGCGAATACGTACGTGGGGCGTTCGGGTGATGCCCGCCCGCCTCACGCCCGCCAGGAGGTGACGCGCGCGATGACGAACCTCGCCCCGGTGCCCTCCGAGAGCTCCACCTGCACGCACTGCGGCGCGCCGCTGGTGGCCGACCAGCGCTACTGCCTGTCCTGCGGACAGCCGTGCTCGCCGGTGCGACTCGCGTTCCTGGACGTGCTCGACGCCGAGCGCCAGCCACAACCGGGGACGGGCCTCGTGCCCGCGGCGGCGGTGGCCTACGCGCCGCATGCGGAACCCGCCGGCGGAACCGCGTGGGCGCGCCGCTACACGCCGCTGTTCGCCGTCGCCTCGGTGCTGCTGCTCGCGCTGCTCGTAGGCCTCTTGGTCGGGCACTGGGTCAGCGAGAGCAAAGGCACGAACGGCCCGACGATCGTCAAAGTCGAAGGCCTCGCCGGTGCGCCGCTGGCCTCCGCGGCCACCACCCCGCCCCCCACCGCCACCACGCCCCCCAGCGCCACGGCGGGTAAATCGGCCACGTCGCCCAAGAGCGAAGAAGCCAAGGAAGAAGCCGAAGCGAAGGCCGAAGAAAAGGCCGAAGCGAAAGCGCCCGCCAAAGCCCCGCCGGCGAAATCGCTGAGCGGCTCCGAAGCCAGCAAACTGGAAAAGACCACCGGCAAGGCCAAAGAGCGCGAACTCTCCAAAATCACCACCGCGCCGGTCGAAGTCAAATGAGCGACTCGATGTCCGAGCTGCGCGAGCGCCGCCGCGAGCTCGCCGAGCGCGTGGCCGCGCTCACGTGGGATCTCGGCGGTCTCGCCTACGAGATGGCGATCCGCGACCACTACCGCCTCGACGTGCTCGCGCGCAAAGCCTCCGAACTGCAGGAGCTCGACGCCGAGCTGGGCGAGGTGCAGCGGATGCTCGCCAACGCCGAGGCGGGCATCCACGGCCAGTGCCGCGCGTGCGGCGCGGTGCACTCGCGCGGGGCCGCCTACTGCTGGCACTGCGGCGCGCCGCTGCTGCGCGAGGCGCGCCCGACGCTGCACACCGAGCAGACCGGCTGAAAGACAGGCGCGCGCGCGCCGCGCGGGCGCCCTACGGGGTGGAGATCTCCGTCGCGCTGTAGTCCAGGCGCGCCGTCTGGTAGAGGCAGTAGTACTGCACGGCGCTGCCGATCGTCGTCTGCACGCTCTGGGCGCTAGTGCTCCTGCACCCGCTGCGCGGCCTGCTGGCGCGCCACGAGGTGGTGTTGGCGAAGTTCAGCGCCAGCGCGGGCGCCCACGTGGGCACGGCCAGCGCGACCACGTAGCCCTTCTTGATCGGGATCGTCGTTTCCAGCGGGAACTGGGCGGTTTTGCCGAAGTAGGGCGCGAGCTTGACCATCGGGCTCTGCGCGACGAGCTTGTAGGTGAGGTTGGGCTTGGGCTGCGGGGCAAGCACGGCGATGCCCGCTTCCGCTTCGCCACCCTCGTTGGTGTCCAGGTACTTGATCTGGGTGGCGTTCGGCTTGCCCTGGGTGATCGTCCAGGCGACGATCGTGCCTTCACGCGGCGCGCTCAGCAGGCTGCGCGTGCTGCCGACCTTGACCTGGAAGCCGGTCGTGCGGCTGACGACTTCGCAACTGGATGGGCAGCTGGGCACCGTCGCCGGGGTGGTTTCCGCGATCACCCCCACTTCCGTGATCGTCGCCGGCGCAAGCGCGGGCAGCGCGAGCGCGATTGCCCCGCTGGCGAGCACGGCCATGGTCATCCGTCGCATATGTGCCATTGAACACGCCTCCACAGCCGATGTAGCGGTCCCAGTATTTCGCTACCGAGCGGACAGTTCCTGCGCGGCAAGCGCGATCTGCTCCGGATCGCCCTCACCGGGCACCCACGGAAGCCGCAGCGGGTCGCCGTCGTAGCGGGGGATGACGTGCACGTGGAAGTGAAACACGGTCTGCCAGGCGGCTGCGCCGCAGGAGTTGATGAGGTTGACGCCGGCCGCACCCAGGCGCTCCTTCTGGCGGGCGGCGAGGCGCTGGCTGGCGAGCGCGACCGCCTGCAGGTCCTCCGCCGTCACGCTCAGCAGGTCGGGAGAGTGCGCGCGCGGGATCACGAGCGCGTGCCCGCGCGTGGCGGGCGCGATGTCCATGAACGCGAGCGTGCGCGCGTCTTCGTCGACGATCCTCGCGGGCAGCTCGCCGGCGAGGATCTTGCAGAAGATGCAGCTTGGGTCGGCCATGCGCGGCGCAGATCCTACGCCAAGCGCAGCCGCGCGAGCGCCTGCGCGCGCGTGGTGATCTCACCGGCGTACTGTGCCGCGGATAGCTCCTCCAGCAGCTCGCCCACGCGGGGGCCGGTGGGGATGCCGAGCTCGCGCGCGAGCTCGTCGCCGCGCAACAGCGGCGCGGGCGGTCCGTCCGCGCGCCAGCGCAGCGCGTCGGAGAGCACGCCGCGGGCGAGCTGCAGGTGCGCGTTGACGGCCTGCTCGGCACGATCGCCACGGGTCGCCAGGCGGTCGGCGATCGACAGCAGCGTCACGTCCACCTCGACCGGCTGGCACGCGCGCAGGTAGGCGAACACGCTCCGGCGCGCCAGCGGCTGGGGCTCGTGGACGAGAAACCCGAGCCGCAGGTGGTTGCGCACGAGCGCTGCCACGTGCGCGCGCAGGCGCTCGCTGGCGCGCAGACGCTCCAGCGCTTCACGCGCCAGCTGGGCGCCGCGCACGTCGTGGCCGATGAACGTCACGCGCCCGTCGGCCGGGCGCACGGCACGCGTCAGCGGCTTGGCGGCGTCGTGCAAGAGCGCGCCCCAACGCAGCGCCTCGCCGCGTGTCAGCTCGTCCGCGAGCGGCTCCGCCAGCAGCGCGTCCACCTGCTCGCGGTGGCCCGCGAGGCACGCGTCGAGCTCCGGCGTGCCGGCGCCTGCCGTCAGCTCGACCGTGCGGTCGAGGACCTCCAGGGTGTGGCCGTAGACGTCGAGGTGGTGAAAGCGGCTCTGCTCCACGCCGCGCAGCGCCTCCAGCTCCGGCAGCACGATCGCGCTCGCGCCGAGCGTGTCCATCAGCGCCAGGCCGCGGCGCACCTGCTCGGAGGCGATGATCCGCCGCAGCTCGGTGAACACCCGCTCGGCCGCGACGGTGCACAGGCCGCACGCGTGCTCGCCGGCGCTGCGCAGCGTCGCGGCATCGACCTGCAGGTCGAGCTCGAGCGCGATGCGCACGAGGCGCAGCACGCGCAGCGGGTCCTCGGCGAACGCGCGCGGGGCGACCATGCGCAGGCGCTTGGCGCGCAGGTCGGCGATGCCGCCCAGCGGGTCGACCGGCGCGCCGCCGGCGATCGGCTCGGCGATCGCGTTGATCGTGAAGTCACGCAGTCGCAGGTCCTGCTCGATCGTCTGGCCGCGCAGCGGCTCGAGATCGACCTGCCAGGCGGGCTCGCGCGCCACCACCCGCCAGCTGCCGAAGTCCTTGGACAGCGCGAAGCACGCGGCGCGGCGCGCCGCGCGCGAGACGGCGCGTGCGGCGCGCTCGGGGTCGCCGTCCACGACCACGTCCACGTCCCCCGTCTCCCTGCCGAGCAAGCGGTCGCGCACGGCGCCGCCGACCAGCCACGCGCGACTGTCCGCGAGCGCGCTGCGCGCGACCTCGACGCCTGCCTGCTTGCGCCCTTCAGGGTGCGCCCCGTCACGGGGTGCGCTCACGTCGGCGGCCTGCCGTCGCGGTTGTACACGCGCGTCACGCGCGGCGTGAGCGCGCACGTGATCTCGTAGTTGATCGTGTCCAGGCGGCGGGCGAGCTCCTCCGCGGTGATGCGCTCGCTGCCCTGGATGCCGATCAGGACCGCACGCTGGCCGCGCAACTGCTTGGCCTGCGTGTCGGCGCCGAGGTCGACGGTGATGCTGTCCATGCTCACCGTCCCCACCAGCGGGTGACGGCGCCCGCCGATGAGCACGTCCGCGTTGTTGGACAGCGCGCGCCGCCAACCGTCGCCGTAGCCGATCGGCAGCACCCCGACATGGGTGTCCTCGTCGGCGACGAACTGGCGCCCGTAGCCGGCGCTCTCGCCCTTGCGGCAGAGCTTCACCTCGGCCACGTATGAGCTCAGCTCGAGCGCCGGCTCGAGCCCGCGCGCAGCGGGGTCTTTGCCGAAGGGGTCCATGCCGTAGATGGCGATGCCGCAGCGGACCATGTCGAAGTGCGCCTCGCGCTCGCGCATCGTCGCGGCGCTGTTGGCGGCGTGCACGATGAGCTGCGGCTGCGCGGCCTTGATCGTGCGCGCCCAGCGCGCGAACTGCGCGAGCTGGCGCGCGAAGAAGCCGCCGTCGTCGAGCTGGTCGGCGGTGGCGAAGTGCGTCATCACGCCGGCCAGCTGCACCCCTTCGCGCTCGCGCGCGGCCAACGCCACACGCGTGGCCTGGTCCTCGTCGCGGGTGCCGAGCCGTCCCATCCCGGAGTCCAGCTTCACGTGCACGCGCCCGCCGCCCGCGGCCGCCACCGCCTGCACGTAGTCCTCATCCCACACGACCACGTCCGCGTCCAGCGCGAGCGCCTGCTCGAGCTCGGCCGGCGTCAGGGCGCCCATCACCAAAATGCGCGTCTCGCGCAGGCCCGCTTCGCGCAGCTCACGCGCCTCACGGGCGTCGGCCACCGCCAGCCAGCTCGCGCCGCCGGCGAGCGCGGCGCGCGCGCTTTGGCTGGCGCCGTGTCCGTAGCCGTCGGCCTTGACCACCGCACACAGCTGCGTGCCGCCGTGCAGCTGCGTGCGCAGGCGGGCGCAGTTGCGCTCGATCGCCGCCAGGTTGACGCTCGCCTGCGCCCTTCCCGCCGAGTCCGCATCCACACTGTCGCGTTTGCGTCCCTCAGGCTTTGCCTGCTCGATCGTCATGCTCGTATCCCTCCCCGGTGCGGCCGTCATGGCCGTTGACGCTGTGCCCGCGGATCAAACACCATGCGGCGGGCGGCTGGCAGCGCGGTGATCACGTCTGAGGCGATCACGCCCTCAGCCACCCCCACGCGCCGCGCGGCCGCGCGGCCGGCCTGCGCGTGCAGCGTGACGCCGGCGGCTGCCGCGGTGAAGGCGTCCAGGCCCTGGGCGAGCAGCGCCGCGATCACGCCGGTGAGCACGTCGCCGGTGCCGGCGGTGGCCAGCGCGGGGCTGTCCCCCCGGCTGACGGCGAGCACGCCGTCGGGCCGGGCGATCAGCGTGTCGTCGCCCTTCAGCACCACGACCGCGTCGGCTTGCGCGGCGGCCGTGCGCACGTGGTGCAGGCGCGCGCGCTCGACCTCCGCGCTGTCGATCCCAAGCAGGCGGCCGAGCTCGCCGGCGTGCGGCGTGAGCACGGTCGCCGCGCGCCTGCCGGCCAGCTCGCCGAGCCTGCCCGCGTGGGCGTTCAGCCCGTCGGCGTCCAGGACCAGCGCCACGTCTGCTGCGCGGGCGAGCGTGCGCGCGAACGCGACCGCGCCGGCGGCGCGGCCGAGCCCCGGTCCGAGCGCGAGCGCGCCGCCGCGGGCGCTCGCCTGCTCGACGAGCTCCACGCCCTGCGCGACCAGCGAGCCGTCCTCGTCGGGCAGCCCGCGGGTCATCATCTCCGCCGGCCCCGCCGTGGCGAGGATGTCCTGCAGCGAGGCGGGCACGCACGCGGTGACATACCCGGCGCCCGCCCGCATGCTCGCTTCGGCGGCCATGCGCGGCGCCCCCGTCAGCCCGCGCGAGCCGCCGGCCACGAGCACGTGCCCGGAGACGAACTTCGTCGAGGAGGCGTTCCTGCGCGGGAGCAGCGCGAGCAGCGCCGCGGGAGCGATCAGGCCGATCTCGCTCGCGGCGGGCGCGCCGCGCGGGATGCCGATGTCGAGCGTCTGCACCTCGCCCGCGTAGGACTTGCCCGGCCTGATCCACAGCCCCGGCTTGGCCGCGTGGAAGGTGACGGTCACGCTGGCGTGCACGGCCACGCCGCGCACCTCGCCGGTGGAGGCGTCCACGCCGCTGGGCACGTCCACGCTCACCACCGGCGCCGGCGCGCCGTTCAGCGCTGCGATCGCGTCGGCGACCGCGCCGCGGGGCGCACCGGCGAAGCCGGTGCCGAGCAGCGCATCCACGAGCGCCGCCTGCGCGTCCAGCAGCGCGGGTGCGGCGACCGGCTGCTGCGCGTCGGTGGGCTCTGCGCCGGGCGTCCACGGCGCCCCGTCGAGCCGCAGCGGCTGCTCGCCGGGGAGGCGTTCGAGGTTCACGCGCGCGTCGCCCGCGTACTCTTCGGGGGGCGCGACGCACACCACCGTCGCCTGCCTGCCGCCCTCGCGTAGCAGCCGTGCCACGACCAGCCCGTCGCCACCGTTGTTGCCCTTGCCGCAGAGGACCGTCACAGGCCCGTCCGCGGCGATGCGCTCGAGTGCGCGCACGACGCCCGCGCCCGCGCGCTCCATCAGGTCGAGGCTCGCCACGCCCCGCTGCTCGATCGCCCAGCTGTCGGCCGCGCGGGCGGTGTCCGCGTCGAGCAGCGGTTCCAGCCAGGGCGCCAGCGAGCTCACGTATGGCGATGCTAGATGGTCGCCCGCCGCGGGCGCTGGCGACGGGCGTGCACGCGTGGAGCGGGAGGGCGCGCACGCTAGCCTCTGCGCATGTGCGGAATCATCGCCGTGCTCGCCCGGCGCCCGTCGGGAACCGAGCCGGACATCGAGCGTAGCCTGAGCCGTCTGCAGCAGGCGTTCGGGCGGCTGCGCGCGGGCGTCGAGCGGCTGGACGCCGCCGGCCTGTCGGCGGTCGCCGACGAGCTGCAGGAGCTGGACGGCGAGCTGCGCGGCCCGCTCGGCGCGCTCGCCCTGCTGCGCGCGCCGGAGCTCGCGGATGTCGTGCGCCTGGAGCAGCAGGTGGGCCTGCTCGACTCCCTGCTGGTGGAGGTCGAACGCGCCTTGGACGCCGGCGAGCGCAGCTGGGCGGCGGACGAGCTCGAGCAGGGCAACGCGGTGATCGTGCGCCTGAAGGACCTCGTGTGGGCGCTCGGACGCGACCGCACCGCGACCGCCCGCGGGACCGCCGGCCTGATGGACGGCGCGGAGGTCTCGCGCACGACGCTTTGCGCGTACTGGGCGATCGAGGTGGCGCTGTCGGCGATCGATCGCCTGGAGGTGCGGGGCAGGGACTCCGCCGGCCTGCACGTGCTCGTCGCCGGCCACGGCATCGATCTGCAAAGGCACGAGACCCAGGCGCTGCTGGCCGCCCGCGGCAATGAGCTGTTCACGTCGATGGCCGTGCGCACGCCGGGCGGCCAGCTGAGCTTCGTGTACAAGGTGGCGGCCGAGATCGGGGAGCTCGGCGAGAACACGCAGGCGCTGCGCCGGGCGATCACCGGCGACGCGCTGCTGCGCCGCGCGCTGGCCGGCGAGACGGCCACGGTGACCGTCCTTGGGCACACGCGCTGGGCGAGCGTCGGCGCGATCTCCGAGCCGAACGCCCACCCGCTGAACGGCGAGGAGAGCACCGCCGTCGCAGCGGCGCCGTACGTGGTGGGCGCCGTCAACGGCGACATCGACAACCACCATGAGCTGCGCGCGGCGGAGGAGCTGAACCTGGCACGCGAGATCACGACCGACAGCAAGGTCCTGCCGGTGCTCGTGTCGCGGGCGCTCGCGCACGGCGCATCAGTCGACGAGGCCTTCTGCGCGAGCGTCGCACGCTGCGAGGGCTCGGCGGCGATCGCGCTGAGCGCGGCCGACACCCCCGACCGCCTGCACCTGGCGCTGCGCGGCAGCGGACAGTCGCTGTACGTGGGGCTGGCCGGCGATGCGTTCGTCGTCGCCAGCGAGGTCTACGGCCTGGTGCAGGAGACGGCGCGTTATCTGCCGATGGACGGCGAGGGCGCGGACGGCGCGGCGGGCCAGGTGGTGGTGCTCGAGCGCGAGCACGCCGGGACGCTGGACGCCATCGCGCGCCGCGGCTACGACGGCGCGCCGCGGCCGCTCGCCGAGCGCGAGCTGTGCACGGCGGAGATCACCGCGCGCGACATCGATCGTTCGGGGTTCCCGCACTTCCTGCTGAAGGAGATCTCCGAGGCGCCGCGGTCGTTCATGAAGACGCTGCGCGGCAAGATCGTCGAGGACGAGATGGGCCTGCTCACGGTGAAGCTGGGCTCGGAGGTGCTGCCGGCGACGATCGTCGAGCGTCTGCGGCGGGGTGAGCTTGCCCGCATCCGCGTGATCGCGCAGGGCACCGCCGCGGTGGCGGCGGAGAGCGTCGCCGCGTCGATCGCCAGCGAGCTGCGGGCGTGCCCGCTGCGCGTGGACGCGGTGCTGGCGACGGAGCTGTCGGGCTTCGAGCTCGCGGACGACATGGGCGACACGCTGATCATCGCGGTCAGCCAGTCGGGGACGACGACCGACACCAACCGCGCCGTGGACATGGTGCGCAGCCGTGGCGCGCGCGTGCTGTCGATCATCAACCGGCGCGACAGCGACCTCGTGCACAAGTCCGACGGCGTGCTCTACACCTCCGACGGACGCGACGTCGAGATGAGCGTGGCCTCGACCAAGGCCTTCTACGCGCAGGTGGCCGCGGGGCTGCTGCTCGCACAGGCGCTGGCCGAGCACCTCGGCTGCCGTGATGCGCGCCGCTCGGATCGGCTGCTGCGCGCGCTGCGCGACCTGCCGGAGGCGATGGCGGACACGCTCGCCCAGCGTGCGCGCATCGCCGCGGCGGCGCAGGAGCTCGCGCCGTACAGGCGCCACTGGGCGGTGGTGGGCAGCGGGCCGAACCGTGTGGCCGCGGAGGAGATCCGCATCAAGCTCTCGGAGCTGTGCTACCACTCGATCGCCTGCGACGGCACGGAGGACAAGAAGCACATCGACCTGTCCTCGGAACCGCTCGTGCTCGTGTGCGTCGCCGGGCTGTCGGACGCGACGGCCGACGATGCGGCCAAGGAGGTGGCGATCTTCAACGCCCACAAGGCCGCCCCGGTGGTGATCGTCGACGAGGGCGAGCGTGCGCGCTTCAGCGCGGCGGCGCACGTGATCGCGGTCCCCACCGTCGAGCCCGAGCTGGCGTTCGTGCTGTCGGTGATGGTCGGGCACCTGTTCGGCTACGAGGCCGCGCTGGCGATCGACGCGCACGCCCAGCCGCTGCGCGAGGCGCGCTCGACGATCGAAGGGCTCGCCGACGACGCGTGGGTCTCCGGCGAGGCGATGCTGCGCGCGCTGGCCCCAACGCTCGAGACGTCGGCCACGCGGTTCTTCGCCGGCCTGCGCGCCGGGGCCTACGACGGGAATCTGGAGGCGTCGACCGCGGTGCGCGTGGCGTCGCTGTTGCGCTACGCGACCGGGCTGCTGCCGGTGGAGGGCTATGAGCTCGAGCAGGGCCGGGTGGGAACGCCGGAGGCGATCGTCGCGGATCTCGCGGCGGCGCTGACCACGGCGATCAGCGAGCTGACGCGCCCGATCGACGCGATCAAGCACCAGGCGAAGACGGTCACGGTGGGGATCTCCCGCAGCGAGGACGAGCTGCTGGGCGTGCCGCTGGTCGCCAGCGCGCTCGCCGCGGGCGCGTCGGTGGAGGCGCTGTCCTACCGCGGCCTGCGCACGCTCTCGCAGCTGAACGCGGCGGTGCTCGACGTCACCGGCTTCACGCGCTACCGCATCAGCGGCGAGGTCACGGCGGGCGCGACGATCGAGATCGTCGGCCGCGGCGGGATCGCCGTCGACCTGCCCTCGCGCGTGGAAACCGACAACCGCCTGCTGGGCGCCAAGCACCGGGCGGCACAGGAGCGGGAGGTGACGGTGGCGGTCGGGGGCCGCGACGGGCGCAGCCTGATCCTCGTCCCGGAGGCCGACGGCGGCGTGGTGTGCGGGATGACGCTGATGCACGTGCAGTTCCGCGACACGCTCCCGGCGGCCGAGGCGCGCCGGGTGCTGGAGGGCTATCGCGACCGCTATGCGGCGCTGGTGGACGCGGTGACCGAGACGGAGGCGGCGTTCAGCGACGAGCGCCTGGAGCAGACCCCGCTGCTGGAGCTGCTGACGCTGCCGGTGCGCGTGCTGGCCGAGCACTGGAGCCGCGCGCAGAGCCCGCTGGTCGGCAACTAGCCGAGCTCGCGCTCGACGACGCCGACCAGGCGGGCGCACACCGCTTCGGCCTCCTGATCGCTGGGCGCCTCGACCATCACCCGCACGAGCGGCTCGGTGCCGCTCGGGCGCACGAGCACCCGTCCGCGCCCGGCGAGCTCGCGCCCGGCCGCGTCCACGGCGGCGTCGAGCGCGCGCGCGTCGGCCAGCGCGCCGCGGTCGCGCACGCGCACGTTGACCAGCCGTTGGGGCAGCTTGGACATCGCGTCACGCTCGGCCAGGTCGCGCCCGCCGAGCGCCTCGAGCGTGAGCAGCGCGCTGGCGATTCCGTCGCCGGTGCGGTTGAAGCGCATGTCGATGATGTGCCCCGACTGCTCGCCGCCGAGCGTCCAGCCGCGGGCGCGCAGCTCCGCCAGCACGTGGCGGTCGCCGACGTTGGTCGTGGCGACCGCGACGCCAGCGTCGTGCATCGCCGCGTGAAAGCCGTAGTTGGTCATCACCGTCACCACCACCCCGTCGCCGCTGAGGCGCCCGGCCTCGCGCAGGTGCAGCGCCGCCAGCGCGAGCAGCTCGTCGCCGTCGACCACCGCGCCGCCGCGATCGACCGCGAGCACGCGGTCGCCGTCGCCGTCGAAGGCAAAGCCCACGTCGTGGCCGCCCGCGAGCACAAGCTGGCCCAGCTCGTGCACGTGGGTGGAGCCACAGCCGGCGTTGATGTTGCGTCCGTCGGGCACGTCGGCGATCACCGACACCTTGGCGCCCAGGCGGCGGAAGATCTCGGGCGCGACCTCGTAGGTCGCCCCGTTGGCGCAGTCCAGCAGCACGTCCACGTCGCGCAGGTCGAGCCCCTGAAAGCGCGTGTGCAGCTCGCGCAGGTAGTCCTCGCTGGCGCCGCGCAACGCGCGCACCCGCCCGATCGCGGGCGCCCGCCCCGCCGTCCCGCCGCCGTCGCGCCCGTCGCCGCCGCGCCCCCCTCCCTCGCTGCCCCGGCCGTCTTCCGCGCCGGCATCGAGCGCTGCGAGCTCGCGCTCGATCGCCAGCTCGGTCTCGTCGGAGAGCTTGTAGCCGTCGCCGCCGAAGAACTTGATGCCGTTGTCGCGGTAGGGGTTGTGCGAGGCCGACAGCACCACGCCGAGGTGAAAGCCGTAGCGGGCGATCAGCAGCGGCGCGGCGGGCGTCGGCAGCACGCCGCCCAGCAGCGCGTCCCCACCGGCGGCGCTGACCCCGGCGGCGAGGGCGGCCTCGAGCATCTCGCCGGACTCGCGCGTGTCGCGCACGATCAACACCTGCGGGCGCTCCACTTTGGTGTGCCGCGTGGCGGCGCCGGCGAGCGCCAGCGCGAGCTCGGCGGTGAGGAACTCGCCGGCGACGCCGCGAACGCCGTCGGTCCCGAACAGCTTGCGGGCCATGCTCGACCTGGGGCCCCGGCGCGCCTAGCGCTTGGAGAACTGCGGGCGCTTGCGCGCCTTCTTCAGGCCGGCCTTCTTGCGCTCCTTGGTGCGCGAGTCGCGCGTGAGGAAGCCCCTGCGCTTGAGCTCCCCGCGCAGGTTGGGGTCGGCCTCGAGCAGCGCGCGCGAGACGCCGTGGCGCAGCGCGCCCGCCTGCGCGGAGATGCCGCCGCCGTGCAGCCGCGCCACCACGTCCATGCGGTCCTCGTAGCCGACGGTCTCCAGCGGCTGGCGGATGTTGCGCTGCAGCGTCAGGCGCGGGAAGTGCTCCTCCAGCGCGCGCCCGTTGATCAGGTAGGTGCCCGTTCCGGGGCGCAGCGTCACCCGCGCGATCGCCGACTTGCGCTTGCCGGTCGCGCGGTAGCGCGCGCCGGAAGCGAGATCGATGGCGGCCGTGGAGATCGGCTGTGTGAACGCCTCCTCGGCCTCCTCCTCTTCCTCCTGGGCCTCCTCCTCTTCCTCCTCGAGCGCGTAGGGGTCGATCGCGTACACGTCCTCGTAGCCCTGCTCGCGGGCGAGCGGGTCGACGCCTTCGGGCACGATGTCCACTTCCAGGTGCGCGCCGGGCACCGCCGGCTTCTCGCGCGGAGCGGGCTCCTCCTCTTCCTCGTACTCGACCTCCTCCTCGGCCTCCGCCACCGGCTCCTCGGCGGCCTGCGGCGCGGCGGCCTCGGCGGCCTCGGGCGCCTGCTCAGCCTCGGCCACGGGCTCCTCGGGGGCCTGCGCCACCGGCTCCTCCTCGGGGGGCGTCGCGGGCTGCTGCTCGTCGTCTGCCATCAGGCGTCTATCTCCAGCGGCTCGGGCTTCTGCGCGACGTGCGGATGCTCGGGCCCGGCGTAGATCTTCAGCTTGGTGAGCTGCTTGCGCGCGAGCCGGTTGCGGGGCATCATGCCTTTGACGGCGAGGCGCAGGATCTCCTCGGGGCGCCGGGCGAGCATCTCCTCGAACGTGCGCGAGCGCAGCCCGCCGGGGTAGCCGGAGTGCCGGTAGTAGCGCTTGTCCTGGCGCTTGTTGCCGCTGACGTGCACCTTCTCCGCGTTGACCACCACGACAAAGTCGCCGGTGTCGATGTGCGGCGTGTACTCGGGCTTGCGCTTGCCGCGCAGGACGTCGGCGATCTGCGTCGCCAGCCGCCCGAGCGTCTTGCCGTTGGCGTCCACGAGCAGCCAGTTGCGCTCACGGTCGGTGGGCTTCGCTACGAAGGTCTTGGTGGAGGGTGCCATGACGTGAAAGAGCCACGCGAGGACCGCGCGGCAAGGCGGACATCATAGAGCAAGGCGCCGGGTGATCCCCGCCCCCGCTACTCCCACTCGATCGTGCCCGGCGGCTTCGACGTGATGTCCAGCACCACCCGGTTGACCTCGCGCAGCTCGCCCATCATGCGCGAGGCGATCTGCTCCAGCAGCTCGTATGGCAGGCGCGCCCAGTCGGCGGTCATGGCGTCGTCGCTGGTGACGGCGCGGATGACGACGACGTGGCCGTAGGTGCGCTCGTCTCCCTGCACGCCGACGGTGCGCACGTCGGGGAGCACGCAGAAGGACTGCCACAGCTCGCGGTAGAGGCCGGCGGCGCGAATCTCCTCCTGCAGGATGTGGTCGGCCTCGCGCAGCAGGTCGAGGCGCTCCTTGGTGGCTTCGCCGCCGACGATGCGGATGGCGAGGCCGGGGCCGGGGAACGGCTGGCGCCAGACGAGGCGCTCGGGCAGCCCGAGCTCGGCGCCGACGGCGCGCACCTCGTCCTTGAACAGCGCGCGCAGCGGCTCGACGAGCTCGAACCGCAGGTCCTCGGGCAGCCCGCCGACGTTGTGGTGGGACTTGATCTTCGCCGCCCCCGTGCCGCCGCCGGACTCGATGACGTCGGAGTAGAGCGTGCCCTGCACGAGGAAGCGCGCGGCGTCGGCCCCACTCCCCTCGGGGGAGGATGCGGCGAGCTTGGTGGCCTCCTCCTCGAAGACCCTGATGAACTCGGCGCCGATCGCCTTGCGCTTGGCCTCGGGGTCGGTGACGCCCTTGAGCTTCTGCAGGAAGCGCTCCTGCGCGTCGACGGCGACGAGCGGCACTTTGAAGGTGTCGCGGAAGGTGCGCACGACCTGCTCGCCCTCTTCTTTGCGCATCAGGCCGTGGTCGACGAACACGCACGTGAGCTGCGCGCCGACCGCGCGGTGCACGAGCAGCGCGGCCACCGAGGAGTCGACGCCGCCGGAGAGCCCGCAGATCACGCTGCCCTCCCCCACCTGCGCGCGGATGCGGGCGATCTGCTCCTCGACGATCGACGCCGCCGACCAGCTGCGCTCGCAGCCGCACACCTCATCGAGGAAGCGCGTGAGGATCGCCTCCCCGTAGGGGGTGTGCACGACCTCGGGGTGAAACTGGATGCCGTAGATGCCGCGCGCGGTGTCCTCGACGGCGGCCACGGGCGAGGCGCTGGAGGACGCGAGCGCGGTGAAGCCGGGCGGCGGCGCGAACACGGTGTCGCGGTGGGACATCCAGCAGGTCTGCTCGTGTGGCATGCCGCGCAGCAGCGTGCCGGGGTCCGACACGTGCAGGTCGGAGCGGCCGAACTCCCCCACCTCCGCCTGCTCGACGCGCCCGCCGAGCGTGTGCACGAGCAGCTGCATGCCGTAGCAGATGCCCATCACGGGCACGCCGAGCTCGAGCAGGCCGAGATCGAGCGCGGGCGCCCCCTCGGCGTACACCGACGCGGGCCCCCCGGAGAGGATGATCCCGCGCGGCCGGCGCGCTGCGATCTGCTCCAGCGGCACGTGGTGGGGCAACAGCTCGCTGAACACGCCGCAGTCGCGGATGCGCCGGGCGATCAGCTGTGAGTACTGCCCCCCATAGTCCAGCACGACGACCTCTTCGACCGCCGCGGGCGTGCTCGCTGACTGCTCTCCCTGCGTGGACGATGCCTCGGCCGGCGCGATGGCCGTGGCGGCGGGAGCGTCAGTCATCTACGAGCGCTGCAACCTTCCCGTTGGTCGCGCCCATGCCGACCTGCTGGTCGCGCTGGAGCGCCTTGCCCTCGGTTTGCAGCGCGGGCGCGACGACGACCTCGGCGCGGTTGAACTCGGCGAGGTCCTTGTGCCCGCAGGTGGCCATGGAGGTGCGCAGGCCGCCGAACAGGTTGAAGGTGCCGTCGTTCTCGCGCGCGGGGCCGACGAGGATCTCCTCGAGCGTGCCGTTCTGCGCGGTGGCGACGCGCGCGCCGCGCGGCAGCGTGGGGTGGAAGGTGGCCATGCCCCAGTGAAAGCCGCGCCCGGGCGCTTCGTAGGCGCGGGCGAGCGGCGAGCCGATCATGACGGCGTCGGCGCCGAGCGCGATCGCCTTGGAGACGTCGCCGCCGTTGCGCATGCCGCCGTCGGCGATCACCTGGCAGTACTCGCCGGTCTCGAGCATGTGCGTGGAGCGCGCGTGGGCGACGTCGGCGATGGCGGTGGCCTGCGGCACGCCGATGCCGAGCACGCCGCGCGTGGTGCAGGCGGCGCCGGGGCCGACGCCGACGAGCACGCCGGCGGCGCCGGTGCGCATGAGGTGCAGCCCCGTGTGGTAGGAGGCGCAGCCGCCGACGACGACGGGCACGTCGAGGCTGGGGATGAACTCCTTGAGGTTGAGCGGCTCGGAGACGGTGGAGACGTGTTCGCCGGAGACGACGGTGCCCTGGATGATCAGCACGTCGAGGCCGGCGTCCATGGCGATCTCGTAGTAGTCGCGCACGCGCTGCGGGGTGAGCGAGGCGGCGACGACGACCTTCTCGTCCTTGATCTCCCTGATTCGCTGGGCGATCAGCTCTGGTTTGACGGGCTCGCGGTAGATGTCCTGCATCCTGCGCGTGGCGACGTCCTTCGGCAGCGAGGCGATCTCCTCGAGCTGCTCGTCGGCGTCCTCGTAGCGCGTGAAGATGCCCTCGAGGTTGAGCACCGCGAGGCCGCCCAGGCGGCCGATGATGCCGGCGGTCTCGGGCGAGACGACGCCGTCCATGGCGGATGCGAGCAGCGGCAGCTCGAACTGGTAGGGGCCGAGCTTCCACGAGATGTCGATGTCGTCGGGGTCGCGCGTGCGCCGGGATGGCACGATCGCGATGTCGTCGAAGCCGTAGGCGCGCCGACCCTTCTTGCCGCGTCCGATCTCTATCTCCATCGCGGCATCTTTGCAGTCGTCACGGACGTGCTCGTCAAGGGATGCTGAGCATAGCAATGGGCCACACTGGGCCTGATGCCCTCGGATATCCTCGCTTGAAGATGGAGCAGAACGCCGAGCACCGCTATCACCCGCACGCGATCGAGGCGCGCCGCCAGGCGGCGTGGCGCGAGCGCGACGCGTTCCGCACGCCATCGCCGGACGGGCAGCGAACGCACCTGTACATCAAGCCGTCGGCGCCGTTCACGTCGGGCAACGTGCACATCGGCCACGTGCGCAGCTACTCGATTGGCGACGCGTACGCGCGCTTTCGCCGGGCGCGGGGGGACGACGTGCTGTTCGCGTTCGGCTTCGACGCGTTCGGCCTGCCGGCGGAGCTCGGCGCGATCGCGGGCGGCGAGTCGCCGAACGCGTGGGTGAACCGCTGCGCGGCGCACATGCGGGGCCAGCTGCAGCGGCTGGGCTTCTCGTTTGACTGGGAGCGCGCGTTCATGAGCTCCGACCCGGTGATGTACCGCTGGTCGCAGTGGCTGTTCTTGCGGCTGCTGGACGCGGGGCTGATCTACCAGGGCACGGGCAACGTGGACTGGTGCGAGCACTGCCAGACGACGCTGGCGTCGATCCAGGTGGAGGCCGGCGGCACGTGCTGGCGCTGCCACAACCCGGTGCGCCTGATCGAGCTGCCGCAGTGGTACCTGCGCATCAGCCGCTACCTGGAGGAGAACGACCGCCGCCTGTCCGAGCGCGCGGCGAGCGGGCTGTGGGATGAGGTGGCGCTGGCCTCCCAGCAGTATGTGCTCGGCCGGGTGGATGGGGTCGAGCTGGAGATGCGCGAGCCCGCGGCGCCGGCGGGCGGCGAGCCGCTCGCGGTGTTCACCCCCCACGCCGACGCGCTGGCTGGCGCGCGCTTCGTGCTGATGTCGGCGCGCCACCCGGACGCGGAGGCGTGGGCGGCGGATCCGCTGGTGCTGGAGCAGCTGGAGACGTTGCGCTCGGGCGGCTGGGAGCGCAGCGCGCGCGAGGCGGAGACGATCCCGGTGATCGACACGCACCGCACGCTCGCGTGGGCGGGCGGCGAGCCGTTGCCGCTGCTGATCTCGCCGCTGGTGGACGCGCGCTTCGGCGCCACGGTGGTGCTTGGCGTGCCCGCTGCGGATCGCACCGATGAGGTGATCGCGCGCCGGATGGGGCTGGCGCTCGACGAGCGGACGGAGCCCGGCGAGTCGCCCGCGAACGCGCGCCCGGCGGTGCGCTACAAGGCGTTTGACTGGGTGATCTCGCGCCAGCGCTCGTGGGGCACGCCGATCCCGATCGTGTACTGCGAGAGCTGCGGCACGGTGCCGCTTGAGAGCTCGGAGCTGCCGGTGTTGCTGCCGCTGGACCTGGTGCCGACGGGGGCGGGCAATCCGCTGGCCGAGGATGAGGATTTTATTAATATGAGCTGTCCGCGCTGTGGCGGTGCGGCGCGCCGGGAGACCGACACACTCGATTGCCACTTCGACGCGCTGTGGCTCTGGGTCCCCGTGTGCGTGCCGGCGGACGTGCGCGAGGAGGCGCTGGAGGAGATCTTCGCGCTGCCCGACCTGCGCCATTGGCTGCCGTGCGAGCGGGTGGTGGCGGGCTCTGACAGCGGCAACTTCGTGTTCGACCAGCGGACGGTGACGAAGGCGCTGCGCGACCTCGGGCCGCTGTCGTTCCTGGCCGACGGCGAGCCGTTTGCGGGCTGCCTGTTTCACGAGATGGTGACAGCGGATGGGCGCAAGATGAGCAAGCATCTGGGCAATGTGGTGGACCCGGACGAGCTGGTCGCGCGCTACGGCGCGGACACCGTCAGGTTGGCCGTGTTGTATGCGGCGCGTCCGCAGAAGTCGCTCAACTGGAGCGACTCGGCGGTGCTGCGCTGCCACCGCTTCCTCACGCAGGTGTGGGAGCACACGCACGCGATGCTCGCGCTGGCGGCGGCGCAGGCCGACGGCGGGCAGCCGGCCGCTGACGCGGATGGGCAGCCGGCGAGAGACATGACCGAGCACCTGCGGGTGAAACTCGCCCAGTGGTGTGAGGCAGGGGTGAGCCGGCTGACGCAGGACATGGAGGAGCTGGAGATGCACAGCGCGGTGCGCAACGTGATGCGCCTGTTCGACCGCATCAAGGACTACGAGAAGCGTGTGCGCGCCCGCGAGCCGCAGCTGCGCGGCGAGGACCTGAACGCGCTGATCGACGCCCTGGGCGTGCTCGCCCAGGCGCTGGGGCCGTTTGCCCCGCACATGGCGGAGGAGCTGTGGATGGAGCTGGGCCATGACGAGCACGCCACACAAACGCCTTGGCCAGGCGTATCGTGTGAGGTCGCCGCATGAGCACGACGACGGCACAGAGCCCTATCAGGCAGCGGACGCGCTCGTGCGCGGTCGAGCTTGCCTGCCATCGCTGCGATCACCACTACCCACTCGAGCAGGAGGTGTTTGCCTGCCCGGACTGCGGCAAGGGGCTGGACGTGGTCTACGACTACGAGCTGGCGGCGCGGCACTTCAGCGACGTGCCCACGGCTGAGCGCCCGCAGAACATCTGGCATTTCGAGGAGCTGCTGCCGATCGTGGACGCCTCCGCGCAGGCGCGGGTGGGCCAGCACGCGGGCTACACGCCGCTGATCGCGGCCGACCGGCTGGGTGCGGAGCTGGGGATCGCGAACCTGTATTTGAAGGACGACGCGAGCAACCGGCCGAGCTTCTCCTACAAGGACCGCGTGGTGTCGATGTCGGTGGCGCGGCTGCTGGAGAAGGGCAAGCAGGAGATCGGCTGCGTGTCCACGGGCAACGTGGGCACGGCGGTGGCGTCGCTGGCGGCGAAGGCGGGCGTGGCGGCGTATGTGTTCTACCCCAACCGCCTGGAGGACACGAAGGCGCGCGCGTGCATGGCGCTCGGCGCGAAGGTGTGCCAGGTGGAGGGCAACTACGACGAAGCGAACGGGCGCTGCCGCGAACTGGCGCTGCAGACGGGCATGGAGTTCGCGAACATCACGCTGCGTCCGTTCTACGCGGAGGGCGCGAAGACGGCGGCGTTCGAGATCGTGGAGCAGCTCGACTGGCACGCGCCCGACCACATCATCACGGCGGCCGCGGGCGGCACGCTGTCCTCGCGCTTGCACAAGGGCTTGACCGAGCTGCAGCTGCTGGAGCTGTCGGAGACC
>DATJRV010000100.1:0-1118 GCA_035504435.1 Solirubrobacteraceae bacterium
GTCGTGGCGTGTGGCTATGCGCTGCTGACCAAGGTGTTCCCCGCCTCGCTCGACGCCGCCGATCCCTTCGGCCGGCTCCGGACGCCGTTTGACTACTGGAACGCCACCGGGCTGATGGCGGCGATGGGGCTCCCGGTGTGCTTGTGGGCCGGCGCGCGGCCCGTCTCCGGGCGCGTGCTCCGGGCGCTCACCGTGCCCGCCATAGCGATCCTCACCACCGCTCTGATGCTCTCCTACTCGCGCGGTGCGCTGCTCGCCGCACTCGTCGGACTGGGCTGCTGGTTCGCGCTCGTGCCGTTACGGCTGCGGGCGGTCCTGGTGCTCGTGCTCGGCGCCGCCGGAGGGGCGATCGCGACGGTGTGGGCGCTCGCACACCACGCGATCACGCACGACAACCAGGCCTTGACGGCCCGGACCACGGCCGGACACGACTTCGGTCTCGTGCTGCTGATCGTCGTGATCCTGAGCGCACTCGCCGGTCTGGCCGCGATGCTGGGGATGGATCGAATCCGCGTGAGCGCGCGACTCAGGCACCGCATCGGAACCGCGCTGGTGGTGCTCGTCGCGCTGGTTCCATTCGCGGTGATCGCCGGCGCCGCCGCCTCGTCGCGCGGATTGACCGGCGAGGTCTCGCACGCATGGCACACGCTCACCAGTGCCAAGGCCACCGGCGTCGGCGACACCGCGGGCCGGCTGGGCCAGCTCGGCAACAGCCGAGGGCTGTACTGGCGCGAGGGCCTCAAGGTCGGCGAGCACGCGCTGCTCGCCGGCGTCGGCGCGGGCGGCTTCGACACGGCGCGCACGCGCTATACGACGAACCCCTTGCAGGTGGCCCATGCACACAGCTACCTGATCGAGACGTTCGCCGACTTTGGTTTGATCGGAGTCGCGCTCACGCTCGCGCTGTTCGTCGCGTGGGCGCGCGCCTGCCGGCGCACGCTGGCCGTGGCGCCCGAGGATGGGCGTGGCCGCCATGCCGAGGAACGGACTGGACTGCTCACGCTGCTCGCGGTGGTCGTCACGTTCGGCGTCTCCTCGCTGATCGACTGGACGTGGTTCGTCCCCGGCGTCGCGGTGCCGGCCCTCGTCGCCGCCGGCTGGCTGGCGGGTCGGGGACC
>DATJRV010000101.1:0-67877 GCA_035504435.1 Solirubrobacteraceae bacterium
TAAACACCGACGAGCGGCTGCTGTGGCTCTTAGTGAAACCGCTCGCGATCAAATGCACGTCGCTGGCGACGATCGAATTCAAGGGGAACCTGCTGGGCGAGATCTACGGGTTAAGCAAGACCAAATTCGGGATCGTCATCCACGCGCCCTCCGGTGCGCAGGAAATCACGACGTTCGAAAACGACAGTGGCGAAAACGTGGCAGCGGGCCTGGAATCGAACCTCAACAAAGGCTCCTTCTCGGAGACCACCATCGAATGGCGAGAAATCACAATCGAAACCTCGAGGCAAACGGAACTGATCAACTAGAGCGACGTTTGAGGTATCGAGGTCGCGACTGAAGTCGCGGGGGCGAGACGCCGTTCGGGGTCTCGCCCCCGCGGTGTGCGGACTCGAACGCGGCGCGGCTCGCCAGGCCGCGGCGAACGGCTCGTAGCCGCTAGCGCACCGCCGCTGCCGCCCGCGGCGGCTCGCCGACGTACTTCGCCGTCGGGCGGATCAGCTTGGCCTCGCGCTTCTGCTCGAGGATGTGCGCCGACCAGCCCGCCACGCGTGCGCATGTGAACATCGGCGTGAACAGGTCCGGCGGCACTTCCGCGAGGTCGAGGACCACAGCCGACCAGAACTCGACGTTGGTCGCCAGCACGCGGTCGGGCCTGCGCGCGTGAAGCTCCGCGAGCGCCGCCTTCTCGAGCGCCTCCGCGACCTCAAAGCGCGGCGAGCCCAGTTCGCGGCAGGTGCGCCGCAGCACCCGCGCGCGCGGGTCTTCGGCGCGGTAGATGCGGTGGCCGAAGCCCATCAGCCGCTCGCCGCGGTCGAGCGCGTCCGACACCCACTGCTCGGCGTTGCCGCTCTGTTCCACTCCTTCCAGCATCTTCAGCACGCGGGAGGGAGCGCCGCCGTGCAGCGGCCCCGACAGCGCGCCCACCGCGGCGGACAGCGCCGCGGCGACGTCGGCGCCGGTCGAGGCGACGACGCGCGCCGTGAACGTGGAGGCGTTCATCCCGTGCTCGGCGGCCGAGACCCAGTAGGCGTCGATCGCCTTCACGTGGTCTGGGTTGGCCTCGCCGCGCCAGCGGATCATGAAGCGCTCGGGGATCGTCTTGCCCTCGTCGATCTCCGACTGCGGCACCGGCGGCTGGCCGGCTCCGCGCGCCGACTGCGCGACGAACGACAGCGCCATCACGGACGCCCGCGCGAGGTTGTCGCGCGCCTCCTCGTCGGTGATGTCGATCAGCTGCCCGAAGCCCCACTCGGGCGCGAGCATCGCCAGGGCGGACTGCACGTCGACGCGGTGGTCGCCCGAGCGGACGGTCAGCGCGTGCGGTTCGGCCGGTGGCAGGCCGGGCTTGAAGTGGCCGTCGACCAGCAGGCCCCACACCTGCTCGTAGGGGACGGCGCCCACCAGTTCCTCGATGTCGACGCCGCGGTAGCGCAGCGCGCCACCCTCTTTGTCGGGCTCCGCTATCTCCGTTGCAAAGGCAACGACTCCTTCGAGGCCCGACTGGACCTCAGGTGCTGTCTGAACCGCGCTCATGGCACTCGCTTTCTGGCTCGATGCTTGACGACGGGAGCTGCCTTGTGGGCAGGGCCATATCCTCGCAGGAAAGGCGCCGCGAGTCGTCGCTCAGCTGCTGCCGAGCACCGCCGCCATGCGCTGCGGGCGGACGCCGAGCGCCTCGGCGTCCGCTGCGCCGCGGGCGCTGATCATCGAGGTCTCCATCAGCTCCGCCTCGTCCCAGGTCGCGAACGCGCCCGGGCCGGCGATGCGCCCGAGGGCCTTCAGCGCGCGCGCGACGAACGGCGTCGGCACGTGCACGAGCGCTCGCCGGCGACCGTGCGCGCGCAGCAGCGTGCGCACGATCTGCTCGTGGCTGAGCGTCTCCGGGCCGGCCAGCTCATAGCGCTCGCGGGCGTCCTCGCCAGCGCGCAGGGCAGCGATCACGCATGCCGCGACGTCGTCTGCCCACATCGGCTGGAAGACCGCGCGGCCGCTGCCGGACACCGGCATCACGGGCGCCAGCGCCAGGCGTTCGAGCAGCGTCAGCCACGCGTCGCCCGGGGCGTACACGATCGAGGGTGCGAACACGATCGCACGCACGCTCGCCTCCCGCACCGCCCGCTCCGCCAGCGCCTTCGCGCGCAGCAGGCGCGCGCGGTGGTGGGTGGAGGCGCCGAGCGCCGAAAAGAACACGAAGCGCTCGACCCCACGGCGCTCCGCGGCCTCCACCATGCGCCAGGTGGCGATGCCGTTCAGCTCCTCGATCGACCCGCCCGGCTGGTCACGCATCGAGGCCGCCAGATGCACCACGGTGTGCACGCCGCGCAGCGCGTTGCGAAACGACGGCGGGTCGGTGAGGTCGCCGAGCGCGATCTGCACCCGCACGCGCTGCGCGCCCAGCCGCCTGGGGTCGCGCACCAGGCAGCGCACGCTCGCCCGTTCGCCGAGCAGTCGCGGCAACAACGCGGAGCCGACGACGCCGGTCGCGCCCGTGAGCAGCAGCATGCATCGTAGAATATGCGTCCCGCGATCAGAGACCTTGTCAAGCGACCCACAGAAGGAAGCGAATGGCCTACGTAATCGCCGAGCCCTGCATCGGCACCAAGGACAACTCCTGTGTCGAGGTGTGCCCGGTGGACTGCATCCACCCGACGCCCGACGAGCCCGGATACGACGCGGCCGAGATGCTCTACATCGACCCCGAGGAGTGCATCGACTGCGACGCGTGCGTCGAGGCCTGCCCCGTGGACGCGTGCTTCGCCGAGGACCAGCTTCCCGAGGAGTGGCAGAAGTACACGCAGATCAACGCCGACTACTTCGCCAGCGCCAAGTAGGCGCGCTCGCCACGGCCGCGGTCCGTGCTGGCCGCCGCCGGTGCGCCGCCGCGTGCGCGCTCAGCCGTAGTAGCGCGCGATCTCCTGCAGCTGGCTGAACACGTCGTGCGCGAGGAACAGCACGATGATCAGCGCCCCCACAGCCGGTCCCCAGCGGCGGCCCGCGCCCCGCGCGGCCAACGCCAGCACGGCGCCGAGCAGCGCCAGCAGCGGCAGCAGGTAGCGCACCTGGCCGAATTCGGCGTCCTCCGCCGGGAACGCGTGGAAGGAGGCGACGCCGATCAACGCCAGCAGGCCGAGCGCCATCAGCGCATACGTGGCGAGCTCGAGCGCGCGGGCGCGCACGGCCGCGCGCGCCGTGTACAGCGAGCGGCCGCAGAGCAGCGCGAGCGCCGCTGCGGGGACCAGCGCGAGCGTGTCGAGCCACGCCGGCATCGGCGTGTCGAGCCAGCCATACAGCCCGACGTACCCGTCGAACCAGATCTGCCGCAGCGGGAACAGCCCGGGGAAGTCGTCGGTCATGCCGGGCAGGAGCGGCAGGTACAGCTGCCAGATGTAGTTCAACTCCGCGAGCAGCGATCCGCTCACCTGGGCCGCTCCGTGCGCGGCGGTATTCCCCAGGAGCGCCTGGCCGGCGAGCACGTTGTGCGCCGCGTACGCCACCCCCGGGCTGATCGCCACGGCGAGCCCGAGCGCGAACATGCGCCACGCCGCCGCCCGCCCGCGCCTGCGGGCGGCCCGTACGGACAGGATCGCCAGGCCCGCGAGGATGCCGGGAAGCAGGCCGATGAAGTTCAGCTTGCTCGCCAGCCCCAGCGCCGCCACCGCGCCGATCGCGAGCGCCGTGTGCGCGTCGAGCCCGCGCCGAAACGCGCGCGCCAGGCAATAGAAGGCCGCCGCCGAGACGGCGAACATCAGCGCATCGGGGTTCACCGCGCCGGACATGAAGCCGAGCAGCGGCGCGAGCGCGACCGACAGCCCCCCGACCGTCCACGCCCACGGTGCCCGCGGCAGCGCCTCGCGCACGAACAGGAACGCGAACAGCGCCGTCAGGCCGGCGAACAGCGCCGAGAACAGACGCATCAGCTGCAGACGGTCGAGCACGTTGCCGGCACTGCCGATGCTGTAGGGGATCGCCTCCAGCGCGTAGTACAGGGGCGGCTGCGAGGCGGCCAGGCCGGCGCTCGGGCTGCCGCTTTCATGCGGCGTGGCGGCCAGGGTGTGTTCGAGCGCTCGCTGTTCGGAGCGGCTGGCGATCGCATGCCGCTGCGGGCGCAGGCGCACGATCGACTGGTGAAGCGCGTTCAACGTGATGTTCTCTTCCTGGGAGAGCTGGGTCGCGTCCGAGGTCGGCAGCCGGCCCGTTTCCGCGAGCTGCTTGACATACGCGAAGTGGTCGGGCTCGTCGGGCACCTGGAAGGCGGGTGTGATCAGCGACCAGCACACGGCGTTCAAGGTCGCGACAAGCGCGCAGATCGCCGCCAGCCGCGGGACGCGCACGCGCCGCACGCTGGCCGGCGCCGTCGCCAGCAAGCGCCGCTTGGGGCGCGTGCCGCTGCTGGCCGGCGCCCGGTCGAGCACGTTCACCGCAGGCCCCGCAGGACGGCGAGCGCGGCGAGCGCGGCGACGCTCGCCATCAGCGCGAGCACGAGCAGCGCGACCCATGCGCCGGGCTGGGCGCGGCCGAGGCCCATCGCGCACACGACCGCGGGGATCAGCGACGCCCACGAGCTGTGGCCGGGACGCAGGTCTTCGACCCACATGCGCCCGTGCAGCCGTATGCCGCCGCCGTATGCCGCGAGCGCGGCGGGCGCTGGGCTGCCCTGCACGATCACCGTTTCGTCGGCCAGCCGAAAGGAGACGCACAGCGTCGCGCCGGAGACCGCCCGCGACAGCGGCTTGACCGGAATCGTGGCCGATCCGCCGAGCCAGTGCGAGCCCAGGCGCCCGCTCGCGAGCAGCCGTCCGCCGGCGGAGACCGTCAGGCGCAGCGCCGGTCCCGCGGCGGCGAACAGCCACACGCGGATCGCCGTCACGCCCGCCGGCAGCACTTCGTGCCCCTGGCAGTAGGTCTGACCCTGTTCGGTGCTGGCGATCGGTTCTTCTTCCACCCCCCGCGGCTCGGTCGTGCGCGCGACACTCGCCGGCGAGCCCGACAGCGTCAGCCCTAGAGCGAGCGCCAGCGCCGCCACACCCGCCGCGAACGCGACCCGGACGCGGCGCATCACTCGCGGCGCAGGCCGAGGATGCTGAGCAGGAACGAGCTGAAGACGATCTGGATGCCGAGCACGAGCACGGTCGCGGCGAAGATCGCCAAGCTCTCCTGCGAGAGGCTGCCGAAGCCGCGCGCGATCCAGTCGCACACGATCACGACCAGCATCGCCAGACCCGCGAGCGCGACCGCGCTCCCCAGCATCAGGCCGTGCTCGAGGCGCAGCCGCGCGCGCGCACGATCGAACCACGCGTCGCGCTCGCCCATGAAGTAAGTCGCGTAGGCGTGCGCGCACAGGCCGAGCCCGACCAGCTGGGCGCCCACGATCAACAGCAGCGAGCCGCCGATCAGCGTATGCAGGTCCCACTGGCGTTCGAGCACCGGCAGGTGCGCCAGCACGGTCAGCGAGATCAGGCCGCCGAGCGCGGCCATCAACACGCCCGGCAGGATGAACAGGTGGTTGGGGGAGTGCAGCAGCAGGAAGCGCAGATGCCGCCAGCCGTCGCGGAAGCTCGACAGCTTGGATTCGCCGCCGCGCGGCCGGTACTCGATCGCGATCTCCCGGATGTCGAGCCGCTCCTTGGCCGCGCGCACGACCATCTCCGAGGCGAACTCCATGCCGCGCGTGCGCAGCTGCAGCGTCTCCAGCCGGTCGCGCCGGAACGCGCGCATGCCGCAGTGCGCGTCGCGCACGCCGGTGTGGAACAGCAGGTTGAGCAGTCCGGACAGCAGCGGGTTGCCGATGTAGCGGTGGTGCCAAGGCATCGCGCCGGGATGGATGTTCTCCATGCGGTCGCCGATCACCATGTCGGCGCCGTCCTCGAGCGTGCGCACGAACCGCGGGATCTCCTCGAAGTCGTAGGTCAGGTCGGCGTCGGCCATCAGGATGTAGGTGCCGCGCGCGGCGGCGAACCCGGCGATGTAGGCGCTGCCGTAGCCGCGGCGCTGCTCCTGCACGACGCTGGCGCCGGCGGCGGCGGCCAGCTCGGCGCTGCCGTCTTCGGAGCCGTTGTCGGCGACGATCACCTCGCCGCGCAGGCCCGCGCGCTCGAGCGCGCGCCACGCGGAGACAACGCACTGGCGGATGTTCTCCGCCTCGTTCAGGCACGGGATGACCACTGAGACGACGGTCGCCTCGTCGCCCGCGGGTAAGCCCTCGACGCCGTCGAGCGGCGCAGGGAAGGGCTTGGTTGGGACGGTCAGGTCAGGGCTCATGCTCGGCAGCGGGCGAAACGCCTGCGTTGGCGGATCGGGGCGACCACTGTTAACGAAGGCCCTCGACGCTGTCAACGACGGCCGGCCGGCGCGTGGGGCGACGCGACCGAGCGCCTACGCCGCGTTTCCGACCCCCTACCCGTAGTAGCGCCCGACCACCAGCAGCTGGCTGAAAACGTCGTGGGCCAGGAACAAGACCACCAGCGCCGCGCCGGCGACCGGGCCGAAGCGCCGGCCGGCGCCGCGGACGGCGAGCGCGAGCGCCGCGCCGAACAGCGCCAGCAGCGGCAGCAGGTAGCGCACCTGGGCGTAGGAGGCGTCGAACATGGGAAATTCGTGGTAGGAGTCGGCGCCGATCAGGCCGAGCAGCCCGACCGCAACGGCCGCGTAGGTGGCGAGCTCGCCGGCGCGGCGCCGCAGCGCCAGGCGCTCGCGCAGCAGCTCGCGTGCGCACAGCACGGCGATCGCGGTGGCGGGGAGCAGCGCAAGGGTGTACACCCAGCCGGGAAACGTCGTGTCGAACCAGCCGTACAGGCCGACGTAGCCGCGGAACCACACCTCCCGCAACATCGAGATGCCGGGGAAGTCATTGACCGTTCCCGGTATGTGCGGAAGGTACAGCTGCCAGATGTAGTTGAGCTCCGAGAGCACCGAGCCGTGCAGCGTTTGCACCGCGGCCGAAACGATGCCGAACGGCGGGTGGTCGGACAGCGCATTGACGGCGGCGTACGCCGCGACCGGGCTGAGCGCCACGCCGAGCGCGAGCGCGAGCAGCCGGTAGGCGGTGCGCCCGCGCGCCCGCGCCGCGCGCACCGTGAGCACGACCAAGCCCAGGAAGACGCCCGGGACGAGACCGATGAAGTTGAGCTTCGTGAGGAGGCCCACGGCGACGAGCGCGCCGATCGTCAGCGCGCCGCGCCTGTCGAAACCGCGGCGAAACGCGCGCGCGAGGAAGTAGAACACCGCTGCCGAGACCGCATACAGCAGCGCGTCGGGGTTGACCGCCCCGGACATGAAGCCGAGCAGCGGCACAAGCGCCACCGCCAGGCCGGCCGCGCACCACACCCGCGGCGGACCGCCGGGCAGCGCCTCGCGCGCGAACAAGAACACGAACATCGCCGTGACACCCGCCAGCAGCGCGGACGTCAGCCGCATCAGCTGCAGACGGCCGAGCATCGAGTCGCCGCTTGCGAGCGTGTACGGGATGGCCTCGATCGCGTAGTACAGCGGCGGCTCGGACTGCGCGACCCCGGCGCTGGCGCTGCCCGTGTCGTGCTCCTGCGCAGCCAGCCGCAGATCCCGGTGCAGTTCGCGCGCCTCGGGCGAGGAGGTGATCGCCGGGTCCTCGGGCAGCTCGCGAACGTCTCGGTAGCGCAGCCCTTCGAGGGCCAGTTCCTCTTCGCCCGAGAGCTGTTCCAGCCCGTTGCTCGGCAAGCTGGCGGTTTCCGCCAGCTGCTTCACGTACGCGTAGTGGTCGGGCTCGTCGGGAGCCTGGAAGGCGTAGGTCAGGATCGACCAGCACGCCGCGTTGCAGACGGCGACCAGCGCGCAGATCCAAGCGGCGCGGAGACCTCCGCTCACGGCAGGTCCGTGAGCAGGAGTCTCGTCGTGAGCCCGACCAGCAGCGCGAGCAGCGTGAGCACGACGAGCACGATCAGCCCACCGTCGCCGTCGTGGCTCAGCCCGATGCTGCGGACGATCGCGGGGATCATCGACGCCCACGTGCGCGTGCCCGGACTCACGAATTCGACGCGCATCCTGCCCGGCAGGGCGAAGCGCCCTTCGCGCGCGGCGCGATCCGGCGGGGTGTCTTCGCCGAGCAGGAACAGCATCCCGTCGCGCAGGCGAAACGCGACGCAGACCGTGGCGGCGGGCACGGCGCGCGCCAGCTGGCGAACCGGCACCGCCAGCGCGCTGCCGGTCCAGCCCGCGCCCTGTTCACCGCTGGTGAGGACGTGTCCGGCGGACAGCACGTAGAGCCTCGTCCGCGGGCCGATGGAGGCGACCAGCGAGATGCGGATCGCGGACGTGTGCGCCGGGAGCTCTTCGTTGGGCTGGCAGTAGACGGCGCTTTCGGATGTGGCGGCGACCGCCGTTTGCGTATCGTCGGCGACCCCGTTGGTGCGCGTGAGGGTCGCCGGCGAGCGCAGCAGCGAGAGACCGACCGCCAGCGCCATTGCCGTGAACCCCACGGCGAGCGTGATTCCCACACCGCGCATCGGCGGTATGAAATCACGCAGTTCTCCTCCCCAAGCGCCTTCGCGGCGCCCGCCTGCACGCCGGGTGCGGCGCATGCCCGTCGTGTCTCCCACCGGCTGCGCACAGTGAGAGACGCCGAGCTGAAAATCATGTTTGCAGCGAGCCGGCGCGGGTCCCGTAGTCGGCGTGCAGCACGTCGAAGATCGGCACGTCGGCGACGCTCTCGCCCAGGCGCGCGCGCAGCTCGGCGGAGTCGAAGCGGTGCGACCGCGGCGCCACGGGGTTGACGGTGATCGCCTCGAGCTCGGTGCGCGCCAGCGCGTGCAGGCTGACGCCCTGCCGGCGGTACCAGCCGGGCCCCCGCTTCCACAGGAACACGCGGGTGGGGTCCGCCACGACCACCGCCAGCTCGCGCCGGCGGTGCTGCAGCGGCGCCAAGAGGCCGCGCAGGAAGCGTTCGGGCAGCGCGCCCGCCACGCGCAGCCAGCGCGCGGCCGGGTGCTCGTCGAGCAGCTGGGCGATCTGCTCGCCCTCGGCGGTGAGCACGAAGCGGGGGGCGAGCTCCACCGGCGCGACGTCCTCGCTCGCCAACCGAGCGGCGTCGAGCAGCGGCAGGCGCGCGAGCTCCACGGCGTCGAGCGTCTGCTGCACCACGTCCTCGAGCTCGCGGTCGAGCACCGCGCCGGTGGCCACGATCAGGCCGTCCGCCACCGCCGGGGAGGACGCCGCGCGGCGGTCCACGGCGCCGTCGATCAGCACCTGCTCGGCGCCGTGGGCGCGCATCGCGTCGGCGACCGCGCGCACGTCCGACGCTGCGCTCGGCCCCGCCACCTCGATCGCGCCGGGCTGCCTCAGGCGCGCGACGAGCACGCGCCCGAGCGGCGTGCGCACGCCGGTCTGCTCCAGCAGCTCGTGTGCGAGGCCGCTCGCGCGCAGCAGGCTGTCGGTGGTCGCCACGAGGCTTCCGGCGGGCAGCGTCACCCGCGGCTTCTCGATGCGCGCGTCGATCGCGTCGCGCTCCTCGCCATCGCGCCCCACCGAGGTGACGCCCACGCGCCGGCCCTGGGCCTGCAGCTCGCGCAGCAGCACGCCGAGCGCCACCGTCTTCCCCGTGTTCTTCGCCAGGCCGACCAGCGCCAGGCGCTCGTTGGCGGCCGTCAGCTCGCTGAGCATCAGGCGGGCGCGGCCGCGCGCGCGGCCAGCTCGCGCACGATGAACGTCGCCAGGTGCTGCGGTTCGGTGCCTTTGGAGAAGCCCGCGTCGTAGCCGAGCTCCTTCGCCAGCTCACCGCTCACGCGCGGCCCGCCGCAGGCGAGGATCGTGCGGGCGCGCAGGCCCTCGGCCTCGGCCATCTCCACGAGCTCCGTCAGGTTGTGGACGTGCAGGTTCTGCTGGGTGACGGTCTGCGAGACGAGGATCGCGTCCGCGCCCACCTCGATCGCCTTCGCCAGCAGCACGCTGTTGGGGACCTGGCTGCCGAGGTTGTAGGTCTCGAAGCAGCGGTAGCCCTCGAGGCCGTGGTGGCCGTGGTAGCCCTTGAGGTTGAGCATCGCGTCGATGCCCACGCTGTGCGTGTCCGAGCCGGTGCTCGCGCCCACCACGACGATGCGCCGCCCGCCGAAGCGCTCGCGCGCGAAGCGTTCGATCTCGTCCTCGCTCATGAGCTCGACGTCGAAGCCCTCGCCCTGCAGCGCCGCGAAGTCCACGGTGCGGGTGCAGCGGCCGTACATCACGAAGTACGTGTAGCCGTCGGTCAGCGCCTCATAGTGCACGACCTCCGGCTCCTCGAAGCCCATGCCCGCGGCCAGCTCTAGCGCCGCGCGCCGCGCGGCCGGCGAGAAGGGCACGGGCAGCGTGAAGCTGAGCTGCACGAGACCGTCGTCGAGGTGGTCGGCGTATGGCCTGACGGCGGACAGGTCGACCTCACGCACGGCGTGCCTCGCGGACATCGCCTCGTGCGCCGGTCGCGGCTCGTGGGACCTCACGCATGGGTGGCCTCGCGGGCCGGGCGCATCAGCTCGACGAGCGGGTTGAAGTAGCCCTCCTCGGTCGCGACGATCCCCTCGATGCCGCGCCCCTCGTCCTCGCGGCGGCTGACGTCGCCGAACGTCGCCTGCGCGATCGCCGCGAACAGCCCTTCGTCTGCGATCCGCTCGAGCAGCTCGCGCGCCCCCGCCAGCACCTGCTGGGCGTGCGTCTGGACGATCCCGCCGCGCTTGAACTCGATCTCCTCGCCCAGGTCCCTCGCGGCGTTGAACACATAGCCCACGTTCTGCAGGCCGAGCACCCGGTCGTGGATGTGCGGCGTGAAGATGCCCTCGGTGGGCACGCCGATCGTCTGGATGCCCTGGTTGGTGGCGACGGTGACGAGGTTGAACAGCGTGTCCGCGGCGTGCGTGCGGAACAGGTTGCCGTCCATGTGGCGCGTGGGCGGCATGTACTTGACGGGGCAGTCGGGGAACAGCTCGCGCGTGAGCTGCGCCTGCGCCCACTCGTACAGCAGCCCGTTGGTGACGGGCACGTCGATCTCGAACGCGTCGCCGAGCGCGATCTGCGCGTCGGGCACGCCGGAGGCGCGCGCGAGCTCGTAGTTGATGAACTGCGAGGCGGTCACCGACGGGGCGGCCTCGAGCGCGTCCGCCGTGCGTAGGTAGTTGTCCTCGCCGGTGTTGATCGTCACGCCGAAGTAGCCGTTGATCATGCGCGAGACGCGCTGGTCGATCAGCCCGCGCACGATGTTGATGTCGCGGTAGAGGATGCCGTAGAGGGCGTCGTTGACCATGTTGTCGAAGCCCTCCCACGCGCCCATCACGGCGATCTCCGACATGCACAGCCCCGAGCAGAAGCTAGACAGGCGCACGTAGCGCCCGTGCTCTTGCGACCACTGGTCCATCGCCTCGCGCATGATCTTGAAGTTCGCCTGCGTGGCGAACGTCCCCCCGTAGCCCTCGGTGGTCGGGCCGTAGGGGACGTAGTCGAGCAGGCTCTGCGCGGTCGAGCGGATGACCGCCACGATGTCGCCGCCCGCCTGCGCCACCGCCTTGGCGTGCACGACGTCCTCGTACACGTCGCCGGTGGCGGTCAGCACATAGCGCTGCGGCATCGCGCCCGGCGCGCTGAACGGGTCGCCCAGGCGCTCGCGCAGCGCCTGGCGCTCGTCGAAGCGCGCGGTGATGTCGCGCAGGCGCTTGCCCGTCTCGGTGAGGACGTGCTCGCGCACCGCGCCGTCGTGGGCCGCGTCGCCGCCGCCGGGCGAGCCGTCCGGGGTGGCGGCGCCGTTCCCGTTGCCGGCGAGCAGGTCGAGCTCGCCGGCGTCCACCGCCTCTGCTATCTGCTGGGGGGAGCGGCCCGTTTGCAGCATCGCGTTGCCGAGCCAGTACGCGACGCCGCGGCCGAGGCCGCCGCCGGCGTGGACGTGGTCGACGAGCACGTTCGGCAGCGGCGCCTCCAGCTCGTTGGCGCCGTCCACCCCCAGCATGCGCGTGACGCTGCGCTCGACCGACACGGTCGTGTGCGCGGCGATCCGCTCTGCCACCTGCGCGGCGATCTTCTCGGCGGCCGCCCGGCACGCCTTCACCACCCCAGGGTCGAGATCGAGCTTGCTCACCTGAGCTCCTTCACAATGGGGAAGGGGATCACCTCGCGCAGGGTGTCGCGTTCGGTGAGGATCATGACGAGGCGATCGACGCCCATGCCGCCGCCGGCGGTGGGCGAGTAGCCGTACTCGAGCGCGCGCGTGTACTCCTCGTCGTTGGGGTGGGGCACGTCGCCGTCGTCGACGGCGCGGCGCTTGCGCTGGTCGACGAAGCGCTGCCACTCGTCGACGGGGTCGTTGAGCTCCGTGTCTCCCGAGACGAGCTCGATGCCGCCGATGACCGCGTCGAAGTGCTCGGCGAGCTCGGGGTGCTCGGAGTGACGCTTGGTGATGGGGAAGGGCTCGAGCGGGAAGTCGAACACGTGCGTGGGCTGGTTGATGGTGCTCTCGATCTTCTCGGAGTAGATGTCGGCGATCACGTCCGCCCAGCTGGCGGCGGGATCGAGCGGCTCGTCGAGCACCTCGGCGAGCTGCTCGCGCGTGGACTCCATCATGTCGAGGCCGAAGCGCTCGAGGATCAGCTCGCGCATGGTGACGCGCCGCCACGGCTTGGCCAGGTCGATCTCTTCGCCATTTCGTTTGACGACCGTGCGCCCGAGCGCGGCCTGGGCGACGTCGCGGAACATTTCTTCGGTGACGGTGGCGACGTCGTTGTAGTCGGAGTACGCGCACATGAACTCGATGATCGTGAACTCGGGCGAGTGCTTGGGTGAGATGCCCTCGTTGCGAAACACCTTGCCCATGTCGTACACGTTCTCCATGCCGCCGACGATGCAGCGGTTGAGGAACAGCTCGACGGAGATGCGCAAATAGAGCTCGCGGTCGAGCGCGTTGTGGTGGGTGGTGAACGGCCGCGAGCCGGCGCCGCCGGCGAGCGACTGCAGCGCGGGTGTTTCCACCTCGATGAAGTTGCGCTCGTTCAGCCACTTGCGGATCTCGAACACGATCTTGTGGCGTTTAATAAATAGGTCCCGCGTGTCCTCGTTGGCGAGCAGGTCGAGCTCGCGGTAGCGGTAGCGGGTGCCGGTGTCGCCGAGCCCGTGGTACTTGTCCGGGGGCGGGCGCAGCGCCTTCGTCAGCAGCGTGCACTCCTCGATCGCGAGCGTGAGCTGCCCGCGCTGGGTGACGTACACGAAGCCCTCGATCGCGACGATGTCTCCTATGTCTAGATTTAGGATGCGTTCGTAGCGCTCTTCACCGAGCGTCTGCACACGAACGACGGCCTGGATCGTGCCCGACAGGTCCCGAACGTCGAGGAACGACGTCTTGGGGTGCGCGCGGCGGGAGACTATCCGCCCGGCGATCTGGTAGCGCAGCTCGGGGTGCTCGCCCGGCTGCAGCTCGGACGGGTCGTGCGCGCCGAGCACGTCGGCGATGCGCGCGCGCGTGTCCCACAGCGTGACCGGCGGATAGGGGTCGACGCCTTCGGCGCGCAGCCGCTCCATCTTCGCGCGGCGTGCGTCGAATTCGGCCTCCGGCGCCGCGACGGCGCCGTCGGGCCCCCGGGCGTCGAGTGGGTCCGCCGGCAGCGCCGGCTCGGCCTGCTGGTCCTGAGTTGCCATGAGAAGACGATACCGGCGCTCAGGCCATCGGCAGCGACATGCCCACCGGCTTCTCCGCGGGCGTGGCGGGAGCAGCCGGCGCGGGGGCTGGGCCGCCGGGCGCGACCTGGACAAGCGGCAGCACCGGCAGCCCCTGCGCCGGGGACGATGCGGGCGCCCGCTCCGGCGCGAGCGCGATCAGGCCGCGGGCGGCGTGCACGATCGCCTGCGCGGCCGGGTCGTCGGGCTCCTGCAGCACGAGCGGCGCGCCGCCGTCGGCGTGCTCGCGCAGCGGCATCGTCAGCGGCACCTTGCCAACGAGCGGCACGTCCAGCTCGTCCGCGAGCTCCTGCCCTCCGCCCTCGCCGAAGATCGCGAAGCGCTCGCCGGCGGGGGTGGTGAAGCCGGACATGTTCTCGATCACGCCCGCGATCTCCAGGTCCACCTTGTGCGCCATCTGCGCCGCCCGGCGCGCCACCTTCTGCGCGGTGGGCTGGGGGGTGGTGACGATCAGGAACTGCGCCTGGGGCAGCAGCTGCGCGAGCGTCATGGAGACGTCGCCGGTGCCGGGCGGCAGGTCGACGAGCAGGTAGTCGAGCGCGCCCCATTCGACGTCCTGCAGGAACTGCGTGAGCGCCTTGTGCAGCATCGGCCCGCGCCACACCACGGCTGAGTCCTCCTCGACGAAGAACCCGATCGACATCACCTTCACGCCGTGCGCCGCCAGGGGGATGATCTTGCGCTGCGGCGAGACGTCCGGGCGGGTCGCCCCGAGGCCGTACATGCGCGGGATCGAGTAGCCCCACACGTCCGCGTCGAGCACGCCAACGCGCTTGCCTTCCGCGGTGAGCGCGGCGGCGAGGTTGGCGGTGAGCGTGGACTTGCCCACGCCGCCCTTGCCGGAGCCGATGCACAGGACGTTGGCGACCTGCGCGAGCGCGCCCGCGGGCAGGCTGCCGCGCCCCAGCTTCTGTTGCAGCGCCGCCTTCTGGGCGTCGGTGAGCACGTCGAAGTAGACGTTCACGTGCGTGACGCCGTCGAGCGCGGCGACCGCGCCGGTGACGGCCGTCTGGAAGTGGCCGCGGATCGGGCAGCCGGGGGTCGTCAGCGAGACGGTCACGTCCACGACCCCGTTGGCGCTCAACTCCACCGAGCGCACCATGTCGAGCTCGACGATCGAGCGGCGCAGCTCGGGGTCGATCACGGCCTCGAGCGCGCTGCGGATCTGTGTCTCGTCGGTCACCGGCTCCATTGTGGCAAACGCGGGCCGTGCCGCCGTCCCCGCGCCGGAGCGACCCCAAACGGCGCGACCCCAAACGGCGCGACCCAAAAAATGACCCGCGGGCGGTGGGGGCCGCCCGCGGGTCGAGGGAGGAGAGGGTGCTACTACTGCCGGCGGGATATGAGGCCGGCAGACCCTCCCGCGTCGGCCCCTCTCAAGGCCGGGCGGGGGAAGCTCGTGGCTCACACGAGGCTCAGGATGCGCTCCTGGACCTGGTTGGCCAGCTCGGGGATGCGGGTGGAGAACAGCTCGCTGCTGCTCTTGGCGAACGCGTCGCGGCGCTCTTCCAGCTCGCTGACCGTGCTCTCGATCGTGCGCCTGCGCTGGCGCAGCTGGCGCTCGGCGCGCACGCGGGCTTTGCGGACCTCGCGCTCGAGGCGGTTGCGGGCGGTGGTGCCGCGGCGTTCGAAGCGCCGCAGCTGGGTTTGCGCCTTGGACGGGGAGGAGTAGGTGGAGAGCGTCTCGGTGACGCTGTCCACGACGCGGTCGCGGGCGATCAGCGCCGCGCCGACGGGGATCAGGACGGCGCGCTCAGCGTAGTCGCTGACACGTGCCGGCTCGGTCCTGGCCTGTGTCGTAGCCGCGTTCCGTTTGGCCGCGGTGGGTTTCTTCGCGGCGGAGGCGCGTTTCGCCCGCGGCTTGGCTCCTGCGGGAGAAGAAGTCGTTGCAGTTGGCATGTGGAGAGGTCTCCTGTCTCCCCCTCACCGGATGCGAGGAGGCGCTTGGCTCTTGTTGGCGGTCGGCCCTTCGGTGGATGGCCGAACACCTGTTTGTACCCCTGTGAGGAGAGATCGTTACAGCGGCATCGTAGCAGGCCGTGAAATCCCTGTAGCCAACGGATGCCTGCCGTGCGGAGCTTGTAACAGGAGGAACGTGCGTTCGACCTCATTCCTCCAGGGCGATCAGCCTCGCCGACGAGACTTCCTCACGCGGCCGCGCTGGCGCCCGCCATGCGCGCCAGCCACTGCGCAGGGTGCTCGAGCTCGGTCGAGCTCGGCAGTGCCTCCGGTCCGCTCCAGGCCAGCGCCAGCGTGTGCGTTCCGCCGGCGTCCGTCACGGCGTCGCAGAAGTCCCTGCCGAGCTTGTACTGGCGCATCTTCAGCTCCAGGCCCAGCAGCCGCTCGAGCACGCGCCAAGGCAGGCCGCGGTGCGCGCGGCGCCTGGTCATCGCCGCGCGAAGGCGCGGCAGCGACGGCAGCACCTCGGCGCCGACCGCGTCCATCGTGTGCTCGGCGTGCCCCTCGATCAGCGACATCGCGGCCTGCATGCGCTCCACCAGCGCCCAGCGGTCCTCGCCGAGCGTCAGGCGCAAGAGCTCGCCGCGGCGAGCGCGCTCGACGACTTCGCGCAGCTCGCTCAGATCAAGCTCTCGTCCGCCCAGCTTGGAGGCCCAGTCGCGGAAGTTGGGCAGGCTCTCCGTCCAACCCTGGCGCCGCGTGCCTTCGCTCGGCTCCGAGGGACTGCCCATCATCGTCACTTGCAGCCCCTCGATCAGCTCCTTCAGCAATCCCCCCAGATACCCGCGCAGCCATGGCGCGCCGGCGAACTGCACCGCGTGGGTGATCTCGTGGATGCTCACCCACAGCACCAGCTCGTCGCGCTCGACGTGCAGGCTGCGCGCCGCCTGGGCCAGGTTCGGCGCCAGCAGCAGGAGGCGGGGCGAGACCGACGCATCGAGCAACGCCACGTCGTACTGGCCGAGCACGCGCTGGGAGAGCATGCCCGCCAGCGCTCCCAGCTGCACGCCCAGCAGCAGCCCCGAGAGCGACCGCAGCGGTCCCGCCAGAGGACCGCCGCCGGACCTCATCGACTCGGTCAGCGGCGCCATGATCGGGCGCATCGTGTGTAGGTTCGCTGCGATCCAAGCTGGGCGGTCGACCAGCTCGAGCGCCGGCAGCTCGCCCGCCACCTGCAGCTCGCTGTACGCGCTCACCCTGTGCGCGAAGTCCCGCGCCAGGGGCTCCACCGAGGATGCGCGCACGCCCCCGAAGGGAGGCGAGCCGGCTACCAGCTCACCGACCCGCTGCGCCATGCGCCAATCGATCACGTCCACCGACTGAGCGTAGCTGCGGCGCGCATGCTCTCGGGAGGCGCCCCCTGCGTATCCTTGGACAGTGGCTGCATCCAGGATCGTCCCCGCACCGCCGGAGCGCCCTGTTGATGAGCATGCGGGCGGCTCGTCCGCCGAGCGGGAGCGCGGCGCGTCCGACGATGCGGGCGCGCCGCGGGATGCGCAGACGGGTGCCGCGTTTCTCAAACGCGCGGAGGTCCGCGACGTGCTCGCCTGGCTGCGTCTGCTCGTGGACCCACGCGACGCCGGCGCGGTCGTCCGCGCGCTCGCCCGTCCACCCATAGAGCTGCGCCAGGTCGAGCTCGCGCGAGCGATCCAGGCGGCACGCCGGCACAGGCTCGACCTCGTGCTGGGCCTGCGCGCCGCCACCGAGTCCACCCGCGTGCCGCCGGAGGCGCGCGAGCGTATCCAGCGCTTCGTGGCGTTGCACGCCAGCGCCGCCGCCGAGCTCGACAGGAGCGCCCCAGACGAGTTCGTCAGCTGGCTGATCCGGCTGCTGCACGGACATGGGCGCCCTCTGCTCGCGGCGGGCGAGCTCGCCGAGCAGCGAAGCTGCCTCGAGCGCCTGCACGCCTTGGCGGCCGAGTACACGCGCGCCGCGCCGCTGGCCGGCACGCGCGGCTTCGTTCGGCACCTCGCAACCGTCTCGGCCACCCCCAAGCCCGAGGTGCACAGCCCTGAGATGCCGCGCGAGCTCCACGAGGTGCTCGCGCTGTTGCGCGAGGAGGTGCTGGAGGACCTCGCGCGCATCGGCGGGCGGCTTGGCGAGCTACGGCTCGACACCGAGCTCGACGTCGCGCACGGCGTGGTGCGCTACCTGGAGCTGTTGAAGGTCTCAGCCCTGCTCCAGCGCGCGCCGGAGCAGAGCCTCGACGAGGCGCTTGCCGATGTCAACGCCCGCCTGCTGGCCGCCGCCACACCGCTCCAGCGCGAGATCCTGCTCACCTCCACCTTCGACCGAACGCTCGGCGCCGAGGGCGCCGGGGCGGTCGGCGAGTGGGTGGCCGGCGCCATCGCGCCACGCGAGCAGCACTCGCTCGGACCGTTCCTGCCGCGCAGGGGAGACGGGCTCGCGCTGTCCGCCTCAGACGTCCAGACCTATCGCAGCTGTCCGCTGCGCTACAAGTACGCGCGCGTGCTGCGCATCCCCAGCGAGCAGACGGTCCACCAGCGCTTCGGCATCGTCGTGCACCAGGTGCTCGAGCGCTACCACAGCGAGGGAGGCGAGACGCTCGCGCAGCTGCTCGAGCTGCTCGACACCTGCTGGCGGCGTGCGGGCTTCGGCGGGGACGGCGTCGATCGCGAGCTGCTGGAGAAGGCGCGTGTCGCCCTCACGCGCTACCACGCGCGGCTGCGCTCGCAGGACGCGCAGCCGGTGTGGTTCGAGCGGCAGTTCTCCTTCCGGCTCGGCCCGCACCACGTGCGCGGGCGCGTCGACCGGGTGGACCGGCGCGGCGTGGGAGCCGACGCCACCTACGAGCTGATCGACTACAAGACCTCCCGCGCCAAGACCGTGGAGCAGTTGCACGACGACGTCCAGCTCCCGCTCTACGCGCTCGCCGCGCGCCGAGACTGGCAGCTGCCGTCCTCCCGCCAGGCATACCACTACGTGCTGGACGACCTCGTGGTGCCCGTGCCTGAACGGCAGGCGAACGGGCAGTCGGTCGAGGAGGTGGTGCTCGCGGTGGGGGACGGCATCCTCGCGCAGGAGTTCGAGCCCACGCCCTCCCCGGCGGCGTGCGCGACGTGCGACTACGCGATCGTCTGCCCCGTAGCCGAGGGGTAGCGGCGCAGCTCGGTCGAGGTGTTGCGAGTGCGCACCGCGCCCTGGCGGAGGGCCAGGCGCGCCGGGCAAGACAGTCGTCGTCGTCGGCTAGCCCTCGCGTCCGCGTTGGCGCAGGAAGCGCTGGAATTCGCTGGCGAGCACATCCCCCGACGGAACCTCCTCGAGCGAGCCCTGCTCTTCGCTATCCGTGGCCTGCTCCAGCCGTTCCACGAACGCCTGGATGTCGGGGTCGCTGCGCACCGCCAGCCCGACCTGGCGTTCGTAGTCCGCAGCCGAGGTCTCGAGCTCGGCCACGTCCACCGACACCCCGACCAGCACTTCGATCCTGCGCAGCAGCGCCAGCGCCGCCTTCGGGTTCGCGGCCGCCGCCACATAGTGGGGCACCGCCGCCCACAGGCTCGCCGACGGGAGCCCGGCCTGCGCGCAGGCCGTGTGCAGCACCCCGACGATCCCCGTCGGGCCCTCGTAGCCGGAGGCTTGGATGCCGAGGCGCTCGAGCAGCGCCGCATCGGAGGCGTGGCCGGTCATCGCCACCGGGCGCGTGTGTGGGACGTCGCCCAGCAGCGCCCCCATCGTCACCACCACCTGCACCCCCAACGCCTCCGCCAGGTCGACCAGGTGGCTCGTGAACGCGCGCCAGCGCATCGACGGCTCCACGCCCTGCACCAGCACCAGGTCGCGCGGCGCGCGCGGCGCGCTCGCCTCGGAGATCTCCACCGTCGGCCAGGTGATCTCGCGGCGCTCGCCATCGCCGAAGCGGATCGTCGGGCGGTTGGCCTGGAAGTCGTAGAACTCCTCCGAGTCGATGCGCGCGAACGGGCGGGCGTCCAGCGCGCTCGCCAGGAACGACACTGCGCTCGACGCCGCGTCGCCCGCGTCGTTCCAGCCCTGGAACGCGCACACCATCGCCGGGGCCCTCAGGCCGCCTGGGCGGCGCTCCCAGATCAAGGGTTGCATCCGAATCACCGTACATCATGAGGCCATGAGCGCTGCTGCGCCAGTGACCCATGACGCCACCCCCGTGCAGGTGGGGTGCGAGCAGACGGTCGCGACGCTGCGCGCGGGCGAGGAGGTGGACGCCGTTTTCGCCTGCACGCGCAAGGAGCGCCAGATCTCACGCGCCGGCAGCCCCTACATGACCGTCGAGCTGCGCGACAGCACCGGCGCGATCGTCGGACGCGCGTTCCGCGACGCCGACGTCCTCGCCGGGCGCTTCGAGCGCGGCGAGCTCGTGCGGGTGCGCGGACGCGTGCAGCGCTTCCGCGAGCAGCTGCAGATCGAGCTGCGCGCGATCGGCCGCGCGGAGGCCGCCGGCGTCGACCCCACGCGCTTCCTGCCCACCGCCTACCGCGATCGCGACGAGCTCGAAGGCTTTCTCGAGCACCTCGCGCGCGAGGTCTACGACCCCGGACTGCAGGGGCTGCTGCAGGCCTTGCTCGGCGACCGCGCCCTGCGCGAGCAGATGCGGATGGCCCCGTGCTCGCTGCCCGCCGGCACCTCCACTTCGGCGGGCGCGGCCGGCTCGGCGCGCGCGGGGGCGAGTCACCACGCCTACCTCGGCGGCCTGCTCGAGCACACGGTCGCCGTCGCCACCATGGCGCTCGAGCTGTGCACGCTGCACCCGCGGCTCGATCGCGATCTGCTGGTGTGCGCCGCCATCGTCCACGACCTCGGCAAGACGCGCGAGTTCACCTACGGGGCCGAGATCGAGCGCAGCCGCGAGGGCCAGCTGCTCGGGCACATCCAGCTCGGCCTGCGCGCGATCGCCGCGCACCTCCCCGCCGCGCTGGGCGACGAGCGCAGGCTCGCGCTCGAGCACTGCGTCCTGCTCCACCACGGCCCCGAGCAGTCCTCCGGGCAGCGGCTCGCCTCCGCGGAGGCGCTCGCGCTCTACCGCCTGAACGCGCTCGACGCGCACGTCAAGGGCGCGCTCGAGCACGGCGCGCCCCCGTCCGGCGCGTGAAGGCCAGAGCCGTGGCCAGGCGCGCTTGGCGCCGGCCGGCGGTCAAGCGGGCTCTCGGCGATGCCGATAAACGCATGTGATGGGCGATCTTGCCTCGCCAACTGCTGGCGCCCCTGCCGACGCCGCGCCGGAGGAGCTCCCCGACGAGCGCAGGCAGAGCCCACGCCCTCCCACCGGCCAGGGGCAGAAGGGCCTCTATCCGCCGCGCCACCCCGGACGCTCGCAGCGCATGATCGGCGAGGTGGTCGTCGACCTCGGCCTGGCCGACCGCGAGACGGTCGACGACGCGGTCTCCGCCTCGCGCGCCCAGGGCCGCCCGACGGGGGTGGTGCTCGTCGAGCGCGGCATCCTGCGCCACGACCAGCTCGCGCGCGTCGTCGCCGAGCGCTTCGGCCTGGACTTCGTCGACCTGTCCGTCTACGACGTCGACATGGGCGCCGTCAACCTGATCGGCATTCCGGCCGCCAAGCGCTACCAGGCGGTGCCCGTCGGCTTCACCGAAGACGGCGCCGTGCTGCTCGCCATGGCCAACCCCACGAACGTGCTCACCATCGACGACGTCGGCATGATGGCCGGGCGGCGCATCCGCCCCGCCGCTGCCTCCGTCGAGGACCTCAACCTGCTGCTCGCGCGCCTGGCACGCATGGACGAGTCGATCGAGGACATCATCGACGAGGACGCCGAGGACCAGGCCGAGCGCGAAAGGTCGATGGAGGAGGCCGACAGCGATGCGCCGATCATCAAGCTCGTGCACTCGATCGTCGCCCAGGCCATCCAGCAGGGCGCCTCCGACATCCACGTCAACCCCGAAGAGGGCGACACCAAGGTGCTGTTCCGGATCGACGGCGTGCTCGCGCCGGCGGCGACCGTCAAGCGCAGGATGGCGATGGGCGTCGTCTCGCGCATCAAGATCATGGCCGACCTCGACATCTCCGAGCGACGCGTGCCCCAGGACGGGCGCTTCGCGCTCACCGTCGACGGGCGGCGCGTCGACATCCGCGTCGTCACGCTGCCGCTGGTCAACGGCGAGGGCGCGGTCTTGCGGATCATGGACAAAGGCGGCAGCAAGAACGTCGGCGAGCTCGGGTCGCTCGGCATGCAGGCCGACGACCTCGCGCGCTTTGACAAGGCCATCCACCGGCCCAACGGCGCAGTGCTCGTCACGGGCCCCACCGGCTCGGGCAAGTCCACCACGCTGTACGCCGCCGTGCACGCGCTCAACGACGGCGAACGCTCGATCCTCACCGTCGAGGACCCCGTCGAGCAGCGCATCGCGGGGGTCAAGCAGATGCAGATCGCCCCCAAGGCCGGCGTGACCTTCGACGTCGGGCTGCGCTCGATGCTGCGCGCCGACCCCGACGTGATCATGGTCGGCGAGATCCGCGACCGCGAGACCGCGCACATCGCCATCGAGGCCGCGCTCACCGGGCACCTCGTGCTCTCCACGCTGCACACCCGCGACGCGCCCAGCGCGCTCGGGCGCCTGATCGACATGGGGATCGAGCCGTTCCTCGTGTCCTCCGCCGTCGACTGCATCGTCGCCCAGCGGCTCGTGCGCGCCCTGTGCAAGCACTGCAAGCGCCCGCAGAGCGTCTCCGAGGCGGTGCTCGCCGAGCACGGGCTCGCCGGCGTGCAGCCGTATGAGCCCGTCGGCTGCTCGCGCTGCGCCGGCACGGGCTATCGCGGGCGCCTTGCGCTGTACGAGGTGATGACCGTCTCCGAGCCCATCCGCGCGCTGATCCTCGAGCGCGCAGCCGTCGACGACATGGTCGAGGTCGCCATGCGCGAAGGCATGCGCCGGCTGCGCGACGACGGCATGCAGAAGGTCCGCGAGGGCGTCACCTCGATCGCCGAGATCGAACGCATGACCTCGAGCCTGCTGTAGGTCTCAGCCCTCGCAGACCTCGTGCAGGCACGCGTGCGCCCGAGCGCTACGGGCGGCCTTACGCCTGCTGTGCCGTCTCGGCCGGAGCCTCGACCGCAGGCGCGGCAGCGGGCTGTGCCAGCGGCGCCTGTGCCACGGCCGGCTGCGCGACGGACGCCTGGGCGGCGACCGGCTGAGCTGCGACGACCGGCTGGGCGACGACGACCGGCTGGGCGACGACCGGCTGGGCCGGGGGCTGCGGTTGCTGCGGGGCCTGCGGTTGCTGCGCGGCCGGTGTGAGCATCGGCGTCTGGCCGCTGATCGAGTCCTTGAACTCGCGCATGCCGGTGCCGATCGAACGCCCGATTTCGGGCAGCCGCTTCGCGCCGAACACGAGCAGCAGGACGATAAGCAGGAAGGCTATGTGAAGAGGGTTGTCGAGTCCCATGGCCTGCCAGTCTACCCCTTTTTGGGGTGCCTCCACACATGGTTCTCCTCAGCCAACGTGCGGACGGCGATGATCGCCATACTACGTGTCGTGTCCCCAGCCGCAACGCTCGTTGAGGCGCTCGAGCCGCTCCGGTCCGACCCCTCTCGCGCGGCAGTGCTGCTCGACATCGACGGCACGCTCGCGCCGATCGTCCGCCATGCCGCCGACGCGCACGTGCCCGAGGCCACGCGCACCCTGCTGATCGAGATCGCGCGCCGCTATCGCGTGGTGGGCTGCGTGAGCGGGCGGCGCGCCAGCACCGCCCGCCAGATCGTGGCGATAGGCACGATCGCCTACGTCGGCAACCACGGCGGCGAGCTGCTGCGCCCCGGGGCGACCAGCCCGGTGGTCGCCCCCGAGCTCGCCGCGTGGACCGCGCGGGTGCGCGAGTTCACCGACCGCGTGTACACGAGCGAGCTCCAGCGCGTCCGCGTGCGCAGCGAGGACAAGGAAGCGATCGCCGCGTTTCACTGGCGCGGCGCGCCAGACGAGGACGCCGCCGAGCGCGCGGTGCAGGAGATCGCCCGCCGCGCCGAGCAGGAGGGGCTGGCGGCGCACTGGGGGCGCAAGGTGCTCGAGGTGCGCCCGCCGGTGCGCCTCGACAAGGGCCTCGGCATCGCCGAGCTGCTGCGCGGCGACGAGGTCGCGGCGGCGATGTACGTGGGTGACGACACCACCGACCTCGACGCCTTTCGCGGCCTGCGCACGCTGGTGGAGTCAGGCGTCCTCTGCAGCGCCCTGTGCGTGGCGGTCAGCTCCGACGAAGCCCCCCCCGGCCTCGCGGCAGAGGCCGACCTCACGGTCGACGGCCCCGGCGGCGTGCGAGAATTGCTCGAGGCGCTGCTGTAAGCGCCGTGCGCTTCGTGGACTTCCTCAAGAGCACCGTGATGCTCAGCGCCGGCGCGGCCACCGCGCTGGCGGCGATCACCGTGCTGTCGGTGAGCGCCAAGTCCGACACGCAGCTCGGCGAGCTCGCCGTCGGCTGGTGGGTGATCGCGGTGGCTACGGGGTTGTGGATGGGACGCCACGCACAGACGAATCCCCCCATCGCCCGGCTGCTCGCCGGCGCTCGAGCGAGCAGCTCGCTGCCCGAGCTGCACCCCGGCGCGACGCTCGTCAACCGCCTGTGGCCGCTCGCGCTGTTCACGCTGCTGGCCGGCGGGCTCGGCTTCCTGGCGCCGCAGGTCCCCGGCATCGCCGCCGGCTTCGCGATCATCTGGTCGCTCGCCTGGCGCCGCCAGGACGCCGCGGTGGCCGCGATCGAGGAGCGCGACGGGGCGAGCTTCTACGTGCAGCGCACCTCGCCGTGGCGGCCGATGGCCCTGGTGCGCACCCCCGGCTTCCGGGCGGCCCGCCCGCAGCGGGCCGACGGCGCCGTCAGCTGACGATGCCAGCGCGCGGAGCTCCCGGCGACGCACAGGGAGCGCCGGCGCCGGCGCTCGACGTGGTGATCGTCTCGCTCGGCTCCACCGCGGGGCTGCGCAGGGCCGACGCGGAGCTGCGCGACGCGCTCGAACGGGCCGGCGCGCGCGCGGCGATCGCCCCCGCGCAGCCGCCGGCGCCCAGGCGGACGCTGATGCTCACCGATCTCGCCTGGGCGCTCGCCGCCCGCGCCGCCGCCACACGGGCGCTCGCGCACACGGGGCGGGGCGCGCGCCAGCCGGCGATCGTCTATTCGAGCACCACCGCCGCGCTCCTGTGGCCACGTCCAGGGGCGATCCGCTTCGACGCCACCGCAGCCGGCAACCGCCCGGGACGCCACGGGCTCTGGCAACGGCCGCTCGAGCGCCACAGGCTGGCGCAGGCGCCGCTGCTGCTGCCGTGGAGCGTCGGCGGCCTGCGTGAAGCGCCCGCCGCCGCGCGCCGCGGCGACCGTGCGCTCGTGCTGCCGGTGCCCGTCGAGCTCTCCGCGCCGCCTCGCGAGCTCGGCCAACACATCCCGGCCACCCCGCCGGCGGGGACCAGCTCGACCTTGGGGACGGACTCCCAGCGTGACATCGCCGCGATCACCTACGCGGCCAACCCCGCCAAGAAGGGGCTCGACCGCGTGCTCGCTGCGTGGCGCGGCGTGCGCGACGAGCTGCCGGTCGAGGGGCCGCGGGAGCTGGTGGTCGCGGGCGCCACCGACACCGAGCTCCGTGCGGCGCGCGCGGATCTGCGGGCGCTCCCCGGCGTGCGCTCCGTCGGGCCGCTTTCCCAAACGGCCTACCGCGCCCTGCTGCGCCGTGCGCGCGTGTTCGTCTGCGCGCCGCGCCGCGAGGACTACGGCATCGCGCAGCTGGAGGCGCTGGCCGACGGCTGCCTGCTCGTCACCACCCCGGCGCCAGGGCCATACGTGGCGCTGGGGATCGCACGCGCGCTGGATGCGCGCCTGGTCAGCGAGGACCTCGCACGCGCGCTGCGCGCCGCGTTGCTGCACCCGGTCCCCGACTACGCGGCGCATGCGCTGCAGGCCATCGCGCCGTTCAGGCGCGCGGCCAGCGACCGGATCGTGGCCGAGGAGCTGCTGGCGCGCCTGCTCGTGGCCGCGGCTCACTGAAGGGAGAAGAGAGAGACATCGGCGGCGCAATCGCCTGCTTTCACTGGCATTCGCAGAGGCCGTGGGCTACGTTCGGGCGGTGTCGGCGCCCGAACACGCCAAGTCCCTGGCCAGCTCCGGGCTGCGCACGCGAAGAGGCCCGCGCGGCGCCCTCAGAACGTCCCTCGGCGCGGGCCTCGGCGCCGACGCACAGCCGGGCAGTGCGGCTCTGCGCCTGAGCGGTTACGCCTGGGGGGCGATCGCCGCGGCGCTGACGTTCATCGCGCTCACCTGCTGGTGGCTCACACAGGACCGCAGCATCCCGATCTACGACGCGGGCGACCACCTGGAAACCGCGCTGCTCTACCACCAGATGCTGCAGGCCGGCAACCTGCTCGGGCCGTTCAACCATGAATCGCCCTACCCGCCATTCGCGTTCCTGGTGGGCGCCGCGTCGGCGTTCATCGGCGGTGTCAACCTCGCGGCGCCGATCATCGGCGAGAACCTCGTGTTCGTCTCGCTGCTGGCGCTCGGCTGCTATCAGACAGGGCGCCTGCTGTTCGGGCCCAAGGCGGGCATGCTCGCGGTGATCTTCGTGCTCGGCTCAGACCTGCTCACCGCGCAGTTTCACGTGTTCATGGTCGACGCCCCCGAGGCGGCGGTGGTCGCGGTGTCGATTTGGCTGCTGCTCGCGTGCGATGACTTCAACCGTGTCGCGCTCGCTGGCCTAGCGGGTCTCGCGGTGGGGATCGGGCTGTTCACCAAGGTGCAATACCCATCGTTCGTCATGGGCATCGTGCTGATGGCGCTGCTACGCGGCGGCTGGCGAAACTGGCGCGGCCTGTCGGCCTTTGCGCTCGTCGCGCTGGTCGTGGGAATCCCCTGGTATGTCGATCACCTGTCGCAGTTCTCCACCTTCCTGCAGGTCTCCACGAACAACCCGATCGTCGTGCCGGGCGACGTGCCGCCCACCCTCTCGGTCGCGAGCTTCGTCTGGTACTTCTGGAACATCCTCAATTCGCAGCTGTTGCTGGCGCTGTACCTGCTGCTGTTCGGCGGGACAGTGTGGCTGAGCGTGACGCTCTACCGGAGTCGGCGCGAGGCGTTGGGCGCGAAATTGAGCGCACGGCCGCTGCTCGCCGAGCAGGTGACGGTGTGGTCGGGCGTGCGGCGGGATGACCGCGCCCTCGGCGCCAGGCTCGAGTTCTTCGTGGGGGCGATCGTCGCGTGGCTGTTCATCACGGTGACGCCCTCCCACGACGTCCGCTACGCGATCCCCCTGCTGCCCTACCTGGCAGTGATCGCCACCGGTTGGATCGTGTACCTGCCGCGCGCCGCACGCTGGGCGGCCATCGCCCTGCTCGTCCTCGGCGTGGGCGCGAACACGCTCGGCACCACGTTCGGCGTCGGGCACACGCTGCAGCTCGAGCTGGCGCACCCGCTGCCGGCGGGCGAGGAGGCGGCGGACGCCGTCACGCTCTACTCCACCGCGGGCTTCCTCGTCGCCGGGCCGCAGCGCGACGGCGACGTCCCCGGCCTGCTCGAACAGCTGCACCGCGAAGGCGTCGAGACGGTGGCGTGGAGCCTCGAACAGAGTCGTGAACCAGACTTCTCCTTCGAAGGGCTGTTGCCGCTTGCGCGGATCGCCGGGCTTGCCGCAGAGGTCACCGAGACGCCCGAATACGCTCGCTCGCCGAGCGTCGTCACGCTGATCCATCATGCGCTCACCCGCCACAGCCCGCCGACCTGCACGCGGCTTAGCGACGGCACCGGCGTGTGGGTCGTGCGCTATGACGCCGCCGCGCACGAGCTCGCCTACTACTGCCCGTCGCCGCGTCCGCACTTCTACGCGCCCGCCGGCGAGGGCTGAGCCGAGCTCAGCGCCCGGCGAGCCGGCGCTCCCGGCACGCGCGAAGCTCCGCCCACGGTCGCGTGTTGGCCACCTGCTCGCGCGTCAGCCACGCGCGGCGCGCGGTCGCCACGCCCCAGCGCATGTTTGCCAGCGTGCGCGTGCGGTGGGCGTCGGAGTCGATCACCAGCGTCACGCCCGCCTGGGCGGCAGCACGCGCGTGGACGTCTGACAAGTCGCGCCGGTCGGGGTTGGCGTTGATCTCGAGCATCGTGCCCGTCCGCGCCGCCGCCGCGTACACCGCGTCGAGGTCGATCGCGTACGGCTCGCGCCGCTCGATCAGCCGGCCCGTGGGGTGGCCGATGACGTCGACCAGCGGGTGCTCGATGGCGGCGACCATGCGCGCGGTCATCTTCTGCTCGCCCACCCCAAACGCGGTGTGCACGCTCGCCACGATCCAGTCGAGCTCCGCCAGCAGCGCATCCTCATAGTCCAGCGCGCCGCCCGGCAGGACGTTGACCTCGCTGCCCGCCAGCAGCTCGATGCCCGCGACGCGCGCGTCGGCCTCGCGCACGAGCTCGATCTGCCGGCGCAACTGCTCCGGCGAGACGCTGTTGCCGAAGCCGTGGCTGGCGGAATGGTCGGTGATCGCCAGGTACTCGTAGCCGCGCTCGCGGGCCGCCAGCGCCATCTCCTCGATCGTGTTGTGCCCGTCTGAGGCGACCGTGTGGCTGTGCAGGTCGCCGCGGACGTCCGCGAGCTCGATCAGCCGCGGGAGCGTGCCGGCGCGCGCGGCCTCCAGCTCGCCGCGGTCCTCGCGCAGCTCCGGCTCGACATAGGCCATGCCCAGGCGCTCGTACACCGCCCGCTCGCTCGCGTACGCGTCGCGCGTGCCGGTGGCATCGTCGAGGATGCCGTGCTCGGACACGTGCAGGCCGCCGCGCGCCGCCGCCTCGCGCAAGGCCGCGTTGTGCCTGTTCGAGCCCGTGAAGTGCTGCAGCAGGTTGCCGAGCTGCGCGGGCGAGGCGATGCGCAGGTCGACCGCGATGCCCGCGTGGGTGCGCCCGCGCGCGCCCGCCGCGCCGGCCGAGCTGACGCTCTCGATCTGCTCGAGCGTCGCCAGGCCACGCGCGAGCGCGCTCGCGTCCGTGGTGGCCGCGACGATGTCGATGTCCTTGACGGAGTCCGTCTGGCGGCGGATGGAGCCCGCGAGCTCCACGTGCGACCCCGCGCCGGCGAGCGCGCGCAGGCCGGCGCTCAGCGCTTCGCCGAGCTCGAGCGCGCGCGGCAGAAGGACGCGCGGAGCGCCCGCGCGCAGCGGGTCGGCGTCGAGCTCGGCGAGCGCGGCGAGCGCGTTCTGCTCGAACTTCGGACCGAGCCCGCGCACCGCGCGGATGCGCTGCGCGCTCGCCGCCTCGCGCAGCGCCTGCAGCGAGTCCACCCCAAGCTCGTCGTACAGCAGGCGCGCGCGCTTGGGGCCGATCCCCGGCAGGCGGGTGAGCGCGACCAGGCCCGGCGGGAACTTCGCGCGCAGCCGCTCGGCCGCGGGGATCGTCCCCGTTTGGGCGAGTGCGAGGATCTTCTCCTGCAGCGTCCTGCCGATCCCCGGCAGCTCCGTGGCGCGCCCTTCGCGGGCGAGCGCAGCCACCGACGCCGACGCTTCGCGCACGGCCCTTGCGGCCGTGCGGTAGGCCAGCACGCGGTGGACGATCGCGCCGTCCAGCTCATGCAGGTCCCCCAGTTCTTCCAGCGCGTCGGCGATCGCCGTGTTGGAGAGCTCGGGCTGGGGCACTCCTGCACTAGGGTACCCCGCCTGTGTCCGGGGAGCCCTGGCTGATACTGCCCACCTACAACGAGGCCGAGAACATCCAGGCGATCGTCACGGCCGCCGGAAGGGCGCTCGCTGGGGCGGCGCCCGCGGGCTATCGCGTGCTGATCGTCGACGACGGCTCGCCCGACGGCACCGGCGAGCTGGCCGACGGCTTGGCGGCGCAGCACGCGTGGGCGCACGTGCTCCACCGGCGCGAGAAGAACGGCATCGGACCCGCCTACCTCGCGGGCTTTCGCCACGCGCTCGAGCACGGCGCCGGCTACGTGCTGGAGATGGACGCCGACTTCTCGCACGACCCCGCCGACCTCGCGCGCCTGCTGCAGGCCGTCTACGACGGCGCCGACCTGGCGCTCGGCTCGCGCTACGTCGCCGGCGGCGGCGTGGAGGAATGGGGGCTCTTGCGGCGCATCATCAGCGAGGGCGGCTCCACCTATGCGCGTCTCGTGCTGGGGCTCTCCATCAAGGACCTGACGGGCGGCTTCAAGTGCTTTCGCCGCGAGGCGCTCGAGGCGATCCACTTCGACCGCGTGCGCTCGCAGGGCTACGCCTTCCAGGTCGAGCTCACCTACCGCGCCGTGCAGGCCGGCTTTCGCGTGGTCGAGGTGCCGATCGTCTTCCGCGACCGCCAGCGCGGCACGAGCAAGATGTCATGGCGCATCGCCGCCGAGGCGATGTGGCTGGTGCCGCTCCTGCGTTTTCGCTAGCTCGCCGGAAGCGTCGAGCGGGCTCGTGTCGACCGTCGTCTGGCTCGCTTCCGCCGCGCTGTCGCGCAGCTCCCCGCGCACCAGCCATCGGATCGCCAGCACGGCCGCAAGGATCACGATCCCCATGATGGCGTCACCGCTGGAGGAGGCGAGCGGAAGCTGGAGCATGGCTGCCGCCAAGGGTATCGCCTGTGGCCATCGTCCTTCACTTTGTATAGTGAAGGCAAGCGACCAAGGAGACGATCATGGCAGGCACCCTCACGCAGATCACCGACAACAACTTCGACGCCGAGGTGCTGGAGGCCGAGGGCCCGGTGCTCGTGGACTTCTGGGCGCCGTGGTGCGGACCCTGCCGTGTCGTCGCCCCCGTGCTCGAGGAGATCGCCTCCGAGCGCCCCGATCTGCGCATCGTCAAGCTCGACATCGACGAGAACCCGCAGACGGCGGCCCGCTTCCAGGTGCTCTCGATCCCCACGATGATCCTGTTCAAGGGCGGGCAGCCCGTCAAGACGGTGATCGGCGCCTACCCGAAGAAGAAGCTCGAGCAGGAGCTCGAGCCCGCGCTCACCGCCGCCTGACCCGAGGCCGGCCTAGCTGCCCGCCCGGCGCAGGCTGAGGCTGAGCGCCAGGCCGTCGATCTGCGTGTCCTGCGCGTAGGTCATCGCGGCGGCGTGCGCCCCGTCGAGCGCGAGCTCGACGGCCAGCGTCTCGCCGGCGATGTGGCCCCGGAAGCTGCGCGCGGCCTCGAGCAGCGCCGGATCGCCCTGCAGGGCCAGCGCGATGCGATCCTCCACCTGCAGGCCCGCGCTCTTGCGCGCGTTTTGCACCACGTGCACGATCTCCCGCGCGCGGCCCTCGTCGAGCAGCCCCCGATCGATCGCCAGATCGAGCGCCACCGCGTGTGAGCCCTCGCGCTCGACGCTGTACCCGTCGGGGGCGCGCAGCGTCAAGGAGACGTCGTCGGCCCTCAGCGTGTGCTCGCGCTCGCCCACCGCGATGCCCACCTCGCCGCCGTCGCGCAGCGCCGCCGCGACATGCGCCGGGTCCAGCGCCGCGACCGCCGCCGCCACCAGCGGCATCTCGCTGCCGAAGCGCGGGCCGAGCGTGCGGTAGTTGGGCTTCAGCTCATAGCTGCCCAGCTCGTCCGCGGCGGCCACGAAGCGGATGCGCCTGACGTTGAGCTCCTCGCGCACCACCTCCGCCAGCGCTTCGATCGCCTCGCGCTCGCGCCCCGCGGCGACCACCACCGCCTCGCCCAGAGGCTGGCGCACCTTGATCTTCGCCTTGCCGCGGGCGCCCAGCCCCAGGCGCACGGTCTCGCGCGCGAGCGCCATCGCCTCCTCGAGCCGCGCGTCGCGCACCCCCACCTCGGCCCCGGCCGGGAAGTCGCACAGGTGCACGCTCGCCAGCGTGCCATCGAGGTTGCCGTAGATCTCGTCCGCCATGAACGGGCAGAACGGCGCGAGCAGCTTCGCCGCCGCCAGCAGGCACGTGCGCAGCGTCTGGAAGGCCGTCCCCTCCGCCTCCCAGAAGCGCCTGCGCGAGCGGCGCACGTACCAGTTCGAGAGGTCGTCCACCAGCTGCGCGATCGCCCGCGCCGCGGTGGTCGCGTCGTAGGCGTCCAGGCGCTCGGCCACCAGCTCGGCCGTGCCCGCCGTCCGCGACAGCGCCCAGCGGTCGAGCTGCTGTGCGCCGGTGCGCGCGCCCGCGCTCGGCGCGGCCTCCGCGCTTGCCGCCGCATCCCCCTGCGCACCGGCGCCACCCGTGCGCGCGGCGTCGAGCTCCGCCGCCGCCGCGTGCGCGTAGAGCACGTAGAAGTAGTAGGTCGACCACAGCTGCTTGAGGAACAGGCGCACGCCCTCGCCGATCGTCTCGGTGGAGAAGCGGTAGCCGTCCCACGGCTGCTTGGAGCTGAAGAAGTACCAGCGGAACGCGTCCGCGCCGTAGGCGTCGAGCACCTGCCACGGCTCGACCGCGTTGCCGCGTGACTTCGACATCTTCTGCCCCTCCTCGTCGAGGATCAGCCCCAGGCACACGACGTTGCGATAGGGCGCCTCGGGCGCGTCCTCGCCCCCGGCAGGGGTCGTCAGCGTGGCCACCGCCAGCAGCGAGTAGAACCAGCCGCGCGTCTGGTCCTGGGCCTCGCAGATGAAGTCCGCCGGGTAGCTGGCCGCGAACACCGCCTCGTGCTCGAACGGGAAGTGGTGCTGGGCGAAGGGCATCGCGCCCGAGTCAAACCACACGTCGATCACCTCCGGCACGCGCTGCATCGGCTCCTCGCAGCCGTCCTGCGCGCACGCGAAGGCGAGCTCGTCCACGTACGGACGGTGGTGGTCCTCCAGCGGCCGGCCGGAGCGCGTGGCGAGCTCGTCGAACGAGCCCACCACGTGCACGTGCCCGCGCGCGCAGCGCCACACCGGCAGCGGCGTCCCCCAGTAGCGCTCGCGCGAGAGCGCCCAGTCGACGTTGTTCTTCAGCCAGTCCCCGAAGCGCCCGTGCTTGACGTGTGGCGGGTGCCAGCCCACGGTCTCGTTCGCCGCGAGCAGCTGCTCGCGCACGGCCGTCGTGCGGATGTACCAGGAGGCCTTCGCGTAGTAGAGCAGCGGCGTGCCGCAGCGCCAGCAGTGCGGGTAGGAGTGCTCGTAGTCCTGCACGCGCAACAACAGCCCGTGCGCGCGCAGGTCTTCGATCAGCGCGCGCGTCACCTCGGGGTCCTTCACGAAGCGCCCGTCGTAGGAGCGCCCGTCGTAGCTGCGCACCCGTCGATCGAAGGTCCCGTCGGGGCGGACCGGGTTCAGCAGCGAGCGCGGGTCATCCGCCCTGAAGATGCCGGCCGCCGCCGCCACGCGAAAGTCGTCCTCGCCGAACGCCGGCGCGAGGTGCACGATGCCCGTGCCGTCCTCCGTCGTCACGAACTCGTCGGCGAGGATCGGGTAGCCGCCCGGCGCGCCCATGTTGAAGATCGGCCCTTCGTAGGAGCGGTAGCGCGCGACGAGCTCGCTACCGCTGAAGCGCTCGACGATCTGCGCCTGCTCGCCGAGCACCGCCGCCACGCGCGCCTCAGCCAGGACGAAGCACTCGCCGGCGACCCTCGCGCGCGCGTAGGTGGACGCCGGCGACACCGCGACGGCGACGTTGCCGGGGAGCGTCCACGGCGTGGTCGTCCACACCAGCAGCCGGTCCTCGCCGCGGAGCGCCGGCAGCTGCAAGAACACGCTCGGATCGACCACGTCCTGGTAGCCGAGCGCCACCTCGTGCGATGACAGCGTCGTCTCGCACCGCGGGCAGTACGGCACCACCTTGTGGCCCTCGTACAGCAGCCCGCGCTCGTGGATCTGCGACAGCGCCCACCACACCGACTCGATGTAGGTCTCGTCGAGCGTCCGGTAGGCGTGCTCGAGGTCGATCCAGAAGCCGATCCGTTCGGTCAGCCGGTCCCACTCCTCCAGGTGCCTGAAGACCGACTCGCGGCACCGCGCGTTGAAGCGCGCGATCCCGTACTCCTCGATCTCCGACTTGTGGTGGATGCCCAGCTCCTGTTCCACCGCGATCTCCACCGGCAGGCCGTGGCAGTCCCAGCCCCCCTTGCGGTCGACGCGGTAGCCGCGCATCGTCTGAAAGCGCGGGTAGATGTCCTTGAACACGCGCGAGAGCACGTGGTGGGAGCCCGGCGGGCCGTTGGCCGTCGGCGGGCCCTCGTAGAACACCCACTGCGGGGCGCCCGCGCGCGCCTGCAGCGACTCGGCGAACACGCCACGCTCACGCCAGCGCTCGAGAATCGCCCGCTCGAGCGCCGGCAGCTCCTGTTGGGGGTCCACCTTCCAGGCAGGGATCAGCGGGTTTCGCGCAGGAGCTGTCACGGGGCGGACAATTCTAGGCGTCAATTGGAGACACGACCGCGAACGAGCAGCCCGCAAAGCGACGCTCCGCACAGGGCATGCGCGCCGGCGGCCGCAGCCGGTGGGCGCGCTGAGGCGGCCCAGCTACCCTGCCCGCGATGGAGGACAGCTCGTCCTTAGGGGGCGTCCGGACGCCCACTTCCAACGGCGGTGGCCCGCGAACGGCCGTGCACGACGAGGAGCCGTTCGTCAGCTTCGTCCCCGACCGCTACAGCTTGAACTGGTCGCAGCGCCTGGAGCAGCTGCACGAGGAGTCCAGCCGCTCGCACTTCATCGACGTGTGGACCAGGCGGGCGATGCTCGCGCGCCTCGGCGACCTTCCCGCCCGGGCGACGGTGGTCGACATCGGGTGCTCCTCCGGGCACCTGCTCGCCGATCTGCGCACGCGCCTGCCCGAGGCAAGGCTCATCGGCGTCGACCTGCTCGCCGACGGGCTGCGCAAGGCGCACCGGGAGGTCCCCGACGCGCTGCTGGTGCAGGCCGACGCGTGTGCGCTGCCGCTGCAGGACGCCAGCGTCGACGCGGCGCTCAGCGCCAACCTGCTCGAGCACGTGCCCGACGACGAACAGGCCCTCGCCGAGATCCTGCGTGCGCTGCGCGCCGGCGCGCGCGCGGCGATCGTCGTGCCGGTGGGCCCGCGCAACTACGACTACTACGACCGCCTGCTCGGCCACGTCCGCCGCTACGCGCGCGGCGAGCTCGCGCACAAGGCCACGCGCGTGGGCTTCGCCGTGCTCGAAGACGTGCACCTCGGCGCGCCGCTGTACCCCGCCTTCTGGGCGGTCAAGCAGCGCAACCGCCGGCGCCACGGCGCGCTCGCGCTGGGAACGCCTGCGCTCGAGCGCAAGGTGGAAGACGACATCGGGCGCACCGCGCATTCCAGCTTCGGCCGGCTCGCCTGCCGCCTGGAGGAGCTGTTGCTCGCGCGCGGCGTGCGCCTGCCGTTCGGCATCCGCGGCCTCACCGTCCTCGAACGACCGATCGCGGGCGCATGAGCACGCTCGAGCAGATCGTCGTGCCCAGCCACGCCGCGGTCGGTGTCGGCGAGCGGCCGCGCAGGCGCACGCTGAGCGTGGTCATCCCCGCCTACAACGAGCAGGAGAACGTGCCCCGCGTGTACGAGCGCGTCGTGCGCGCGCTGGACGGGCTGGAGCTCGACTGGGAGCTGATCTTCAGCGTCGACCCATGCACCGACCGCACCGAGCAGGTGATCCTCGAGCACCGGGCGCTCGACAGGCGCGTGAAGATGCTGCGCTTCTCGCGCCGCTTCGGGCAGCCGATGGCGACGATCGCCGGGCTCGAGGCCGCGGGTGGCGACGCGGTGGTGGTCATCGACTGCGACCTGCAGGACCCGCCCGAGCTGATCCCCGAGCTCGTCGCGCGCTGGCTGGAGGGCTACGACGTCGTCTACGCGCAACGACGCACGCGCGCCGGCGAGACCGTCGCCAAGCGCATCGTCGCGGCCGTCGGCTACCGCTTGATCAAGCGCATCGCCGACATCGACATCCCTCCCAACACAGGCGACTTCCGGCTGATGAGCCGGCGCGTCGTGGACAACGTCGTCTCGCTCAAGGAGGGCCACGGCTTCCTGCGTGGCCTCGTTGGGCTCGTCGGCTTCCGCCAGACGAGCGTGCCCTACGACCGTGACGCGCGCAGCGCCGGCAGGAGCAAGTACAACCGCTTCCTCGGCAGCGTCGTGATCGGGCTGAACGGCATCGTCGGCTTCTCGCGCTATCCGCTGCAGCTGATCTCCCTGCTGGGCGTCACGCTCGCCGGGCTCGCGTTCGCGCTCGCGCTCGCCTATCTCGGGCTGAAGCTCGGCGACATCCCGTTCCCCGTCGGCAACCCGACGATCGTGATCGTCACCTCGTTCTTCTCCGGCATCCAGCTGCTGTCGCTCGGGGTGATCGGGGAGTACGTCGGGCGCATCTACGACGAATCGCGCAACCGCCCGAAGTACATCATCGAGTCGCGCCACGGCTGGGACACGCGGGCCTGAGCGATGGACCGCGAGCACAGCGCGACCTACCTGGCCGCGGCGATCGAGCTGATCGCCGCGATCGACCCGCGCGAGCTCGACGCGATGGCGCTCGGCCTAGCCGGCGCCCGCGCGCGCGGCGGGCGGCTGTTCGTGCTCGGCGTCGGCGGCGGCGCCGGTCACGCCTCGCACGCGGTCAACGACTTTCGCAAGCTCTGCCAGCTGGAGAGCTACGCCCCGACCGACAACGTCTCCGAGCTCACCGCCCGCGTGAACGACGACGGCTGGGAGAGCTCCCTGAGCGACTGGCTGCGCGTCTCGCGCCTGCACGAGCGCGACGCGCTGCTCGTGTTCTCCGTCGGCGGCGGCTCGCGCGCGCTCGGCGTGTCGGTCAACCTCGTCCACGCCATGGAAGCGGCGCGCGAGCTCGGCGCCTCGCTGTACGGCGTCGCCGGCGCGCCTGGGGGCACGCTCGCCGAGCTCGCCGACGTCGCCATCTGCCTGCACCCGCCGCACGCGCTGCGCACGCCGTTGGTCGAGTCCCTGCAGGCGCTCGTCTGGCACGCGCTCGTCTCCCACCCCCACCTGGCCGTCGGCCAGGCGCACTGGGAGTCGCTCGCGGCCGCCGGCAAGCTGTGAGGCCGGCCGCCTTCCTCGACCGCGACGGCGTCCTCAACGAGCTGGTCGCCGACCCGGCATCCGGTCGCTGCGAGTCCCCGCTGGAGGTGGAGCAGGTGCGTCTCATCCCGGGGGCCGCGCGCGCGGCGGCACGCCTGCGGCAGGCCGGCTATGCGCTCGTGTGCGTCAGCAACCAGCCCGCCGCCGCCAAGGGCCGCGTGTCGCTCGCGCAGCTGCTCGCCGTGCACGCGCGCGTAGGCGAGCTCCTGGCCGACGAGGGCGTCACCTTCGCCGCCTCCCGCCTGTGCTTCCACCACGCCGAGGGCGTCGTCCCCTCGCTGCGCCGGCGCTGCGGCTGTCGCAAGCCCGCCCCGGGCATGCTGCTCGACGCAGCCGCCGCGCTGGGGCTCGACCTGGGCCGCTCGTGGATGGTCGGAGACACCGACGCCGATGTCGCCGCCGGCCGCGCCGCCGGCTGCAGGACGCTGCTGATCGAGCATCCCGCCAGCGTCCACAAGCGCCAGCACGCGCTCAGGCCGGACGCGGTCGCGCCGAGCCTGGCCGACGGCGTGCGCGAGCTCGCATTCCGCTAGTAAGAAACAATCTCGTGAAACAAATCTCGTTATGGTGGCCGGCGCGGAGAGGTCGCCATGCTCGATCACATATCGACCAAGATATTCGCCGACGGAGCCGACCTCGACGGCATCGTCGCGCTGGCCGCCGACCCCCGCATCGCCGGCTTCACCACCAACCCCACGCTGATGCGCAAGGTCGGGCTCACCGACTACGGCCGCTTCGCGCGCGAGCTGCTCGAGTGCGTCCCCACGCACCCCATCTCCTTCGAGGTGTTCGCCGACGACGCCGCCGAGATGCGCCGCCAAGCGCACGCGATCGCCTCATGGGCGGAGAACGTGTACGTGAAGATCCCCGTCACCTCCACCCGCGGCGAGTCGATGGCCGCGCTCGCCCGCGAGCTCGCCGAGGACGGGGTGAAGGTGAACGTCACCGCGCTGTTCACCACCGCCCAGGTCGAGCTGATCGCGGCCGCCGTCGCCGACGGGGCTCCCTCCTGCATCTCCGTGTTCGCCGGCCGCATCGCCGACGCCGGCGTCGACCCGATCCCGATCATGGCTCGCTCGGTGCAGATCATCGCCGCGCAGGCGCCCCGTGCGGAGCTGATCTGGGCCTCGCCGCGCGAGATCCTCAACCTCATCCAAGCCAACGAAGTCGGCTGTCACATCATCACCATCACCCACGAGCTGCTGCGCAAGCTCGACGGCCTCGGCAAGCCCCTGGAGCAGTTCTCCCTGGAGACCGTGCGCATGTTCCACGACGACGCGCTGGCCGCCGGCTTCACGCTGTGAAGCGCGCCTGCGTCACGGGGGGAGCCGGCTTCATCGGCAGCAACCTCGCCGAGCGCCTGAGCGCGCAAGGCGTCGAGGTCGTGATCCTCGACGACTTCAGCACCGGGCGGCGCGAGTTCGCGCACGCCGCGCAGGCGGCCGGCGCCCAGCTCCTCGAAGGCGACGTGCTCGACCAAGCGACGCTCGCAGCGGCCTTCCACGGCTGCGACTGGGTGTTTCACATGCAGGCGAACGCCGACGTGCGCCGCGGCCTGGAGCACCCCACGCGCGACCTGCGCCAGAACACGCTCGCCACCTCCAGCGTGCTCGAGGCGATGCGCGCGCAGGGGGTGGCGCGGATCGTGTTCGCCTCCACCGGCTCGGTGTACGGCGAGCCCGACGTCTTCCCCACGCCCGAGGACGCCCCCTTCCCGGTCCAGACCTCGCTGTACGCCGCCTCCAAGCTCGCCGGCGAGGGGCTGGTCGCCGCGTACGCCGCCGGGTTCGGCTTCGCCGGCGTGATCTGCCGCTTCGTCTCCGTGCTCGGCGAGCGCTACACGCACGGGCACGTCCACGACTTCTACCGCGCGCTCAAGCGAGACCCCGCGCGCCTGCGCGTGCTCGGCGACGGCCGTCAGGAGAAGTCCTACATGCACGTGCAGGACTGCCTCGACGGGATGCTGCTCGCCGCCGCGCGCCACCACGACGAGCCCGGCGCGCACGTCTACAACCTCGGCACCGACGAAACCCTGCTGGTCGACGAGTCGGTCGCGCTGATCGCCGCGCACATGGGGCTCTCGCCCGCGATCGAGCACGCCGGAGGGCGTCGCGGCTGGACGGGCGACAGCCCGCTCATCCGCCTCGACACCGCGCGCATCCGCCGTCTCGGCTGGGCTCCGCGGCTGACCATCGCGCAGGCGCTCGAGCGCACGCTCGCCTGGCTGGACGCCAACGAGTACGCCTGGCGCGGCGCGCTCGCCCAGGAGGCATGCGCGTCGTGAACGGCCCCGCGGGCGCGCACGCGAGCGGTGGCGGTGCGCGATGAGCGTGATCTTCAGCCGCGCCCCGCTGCGCGTCTCGCTCGGCGGCGGCGGCACCGACCTGCCCTCCTACTACCGCGAGCACGGCGGCTTCATCGTGTCCGCGGCGATCGACAAGTACGCCTACATGCTCACCCACACCACCTTCCAGCGCCGCTACCGGATGAAGTACGCCGAGCTCGAGGAGGTCGAGGAGGTCGGCCAGATCCGCCATCCGATCCTGCGCGAGACGCTGCTGCGCCACTGGTGCGGCAGCCCGCTGGAGATCGCCTCCGTGGCCGACGTCCCCGCCGGCACCGGCATGGGCTCCTCGGGTGCGTACACCGTGTGCCTGCTCAAGGGGCTCGCCCGCGCGCGCTGCACCGCCATCACCCCCGGCGAGCTCGCCGAGTCGGCGTGCGCGATCGAGATCGACGTGCTCGGCGAGCCCGTCGGCAAGCAGGACCCCTACGTGGCCGCCCACGGCGGCATCTGCGCCTACACCTTCCAGCCCGACGGTCGCGTGGAGGTCGAGCCGCTGGAGCTCGGCGCCAGCACGCTGCGGCGGATGCGCGACCAGCTGCTGCTGTTCTACACCGGCGAGGCGCGCGCCGCCTCGCGCATGCTCGCCGATCAAGACGCGCGCTCGAAGGGTCGCGAGCAGGCGATGCTCGCGAACCTCCACCACACCAAGGAGCTCGGGTTGCGCAGCCGCGAGCTGCTGCTGGCAGGGCAGCTCGAGCAGTACGCCGAGCTGATGCACGAGCACTGGGAGCACAAGCGGCGTCGCTCGCCCGGCATGAGCGATGCGCGCATCGACGGGCTGTACGCGCTCGCGCGGCGCAACGGCGTGATCGGCGGCAAGCTCGTCGGCGCCGGCGGAGGCGGCTTCCTGCTCGTGTACACGAGCAGGCCCGAGGACACCCGACGCGCGATGGCCGCCATGAACGCGCCAGAGCTGGCCTTCGACTTCGACTTCAGCGGCGCCTACGCGAGCGAGTACGCATGAGCGCGCCGCACGCGCCAACGCGCGCTGCGGCCAGTCCGATTGCGCGAGCCAGCCGGCCGGGCTTGACGGTGGCGGTGATCGGCTGCGGGCTGATCGGCGCCAAGCGCGTCGCGGCGCTCGCGCCCCAGGACGAGCTGCTCGCGTGCTGCGACCTCGACCCCGCAGCCGCCACGCGCCTGGCGGCGGCGCGCGGCGCCCGGGTGTGCGCCACCCCCGAGGAGCTGCTCGCCTGCGCGGCGCAGGTAGTTGTCGTCGCGACGGTGCACGACCAGCTCGCGCCGCTGGCCGCGCAGGCGCTCGCCGCCGGCGCGCACGTGCTCGTCGAGAAGCCGGCGGCGATCTCGGCGGAGCAGGCCGACCGGCTGGTCGCCTGCCAGCGCGCGGCCGACCGGCTGGTCAAGGTCGGCTTCAACCACCGCTTCCACCCCGCGATCGCGCGCGCGGTCGCGGAGACGCACTCCGGCCGCCACGGCCAGCTGCTGCATGTGCGCGCTCGCTACGGGCACGGTGGGCGCCCCGGCTACGAGCGCGAGTGGCGCGCCGACCCCGCGCGCTCGGGCGGCGGCGAGCTGATCGACCAGGGCATGCACCTGCTCGACCTCAGCAACTGGCTGGCCGGGCCGCTGCCGCTGCACTCGGCGCTGCTGCGCACCCAGTTCTGGGACGCCGAGGTGGAGGACAACGCCGCGCTGCTGCTCGGCGAGCCCGCGCGCCGCGGCCCGTGGGCGCTGCTGCACGTCAGCTGGACGGAGTGGAAGAACCTCTTCTCGCTGGAGATCTACTGCCACAGCGCCAAGCTCCAGCTCGACGGCCTCGCCGGCTCCTACGGGCCCCAGCGGCTGCGCATCTACCGCATGGCCCCCGAGCTCGGCCCGCCGACGCTCGAGGAGGTTGGCTACCCGGACGAGGACGTCTCCTGGCAGCGCGAATGGGAGCACTTCGCCGCCGCCGTGCTCGCCGCGGACGGGCGTCCCCTGCTGGGCGACCTGCGCTGCGCGCGCGACGCCTGGGAGCAGGTGGAGGCGGCCTACGCCGCGCAAGCGCTCGAGGTGAGCAGGCCGTGAGCGACTCGTCGGCGCTGCATGGGCCGCTGGCCGGACGCACGGCGCTGATCACCGGCGCCAGCCAAGGGCTGGGGCTGGCGATCGCCCGCGCCTACTTGGACGCGGGCGCGAGCGGCATTTGCATCTGCGCGCGCGAGGCGGGCGCGCTCGAGCGCGCGCTCGAAGAGCTCGCCACCCACGCCGCGCCATGCCAGGCCGTGCTCGGCCATGTGGCCGACGTGTCCGAGCCGCAAGAGGTGGCGACGCTCGTCGAGCTCGCGCTCGCCGGCCTCGAGCAAATCACGATCCTCGTCTCCAACGCCGGCGTGTACGGGCCCAAGGGCACGGTCGACCGCAGCGACTGGTCGGAGTGGCGGCGGACGGTGGAGATCAACCTGTTTGGCTCTGTGCTGTCCGCGCGCGCGCTGCTCGGCCACTTCACCGAGCGCGGCTACGGCAAGATCGTCCAGCTCTCCGGTGGCGGCGCGACCGCGCCGATGCCGCGGCTGAGCGCCTACGCGGCTTCCAAGGCGGGGGTCGTGCGCTTCGCCGAGACGCTCGCCGAGGAGGTGCGCGAGCAGCGCATCGACGTCAACGCGATCGCGCCCGGCGCGCTCAACACGCGCATGCTCGACGAGCTGCTCAGCGCCGGGCCCGAGGCGCTCGGAGACGCGGTGTACGCGCGGGCGCTCGAGCAGCGGGCAAGCGGCGGCATTCCGCCGGAGCAGGGCGCCAAGCTGGCCGTCTTCCTGGGCTCCGCCGCCAGCGACGGCATCACCGGCAAGCTGCTGAGCGCGGTCTGGGATCCGTGGCCGGAGCTGCCGGCCCATCGCGACGAGCTCGACTCCGACCTGTACACGCTGCGACGGATCGTGCCGCGCGACCGCGGCCTGGACTGGGGCGAGGCGTAGGTGCCCGCGACGAGGGCACGGCCCCGCGCCCTGCCGCCTGTTTGCATCCTCGCCGGGGGTCGCGGCAGGCGCTTGGGCGAGCTCGCGCGCGAGGTCCCCAAGCCGCTGCTCGAGGTGGCGGGCGAGCCCTTCCTGCTGCATCAGCTGCGCCTGCTCGCCGCCGGCGGCGCACGCGAGGCGGTCATCTGCGTCGGCCACCGCGGCGAGCTGATCGAGTCGCGCATCGGCCGGGAGCGGTTCGGGGTGCGCATCGCCTACAGCCACGACGGCCCCGGCCTGGACGGCACGCTCGGCGCCATCCGCCGCGCCCGCCCGCTCCTGGGCGAGCGCTTCCTCGTGCTCTACGGCGACACCTACCTGCGGCTCGACTACCGCGCGGCCGCGCGGGCGTGGGGCGAGAGCGGGCTGCCGGCGCTGATGGTCGTGCTGCGCAACGACGGCCGCTGGGATGCCTCCAACGCGCATTACGAGCGCGGGCGCGTGCTGGCCTACGACAAGCGCACGCCGGCGCCGCGGATGCGCTGGATCGACTATGGCCTTGGTGGGCTCACGCCCGCCACGCTCGATCGCGCAGGCGTCAGCGAGCGCGACCTCGCCGGCCTCTACCGCGCGCTGGCGCGCGGAGGCGAATTGTGCGGGTTTCCCGCGAGCCAGCGCTTCTACGAGATCGGGACGCCCGCAGCGCTGTGCGAGACCGACGCCTTCCTGCGCGGCCTACGATGCGCCAGTGGCCCAACCAGCGCGCTCGAGCATGAGGCTGCGCCTCTACCACCATCGCGACGGCGCCCGCATCGCATATCGTGAGCTGGGCGCGGGGCCGGCGCTCGCGCTCGTGCATTCCGGGCTGCTCTCGCACAGGGAGTGGGACCCGGCGGTCGCGGGCCTGGCCGAGCGCTTCCGCGTGGTGCTCCCCGACCTGCCGCTGCACGGCGATTCCGAGGATCGCCCGCGCCACCCCTACACGCTGGACTGGTTCGCGGAGGTGTTCGCGGGCTTCGCCGCGGAGGTGCTCGGACCGCGCCCGCTGCTCGCCGGGCACGGGGCGGGCGCGGAGGTGCTCCTGCACGCCGTGCTCAACGGCCACACGCGCCCCGCGCGGCTCGTGCTGATGCCCAACCGCCTGCACGCGCCGCCCGCGCACCCGCGCGCGTACGCGGCCTGGAGGCTGATCGCGCGCGCCGCCGCCGTGCCCGGACTCGACAGCCTGCTGAGCCATGGCGTCGCCGCCATCTTCACCCCACGGCGGGGCATGCGGCTATCGGTGCGCGGCAACCCCGCCGCCGCGGACCTCATCCGCCAGGCCTACGCCGACGTGCCAGGGAACTCCAGCCTGGCGCGCTCGTGGGCCAAGTGCGCGCGCAGCTGGCCGAGCGGGGCCCAGGCGCAGCTGCTCGAGCGCTGCCGGCTGCTGGATCTGCCGGTGCTCCTGCTGTGGGCCGACCGTGACAGCTGCTTCCCCCTGAGCACCGCCGAGGAGGCGCTCGCGCGGCTGCCTGACGGGCAGCTGCGCGTGCTCGAGGGCGTCGGCTTCCTGATGGCCTACGACGACCCCGTGGGGCTCGTGCGCGAGCTGACGGCGTTCTGTGGATAGGGTTCAGCCTGCCAAGCCCGTCGCCCAAGGAGGACGCATGCCAACCGACCAGCAGCTGTGGGGCAAAGAGACCGCCAAGGCCGTCGAGAACTTCCCCATCTCCGGCGAGACCGTGCCGGCGTCGGTGATCCACTGGCTGGCGCGGATCAAGGGCGCGGCAGCCGCAGCCAACGGCGAGCTGGGGCTGCTGCCGAAGCGCACCGCCGCGCGCATCGAGCGGGCGGCCGGCGCGATCGCGGCCGGCGAGCACGACGGCCAGTTCCCGATCGACGTCTTTCAGACCGGCTCGGGCACGTCCACCAACATGAACGCCAACGAGGTGATCGCCAAGCTCGCGACAGATCGCGATCCCGCCCACCCCGTGCACCCCAACGACCACGTCAACATGGGCCAGTCCTCCAACGACGTGTTTCCCTCCGCCGTGCACCTCGCGGCGCTCGACGTCGCCCAGCACGAGCTGCTGCCGGCGCTCCAGCAGCTCGAGCGCTCGCTGACGAAGAAGTCGCGCGCCTTCCAGGACGTCGTCAAGGCCGGGCGCACGCACCTGATGGACGCCGTGCCCGTGACGCTCGGGCAGGAGTTCGCCGGCTACGCGGCGCAGATGCGCCTGGCCCAGGAGCGCGTGCGCGCGGCGCTCGTGCACGTCGGGCAGATCCCGCTCGGCGGCACCGCCACGGGCACCGGCCTGAACACCCACCCGCGCTTCGCCGAGCAGGTGCGCGCGCGCCTGAGGAAGGACTCCGGCCTGAAGCAGATCGCCCCGCCCGCCGACCCCTTCGAGGCGCAGGCCAACCGCGACGCGCTCGTCGAGCTCTCCGGCGCGCTGAAGGTGGTCGCCGTGTCGCTCACCAAGATCGCCGGCGACCTCGCGCTGATGGGCTCCGGCCCGCGCGCCGGCATCGGCGAGCTGTTGCTGCCCGAGCTGCAGAAGGGCTCATCGATCATGCCCGGCAAGGTCAACCCCGTGATCCCCGAGGTCGTCCTGCAGGTCTCCGCGCAGGTGATCGGCAACGACACCGCCATCACCATCGGCGGCATGCAGGGCCAGTTCGAGCTCAACGTGCGCATCCCGCTGATCGCGCGCAACCTGCTGCAGTCGCTGCACCTGCTGTCCTCCGCCGCCAGCGTGCTCGCCGAGAAGTGCGTCGACGGCATCCAGGCCAACAAGGCCGGGGCCGCCGCCTCCGCGGGCGCGACGCTCGCCGTGGCCACCGCGCTGAATGGCGCGATCGGCTACGACAAGGGCACCGCGATCGTGCAGAAGGCGACCGCCAGCGGGCGTCCGCTGCGCGAGGTCGCGCTGGAGGAGGGGGTCGACGCCAAGCTGTACGACCAGACGATCGACCTGCGCAAGATCGCCCGCGGCAACCGGCCTTGAGCGCCTGGGCCGGCACACGGGCGCCGTCCACCGGCGCCCAGGGCTGAACAGCTGGGGCCGCCGGCTCGGCGGCGACAGAAACACCCGGCGCTTCGTACTCGTGGCGGACAGGGGGGTCATCGACCACGCTCCCAGCCATGCATGTTGGGTTGTTAGCTTGATCGATCTCATGCCGTATCCTCGCCCGCAAGCTGCCGCCGAGCTGGCGATGACGCTCCCGGCCACCGTGGACCGCGCGCGATGAAGGCTGTGATCCTGGCTGGTGGCCTCGGCTCGCGGCTGAGCGAGGAGACGACGGTTCGCCCCAAGCCGATGGTGGAGATCGGCGGCAAGCCGATCCTGTGGCACATCATGAAGATCTACGCCGCCCACGGCGTCGAGGAGTTCGTGATCTGCCTCGGCTACAAGGGCTACGTGATCAAGGAGTTCTTCGCCAATTACCACTTGCACACATGCGATCTGTCATTCGACCTCGCCCGCGGCGATGTCAGGGTGCATCGCTCGAGCACCGAGCCGTGGAGGGTGACGCTGGTGGACACCGGGGAGAGCACGATGACGGGCGGGAGACTGAAGCGCGTGCTCCCTTACGTGGGCGATGAGGTCTTCTGCTTCACCTACGGCGACGGGCTGGCCGACGTCAACATCAGCGCGCTGATCGATTACCACCACGAGCAGGGCGCCCTCGCCACCGTCACCGCCGTGCAGCCCCCCGGACGCTTCGGCGCGGTCGAGCTGAACGGGACGCGGGTGCGGAACTTCGAGGAGAAGCCGCGAGGCGACGGCGCATGGCTGAACGGCGGGTATTTCGTGCTCTCGCCCGAGGTTGGCCGTTACCTCGAGGACGATCAGACTGTCTGGGAGCAGGAGCCGCTGCGCAAGCTGACCCGCGAAGGGCAGCTCGCGTCGTTCCGCCACCAGGGGTTCTGGCAGGCGATGGACACGCTGCGCGATCGCAAGCAGCTCGACGAGTTGTGGGACTCCGGCTGCGCCCCCTGGCGGGTGTGGAAATGACGCGGCCCGCGTCAACGCTCGTCGTCCCCGCCCAGCCCGACGGCGCGGTCGACCCGGGCTTCTGGTGTGACCGCAGGGTCCTGTTGACCGGCCACACCGGCTTCAAGGGCTCGTGGCTGGCCCTGTGGCTGCAGACGCTGGGTGCGCACGTCACCGGCTTCTCGTCGGGGGTGCCCACCCGGCCTGCCCTGTACGAGCTCGCGCGCGTCGGCGAGGGCATGGAGTCCATCGAGGGCGACGTGCGCGACTTCCAGGCGCTCGCCGACGCGCTCGCGCACGCGCGCGCCGAGGTCGTCATCCACATGGCTGCGCAGTCGCTCGTACGGAGGTCGTTCGCCGAGCCGCGCACGACCTACGAGGTCAACGTGATGGGGACCGTCAACCTGCTTGACGCCGTACGCGCCGACGGGAACGTGCGCGTCGTGGTCAACGTCACGTCGGACAAGTGCTACGAGAACCGCGAGTGGGAGTGGGCGTATCGCGAGCACGAGCCGATGGGCGGCCACGACCCGTACTCCAGCTCCAAGGGCTGCGCCGAGCTGGTCACCGGCGCCTTCCGTCGCTCATTCTTCGACGCCGACGAGGCGCCCCGGCTCGCCTCGGCGCGCGCGGGCAACGTGATCGGCGGTGGCGACTGGGGGGCGGACCGCCTGATTCCAGACCTCATGCGCGCGGTGTTCGACGGTCGCGCCGCGCACGTGCGCAACCCGGGCTCCATCCGTCCATGGCAGCACGTGCTGAACCCGCTCGGCGGATATCTCGCGCTCGCCCAGGCGCTGTGGTCCTCGGAGCAGTTCGCGGGGGGCTGGAACTTCGGCCCCGCAGACGACGACGCCCGGCCGGTGCGCTGGATCGCGCAGCGGATCGCGGATATGTGGCCAAGCCAGCTGGCGTGGGCCGAGGGCGACGAGCCCCAACGGTCCGTGGCGCACGAGGCCCGCTGCCTGAGGCTTGATTCCTCGCGTGCCCGCTCGCGCCTCGGCTGGCGGCCGCAATGGGACCTCGAGCGGGGGCTGGAAGCCACCGTCGCGTGGTACCGGGCGCTGCGCGCGGGCGAGGACATGCGAGCCGTCACCGACGCGCAGATCGCCGTCTACGAGCAGGCGGCCGCGGTGCGATGACCCCGCCGTCACCCACCTGCCGCGCGACCGCGACCGTTCCCCTCCCGGGCGCCGAGGAAGCCTCTACGCCGTGCCGCTTCTGCGGCGCCGCGCTGGAGCACGTGTTCGCGGACCTGGGGTCCTCGCCGCTGGCCAACACATACATCCCGCCCGAGCGCGGCAGGGCGATGGAGCCCTTCTATCCGCTGCGCGCGCTGGTGTGCGGCCGTTGCTTCCTGGTGCAGCTCGAGGAGTTCGAGACGCCCCAGCGGATCTTCTCGGACTACGCCTACTTCTCCTCGTTCTCCGTGAGCTGGTTGGAGCACTGTCGACGGTACACCGAGCACATGACCGCGCTGCTCGGGCTGGGGAAGCACAGCTACGTCGTGGAGCTCGCCTCCAACGATGGCTACCTGCTGCAGTACTTCCACGAGCGCGGGATCCCCGTCCTCGGCGTCGAGCCGGCGGCGAACGTCGCCGATGTGGCCCGTCTGAACGGCATCCCGACGGTGGTCGAGTTCTTCGGTCGCCGGGTCGCTCGGTCGCTGGCCGCGAAGCACCGCGCCGAGCTGCTCGTGGGCAACAACGTGCTTGCCCACGTCCCCGATCTCAACGACTTCGTCGGCGGCATGAAGATCCTGTTGGCGCCCGGCGGGACGATCACCATGGAGTTCCCCCACCTGATGCGGCTGGTGGAGGATGGGCAGTGGGACACCATCTACCACGAGCACTTCTCCTACTTCTCCTTCCTCACCGCCAGCCGCGTGTTTGCCGCCCACGGGTTGCGGCTGTTCGACGTCGAGGAGCTGCCCACGCACGGGGGCTCGCTACGGGTCTACGCGGCTCACCGGGAGGACGCCGGCAAGCCCGACAGCGCGCGCGCCGTGGAGCTGCGCGCGCGCGAGCGCGAGGCGGGCTACGAGCGGCTGGAGACGTACACGAGCTTCGGCGCGCGCGTCGAAGCCGACAAGCGGCGCGTCCTCGAGTTCCTCATCGGCCTCAAGGACGCAGGCAGGCGGGTCGTCGGATACGGCGCGCCCGCCAAGGGCAACACGCTGCTGAACTACTGCGGCGTGCGCCGCGACTTCCTCGACTACACCGTCGACGTCAGCCCGCACAAGCAGGGACGGCTGCTGCCCGGCAGCCACATCCCGATCCGCGCGCCGCGCGCGATCCGCGAGGACCGCCCCGACGTGGTCGTGATCCTGCCGTGGAACCTCAAGGACGAGATCGTCGAGCAGCTCGACTTCATCGGCGAGTGGGGAGGACGGTTCGCCGCCCGCACGCCCGAGCTGGCGCTGCTGCCGTGAGGCTCGAGCAGTTGCCGCTGCCCGGAGTCTGGCTGCTGGAGCTCGACGTGCACCGCGACGAGCGCGGCTGGTTCGCACGCACCTTCGACGCCCAGGAGCTCGCGGCGGCGGGGCTGCAGATGACAGTGGTGCAGTGCAACGCCTCCTTCACCCCCCGACGCGGCACGCTCAGGGGGATGCACTACCAGGCGGCGCCGCACGGCGAGTCGAAGCTCGTGCGCTGCGCGCGCGGCGCCGCCTTTCACGTCGCGCTCGACCTGCGCCGCACCTCCCCGGCCTATCGCCGCTGGCACGGCGTTGAGCTGCGCGCCACCGAGCCCCGGATGCTGTACCTGCCGCGAGGGGTGGCACACGGCTTCCAGACGCTCGAGGACGACTGTGAAGTCATCTACCAGATGGATCAGCCATATGTGCCCGAGGCAGCCCACGGCGTGCGCTGGGACGACCCCGCCTTCGCGATCGGCTGGCCAGACGTGCCCGACGGCTGCGTGCGCACGCTCTCCGAGCGCGATCGCTCGTTCGCCGACTGGGAGATCCACGAACGCGAGGGGCTGCTCGTGCGCGCGGAGCGCTGAGGGCGGCGTTGCGCGGCGGAGGCTTGTGACCCGGGTGATCGTCAGCGGCGCCGGTGGATTCGTCGGCCTGCCGGTGCTGGCGCGCCTCGCGCGCGCGGACACGGACGTCCACGCGCTGTGCACGCGTGACCCGCCGCCGGCGCTCGCGGGCGTGCGCTGGCATCGCGTCGACCTGGCCGACGGCGCCGCCGTCGAGCGGCTGATGGGCGAGCTCGCGCCGGAGCGGCTCGTGCACCTCGCCTGGTGCACCGAGCACGGCCGCTTCTGGCATGCGCCCGAGAACGTCAGCTGGGTGGAGCGCAGCCTGTGCCTGCTGCGCGCCTTCGTCCGCCACGGGGGACGCAGGCTCGTCATGCTGGGAACGTGCGCCGAGTACGACTGGCGGACAGCCGCCGGGCCGCTCGTCGAGTCCAGCTCGCCGCTTGCGCCCACGACGCTCTACGGCATCGCCAAGGATGCGCTGCGCCGGCTCGCCGGCGCCTACGCGGAGCAGCAGGGCGTAGAGTTCGCGTGGGGCCGGCTATTCCTGCTGTACGGTCCGCGCGAGGCCCCCGGCCGGCTCGTGCCGTCGGTGGTTCGCTCGCTGCTGGCAGGACAACCCGTCGCAACCGGAGGCTCCGAGCGGGTTCGCGACCTCATGCACGTGGACGACGTCGCCGGCGCGGTCGTGGCGCTGCTCGACAGCCCCGTCGTGGGGGCCGTCAACATCGCCTCAGGCGTGGGCGTGACAGTCGGAGAGCTGCTCGACCGAATCGTCGCGATCACCGGACGCGGCGAGCTGGTTCGGCGCGGCGCGCTGCCCGACCGTCCAGGGGAGCCGCCGCTGCTCGTGGCTGACGTCGCACGGCTGCGCGAGGAGGTCGGCTACCGGCCGCGCGTGCCGCTGTCCGACGGTCTTGCCTCAGCCGTCAGCTGGTGGCGGAGCGCGGAGGCTGAGCGAGCGGCTGCGAAGCCGGCCGCGGAGGCGCATGCGGGCTGAGCTGTTCCGCGATCAGGTGCCCGCCGGCGCATACATCCGCCGGCGCCGTGCGAGCGAGTCGCGAAAGCCGATGCTCGAGTCGACCACCCCCCGCGGGAGCGCGAGCCGAGGCCGCGAACGTCCCGCGCGCCAGCCAGCGAGCCGGCCGCGCAATGCGGCCAGATCGTGCGAGATGACGAGGTCGCCGAGCACCACGATCGCCTCGGTGCAGAGCGTGCGCGGCGCGCTGCGCCGGCGCAGCAGCCCGTAGCGCCGCAGCATGTAGCCGCGGCCGAAGCCCGCGTAGCGACGCTGTGCGGCGGAGCGGTGGCCGAGCGTGGCGGAGCCCAGGTGCACGCACACGGCGCGCGGCTCCGCGACCGAGCGCCAGCCGGCGATCCGCAAGCGCAGCGCCAGGTCGACGTCCTCCATGTAGAAGAGCAAAGCTTCGTCGAGCCCGCCGATCTGCTCCCACGCCGAGCGCCTGTACGCTGCGGCCCCGCCGCCGGGACCCATGAGCGTGGGCCATTCGCCATCGGCGCGCGCGGCGGGCAGCCCCCGCAGTCGCGGGAACGCGGACAGGGTGGCGTCCGAGCTCAGCCCGACGGCGTCGATCAGCTCGCCGTCTCGCTGCAGCACCAGCGACGCCACTGAGCCCACGCGCGCATCGCGCAGCGGCATCGACAGGCGCTCGAGGAAGTCGGGCCGGCAGTTGATGTCGTTGTTGAGCAGCACCACCACCTCCCCCGATCCCGCCGCGACGCCCCGGTTGCAGGCCTTGGGGAAGCGCTGGTTGCGATCGAAGCACTCGAGTTGCACGTCCGGCCACTCGCTGTGCAGGCGCGCCCGCGTTTGGTCCGTGGAGCCGTTGTCCACCACGATCACACGATGGTCGACGGTCTGCGCCTGCAGGTGGCGCAGGCAGTTGCAGGTGAGCTCGCAGTTGTTGTAGGCGACGATCACCACGTCGATCCCTTCAGCCATCGACCATCACCTCGAGCACGCTCTCACGGGGCCCTGTAGACGCGCCGTCGCAGAGCCAGCGAGTCCCAGAAGCCGATCCCCGTGTCGATCGCCTCGCTCGGCGGTGGAGGCCGGCGCTCGTGGCCGGCGCCTGCCTGCCAGCCGGCGATGCGCCCGCGCAACGCGGCCAGGTCCCCCGACATCAGCGCGTCTGCGAGGACCACGACGGCCTCCGTCAAGAGCGCGCGCCCCGCCGCGCGGCTGCGCAGAACGCCGTAGCGGCGCAGCACGTAACCGCGCCCGAAGCCCGCGAGGCGGCGCCGCGCCGGCGAGGCCGAACCGTACGTCGCCGAGCCCAGGTGCACGCCGATTGCGTCCGGTGCGGATGCCGCGCCCCAGCCGGCGTTGCGCAACCTCAGCGCGAGGTCGAAGATGTCCATGTACGCCGGGATCGTCTCGTCGAGGCCGCCAACCTGCTCCCACGCGGTGCGGCGGTAGGCGCCAGCCGTGCCCTCCGGGCCCGCCACCAGCGGGAGCCTGTCGCGGGCGTGCTCGACCGGCATGCCGTGCAGCCGCTGGAACCCCGCGAGCGTGATGTCGGAGGTGACGCCGACGCTGTCGACCGACCGTTCGTTGGACTGGAGCACCAGCGAGGCCACCGATCCCACGCGCGGGTCCTCCAGCGGTGCGACCAGTCGCTCCAGGAAGTCTGGACGGCAATCCACGTCGTTGTTGAGCAACACCACGATCTCGCCGCTCCCCGCCGCCACGCCCCGGTTGCACGCTTTGGGAAAGCCGTGGTTCCGATCGATGCACTCGAGTTGCACGTCGGGCCACTCACTGCGCAGGCGCGCGCGCGTGTCATCCGCCGAGCCGTTGTCGACCACAATGACGCGATGGTCCAGCGTTTGCGCCTTCAGGTGGCGCAGGCAACTGTCTGTGAGGTGATAGTGGCCGTAGGCCACGACGACGACATCGATGGAGTTGAACACCGCGCCACCGTAATTGGGTGCTCACGCAGCCGGAAGGTCGGGCACGCGACGTCCCCGCAGCACTGGGAAAACGGTTCTCCAGTTGCAGCGGGATGTCTCTAGGTCATTCCGCCGGCAGCGCCCCGTACAGCCGCGCGACCGTCGAGACGACCCCCGGCTTGGCCTGCCCGCCGTAGGTGAACAGCCCCTTCTGGTTGAGCCCTTCGATCAGCTTCAGCTTCGGCAGCACCTCGTGGATCGAGCCGCCCTGGAAGAACGGCGTCAGCGGGTAGTCGCGCAGCACCCACAGCATCATCGCGCTGAGACGAGGGTCTTCCGCGTACACCTGGATGTGCTCGGCCAGCACCTTCGCCTGGTAGCTGTAGCTCCCAGGGCTGCCCGGCGGGTTGAGGTCGTTCGATTCCGCGCCGAACTCGCTGACCACCAGCACCTTGCCGGCGAACGTCCTTTCCATCGCCTTCAGGCGCGCGCGCATCTTCGCGGCGAGCTGCGCGGCGTCGTCCTGCGGGTAGTCGTACCAGCCCGAGTAGTCGGTCTCGGCGATCGCGTCCGCTTCGGCGTACAGCGGCCCGGCGTGCGTCGGCGGGTGATCGCCCCACACGTCCACCGCCACCATGCGCGTGGCGTCGTGCGCGTGGATCCAGCGCGCGACCGTGCGCACGTACTGCACCTCCTGGCTGTCGCGCCCCTCGCCCGCCACCTCGTCGACGAGGTTCCACGCGAAGATCGACGGGTGCAGCTGCTCGGCGAGCACCGCCGTCTTGGCCTGCTGCTCGGCTTCCGCCACCAGCTGGGGGGTGGTCGAGTACCAGTTGCCCGCGCCTTCCACCGGGCCGATCCCCTGCCACACGAGGATGCCCGCTTCGTCCAGGCGTTCGAGCATGCCGGGGTAGAGGGGGTGCTGCGAGCGCACGACGTTGGCGTCGATCTGCTTCAGCTCGCCGACGATCGTGTCCTCGTCGCCGGGGGTGAGCGCGTCGCCGTGGCCCTGCGCGTCCTCCTGGATGGAGGCGCCGTGCAGCTTCAGCTGCGTGCCGTTGAGGTACACGAAGCCCCCGTGCCAAGTCAGGTCGCGCAGGCCGACGTTGGCCGCGTAGCTGCTTTCCGCCCCGATCTGGAGGCTCAGCTGGTAGAGGTTCGGGTGGGTGGGCGCCCACAGCGCCGGTTCTGTGACCGTCGCGGTGCCCGTCGCCGTGGCCGCCTGGTCGTGGGCGAGGGTCAGCGGGGCGAAGGCGAGCGCGATGCTCTGCGCGCCGCGCGTGAGCGAGCCGGTGGGCGCGAGCGTGCGGGGGGGGCCGTAGTTGTGGACCACCACGCTCACCTTCACGCTCGCCTGCGCGGCGGTGGCGGGACTCGAATCCCCCCCACCCGACAGCGTCGTCTGGATCGCCGGTTCTGAGAGCTCGCTTTCGCCGATCGGCCGCACGTCCACCTCGCCGTCGATGCCGCCCCAGTTGAACCACGTGCGGTGAAAGCCTTCGTGCGACTGCTGCGTGGGGTCGCGCCAGTCGACGCGCACCACCACCGTGTGCGTGCCCGCCGCCACGTGCGTGCGCAGCTCGAACGGCAGGTAGGAGCCGCGGTGGGTGCCGAGCTCGTGCCCGTCCACCCACACGGTTGCCCGGTAGTTGGCCGACTGGAAGTCGAGCGCGTACTCGCCCGCCGCCGGCGCGTTGAAGCTCGTGCGGTACCACGCCACCGAGCCTTCGTAGTTGGCGGCGCCCGCCTTGCCCGTGTACGGGGTGGGATCAACGACGTTCGGCACCGTGACGGCCGCGCCGGCGAAGCCGCCGCGCTGCCAGCCCTGCGCGAGGCCGCGGTTGGTCGGGTCCTTGCGCAGCGTCCACTGCGTGAGCGGCGTGCGCCCGCCGGGGCCTTCGAAGCTCACCGGCTGAAGCGGCGGCGCGCCCGCGGGCGGGGCCGCCACGGCGAGGCAGGCCGCGAGCGCGGCGCAGGCGAGGATCAGCGCGAGTGCGGTCGTGCGCGTGGCGGCGAGAGGGCGCGTGGCGGCGAGTGTGCGCAGGGCGGCGAGCATGATCCCTCAACAGCCGCCGGAGGCGATCAGAGCGGCGGTGCCGGGGCGCCGCGCGCCTGGGCCTGCCGTGGCGTCGCCGGCCAGCAGGCGCTCGAGCAGCGCGAGCGCGCCGGCCTTGTGCAGCGGCTCGTTGAGGTTGCCGCACTTGGGCGACTGCACGCACGACGGGCAGCCGCTCGCGCACGGGCAGCCGGCGATCAGGCGCCGGGCGTCCTCGCACAGCTCCTCGAAGCGCTGGAAGGCGGTGCGGGCGATGCCGATGCCGCCGGGGTGCCCGTCGTAGAGGAAGATCGTCGGGCAGCCGGTCTGCGGGTGGAAGTTGGTGGACAGGCCGCCGATGTCCCAGCGGTCGCACATGGCGATCAGCGGCAGCACCGCGATCTGCGCGTGCTCGGTGGCGTGCAGGGCGCCGAGCAGCGCATCTGGCGGCAGGACGCCCGCTGGCGTGGCCGCCGCGGGTGCCGGCGCCGCGGCCGATGCCGGCGCCGCGTGGCCCAATCCCAGCGCGCCCGCGAGCGGCCCCTCGCCGGGCAGCTCGAACCACAGCGCCTGCGTGGGGAAGCTGGTGGGCGGCAGGTCGAGCGCGAAGAGGTCGACGTGCGCGTGGTCGGACAGGCGCCGGCGCTGGAAGGCGAGCACGGTCTCGGTGACGCTGACCTCGCCGAAGGACAGCGTCACGCCGAGGGCGGTGCGGCGGTCGAGCAGGCGCACGATCTCGGTGTCGGCCTGTGACTTGGGCTGCGTGTAGAAGTCGCCGTCGAACGGCGCCACCAGCGCGCGGCGGCGCTGGAGGTCGAGCTCGCGCACCTCATACGAGCGCCCCTGGTGCAGGTAGATGGCGCCGTCGTGGACGGTGGTGTGGGCGCGGGCGGCCTCGGTGGAGCCGAGCAGCTCGCCGGATGCGACGTCGACGATGTCGAAGCGCTCGGGCGAGGCCGAGCGCAGCGAGACCTCGGCGGCGGGGTAGGCGTCGGGCCGGCGCGGGACGAACGTGTCGCCGACCCAGTCCTGCGGGCTGTGTGCCCCCGTGCCGGTGCGCCGGCGCAGCTGGCCGGCGCCCTCCAGCGCCTCGGCGTGCGCCTGCCAGCGCGGGCCGAAGAACTCGTCGTCGGCGCGCGACAGCGCCCCCTCGTGGGCGGCGCACAGCAGGTGCGCGCGGTGGATCAGCTGGCTCTCGTGGTCGAGGATGGCGGCCTCGACGGGCCGCTGCAGGAACTCCTCGGGGTGGCGGCAGAAGAACTGGTCGAGCGCGTCCTCGCCGGCGACGTACACGGCCAGCCCGCGCCCGCGCCGCCCGGCGCGCCCCCACATCTGGCGCAGCGAGGCGACGGTGCCGGGGAAGGTGACGACGACGGCGGCGTCGAGCTCGCCGATGTCGATCCCCAGCTCGAGCGCGTCGGTGGTGATGACCGCGCGCAGCTCGCCGTGCACGAGCCGCTGCTCGAGCTCGCGGCGCTGCTGGGGGGTGTAGCCGGCGCGGTAGGGCTCGATCTGCTCGGCCAGCTCGGGGTGGCTGGCGCGCAGGTCGTCCTTGACCAGGCGGCTGAGCACCTCGACGCCCTTGCGCGACTTCATGAAGCAGATCGTGCGCGCCCCCTCGCGCGTGAGGCGGGCGAGCAGCTCGGCGGCCTCGGCCAGCGCCGAGCGGCGCGCGCCGAAGGCCTCGTCGGTGAGCGGCGGGTTCCACACGGCGATGCGCCGCTGGGGCGCGGGCGAGCCGTCGCGGTCGATGAGCTGGAAGTCCGGAAGGCCGGTGAGGCGCTCGGCGAGCTCGAGCGGGTTGGCGATGGTGGCGGAGGTGAGCATGAAGACCGGCTGGGTGCCGTAGGCGGCGGCGATGCGCCGCAGCCTACGCAGGACGCCGGCGACGTGGGAGCCGAACACGCCGCGGTAGACGTGCGCCTCGTCGATGACGACGACGGCGAGGTTGGCGAACAGCTGCGACCAGGCGCCGTGGTTGGGCAGGATGCCGACGTGCAGCATGTCGGGGTTGGTGAGCACGACGTTGGCGGAGCGGCGGATCTGCGCGCGCGCCTCGCGCGGCGTGTCGCCGTCGTAGATGGCGGGGCGCACGCGCTTGGTGAGGGCGAACGCGCCCAGCGCGCGCGCCTGGTCTTGGGCGAGCGCCTTGGTGGGGTACAGGTAGAGCGCCCGTGCGCGCGCCTGCTGGCAGAGGATGTGCAGCGTGGGCAGGTTGAAGCACATGGACTTGCCGGAGGCGGTGCCGGTGGTGACGATGGTGGGGCCGGCGGTGGCGGCGTGCAGCGCCTGCGCCTGGTGCGCGTACAGGCGCTCGATGCCCATGCGCGCGAGCGCGGCGAGCACGTCGGGGTGAAGGGCCGCGGGCGGCTCCACGAGCGTGGCCCGCGAGGGTCCTTCGTTGGCCTCGCGCACCAGCCTTCCGTCCTCGCGTCCGGCGTCGAGCAGGGCGCTCCAGGGCTCGCTGGTGCGGTCTATGGCCAACGTGGTGCGCGGGGCGAGGGCAAGGACTTGAGATAGTAGAGGGCATGTCTGCGAGCGCCGCCGTGAGAGCTGCCGAGGATTGGGCGAAAGCCCGCACGTTCCACCATTCCCGCTATCCGGTCGCGCGGATCGCCTCCGAGCGCCGCCACAGCGTGTCGGTGTGCGTCCCCGCGCGCGAATGTGCGGCCACGGTGGGCGAGGTGGTGGGCGTGCTGGCGGCGCTGCGCGCGGCGGGGGCGATCGACGAGATCGTGGTGGTGGACGCCGCCTCGGCGGACGGCACGGCGGGCGTGGCGGAGCGCGCGGGCGCGCGCGTGCTGCAGGAGGGCGAGCTGCTGGGCGAATACGGCCCGGTGCTGGGCAAGGGCGATGCGATGTGGCGGGCGCTGCCGTCGTTTGGCGGCGAGCTGGTGTGCTTCGTGGACGGGGACACGGAGGGCTTTGGCGAGCACTTCGTGACGGGCCTGTTGGGCCCGCTGGTGTGCGCGCCGGAGGCGTCGGAGGTGTCGTTCGTGAAGGCCTTCTACCGCCGGCCGCTGGACGAGGACGGCGAGGGCGGCGGGCGCGTGAACCAGCTGATGGCGCGTCCGGCGCTGGCGCTGTTCTACCCGGAGCTCGCGCAGGTGCGCCAACCGCTGGCGGGCGAGGTGGCGGCGCGGCGCGAGCTGCTGGAGGCGCTGCCGTTCACGACGGGCTACGGCGTGGAGGTGGGGATGCTGATCGACGCCTGGCGGCGGGCGGGCCTGGCGGGGATCGCGCAGGTGGACCTCGACGAGCACCGCCACCACCACCAGCCGCTGTCGGCGCTCGCGCCGATGGCGCAGGCGGTGCTGGCGACGATCGCAGCGCACCTGGAATTCGACGAGCTGCTGGACCCCTGGCCGGAGCGCTTCGAGCCGAGCGACGCGCAGCTGGACGCGGAGGCCAAGTGGGAACGGATCGTGGACATCGACCCGATGCCGACCGAGCGCCCCCCGATCGCGAGCGTGGCCGCGGCGCCCGCGGTGGTCCCGGCGCCCGCGGCGATCCCGGCGCCGGCGGCGGAATGAGCGCTCCCCAGGGCGCACGCGAGGCGATGCGCTGCCTGTACCTGGACCTGGACAGCACGCTGCTGGGCCGCGGCGCGTCGCTGCTGCACGACGGTGAGGGCAACGTGACGATCGACGGCGTGCGCGCGGTGCAGGCGTGCCTGCGGGCGGGCGTGGAGGTGGTGCTGATGTCGGGCCGCCGCCGCGCGCAGGTGGCCGAGGACGCGCGCCTGCTGGGCCAGTCCTCGTACATCTACGAGGCGGGCGCGTGCGTGGTGCTGGATGCCCCATCCGGGGCAAGCGGCGCCCCGTCCGGGGCAGGCGCAGGCGAGGAGCACTGGCTGACGGGCGAGCTGCTGCCGGGCGAGCTGACGATCGCCGAGCAGATCGAGCGCTCGGGCGCGCCGGCGCTGCTGCTGGAGCGCTACGCGGGGCGCCTGGAGTACCACGAGCCGTGGCACGTCGAGCGCGAGGTCTCGCACCTGTTCCGCGGCCTGGTGGACGCGGCGGAGGTCGACCGGCTGTTGGCGGAGCACGGCCACGGCGACCTGCGCCTGGTGGACAACGGCGTGGTGCGCCGGCGCTCTGAGGCGCTGGCGGCGCTGCCGCACGTGCGCGGCTACCACCTGGTGCCGGCGGGCGCGGCGAAGGCCGCGGCGGTGGCGCTGCACCGCCGGGCGCGGGGCTACGCGCGCGCGCAGACGTTCGCGGTGGGAGACTCGCGCGAGGACCTGGCGTGCGCGAGCGAGGTGGACGCGTTCTGGCTGGTGGCCAACGCGCTGGAGCGCGACCCGTCGATGCGCGAGGCGCTCGCGGCGTACGCGAACGTGCGCGTGTGCGCGTCGGGCCACGGGCAGGGCGTGTACGAAGCGGTGATCAGCACGTTGATGGACGCACGCTCTGGGCCCTGAGGCTCGTGTGCCGGGAGGTCGTCGTCAATCTGGTTGAAGCTGGTGTGAGGTGGACGCTTGCGGTTCCACCCCACACCGGTCTAGCTGCGGGGCACCCGACGTGTCAGTTGACGACTTCTGTTTCTGCGCTCAGTTCGATCTTGTCTTCTTTGGATTCCTCGGTCGACGCCGAGAACGTCCCGCCGTTGATGTTGGATAAGAGCTGGGCGCTCACGTCTTCGCCGCTGTCGTTTTCGAAGTACGTGTATTCCTGGGCGCCGGACGCTGTGGCCAGCGTGATCGTGTAGTGCTTGGTTTTTGTGGCGGTGGGGGTGATCGCGCCGAGCACGTTGCCCTTCACTTCGACTTTTGCGAGCGCCGTGCATTTGATCGCCAGCGGCTGGACTAAGAACCAGACCTCCCACCTGTGCGTAGCTCCGACAATCGTTAACACTAGATGCCACGTGCCGGTGCTTAATACCGTTTCCGAGGCATCACCGGTAGATTCACATTTAACTTTCGAGCCGAGGACTTCCCCAGTGCAGCCTTTGAAGGCGATCGCGAAGGCGCCTAATTTCTTGGACGATTCCATGCTTCCGGAGCTCGTGCCGCTCGTGCAGCTGATCGATGTTTTCGCTCCCGAGTTGGTCAGCTTGCCCGCTCCGCTGGTGCCGGTCCAACTGGTGCTTGTGAGGAATTCGGGTAAGACCATTTTGCCTTTTTCTTCTTTGTGTTCTTTTTCTTTCGCTTCTTCTTCTTCTAATTCTTTCGCGCGACTTTCGTTGGCCGTGGTCAGGAGTTCGAGTTCCAAGTATTCAAGCGAGCCCTTGGCCGTCGTTTCGGGAGGCCGCTTGAGAGGGTCGAAGGCGAGCCGTAAACGCCGTTCCCATTCACCTTCGTTCCCAGCCATTTCTTTGAACGTCACGTAGTCTTCGCATTCGCCCCTCGTCCTGAAGTACTGGCGACCGACGGAGCTGACGACTTTGTTGCATTCGGACGGTAACAACAGGCCCTCGAACGTTCCTTCCATCAGGACTTCGTTGTTCGTTTCGATGGCAAGCCATGGGCCACCACTGTCGCCGAATTCACCGATCAGGCGTAATTTGGCGCCTACCGGTTCGATTACTTCGACGAGCCCTTCCGCGACGCTGGTTTCGTCCGCGATCGTCAGGTTGTAAGCTGTGATTAAGCCGCATGACTGCCCTGATTTCGCACCCTCGTGGCAGCTGGAGGCGCCTATGATTGCTAACTGTTCGCCCTTGACGGGGTAGCGCGTTTCGCCGGTTTCCTGCCACTCGGCGGAGACGGCGTAGACCGGGACTTTAGCGTTGCCTGTTTGCCATCCGCCACCGGCTTCGATCTTGATCTCGCCAAAATCGCCGTAGCCGGCTCCGGCCGGTCCACCGTCGACGAAGTTCGCCGCTTCTCCGATGAGTGATTTGGCGCCAGCCCGGTTGAACGCGTACCAGGCTTCTTTTTCGCCTCCGGATTCGTCGATGCAGTGCCCGGCTGTCAGCAGAACCCTGGCCTTCCTGTTGGCGGGAATTGCCGCGGGACCGGCGGTGCAAGACTGGACCACGGCCTTCCATTCTCCTACGCCGCTGTTTTCGAAGCGTTCACATTCTGCTTTCGATTCGTAGAAGCTGGAGCCGGCGCTGCGAACTCCGGTGTCGACGCATTTGCGCGGGTTTTCGATCTTGACGCCAGCCGTGACCGACCGTTCGCAGTTGGCCCCTTCTGTGAACAGATTGCACTCGAGGGCGGCGGGCGTGAGTGCGATGCGGGGGCTCGCGGATGCGGTCACCGAGACATGCACGTCTGCGCCGGAGGCTTCGCGTTCGAGGGCTGCGCGCTGCCGTGGCGGCACCGTCGAGCTCAGCGTGACCGAGACCATGTTGCGCTGCGGTTCGAGCCTCGTGGTGACTGCGTCATGCGCGAACAGGGCGGCGAGCTTGCGGTTCCACCGCTCTTGCGTGGCGACGAGCTGCCTCATGCTCGACCGGACGGCGGTGAGCGTCGTGTGGGCGGTCAGGCCGGCTCGTGCTATGGCTCGTTCAGCGGCCCGCCGACCGGTCGGCGACGTCACGCCGATCTGCAGCTTCGCAGCGGCGGGCGCGAACCAGGCCCCTGCATATTCGCCCCCCATCGCGGCGTGCAGCTTGGCCAGGAGGTGTGAGGAGGCGATCGCACCCTGGAGGTCTACGGCCTGCGCGGCACGCGAAGCGGAGAGTCCCTGGCCCGTTAGCACGGCAAGCTCCTGCTCGAGAAGCGAAGGCGCGGGCGCCGTGGGCGTCCACGATGGAGCGACGAGAGGGGCTGGAGACGTCGGATCGAGCGCGAAGGGCGAAGGCTCGGCATAGGAGGGCGACGTGAACACCAAGTTCGCCGTGGCGGATAGGGTGAGAAGCGCGACGACGAGGCATGTCGGCGCAACGCATGAGGAGATCCAGGCCATAGAGCGTGAGAGGCTCGACGCGACGCCGCCATGGCTCTTGGCATCAGCGTGTGACCCCCGCCGCATCACGCGGCCAGTATGGGCCACGAATCAGTGATAGTCAAATAGTTGGAGACAGTCTCGATGTCTACGCCGGCTGTTTCACGCGATCGCCGCGCTCTAGATGATCCCCTCGCGCTTCTCCTCCTCATACAGGCGCTCGACGACGAACTCCTTGAGCAGCGTCTGATACCCGGTATTGCGCAGCGCGGCGAGCGCGCGCAGGCGCGTGAGCGTGAACTGGTCGAAGCGGATGGCGATGGGGGTGGTGCGGCCGGGCCGGATGGCGTCCTGCATGCGCAGCACACGTTCACGGCGTTGCTGCTGTTCCTCGAACTCCTCGAGGTTCAGCGACAGGCCTTTGGTGGGATCGACTTCACCGGGACGGGCGCGGGGGGGCATGCATGTCCTCCTTCTTCGTGCAGCGTGCTCTATCGTATATATTAATAAATACTATAGATATACGGCGTTCGCAAGGCAACACATGGCGCGAGCTCAACCAGCCACCAGCCGCTGCCACACACGGCGCCAGAACCCCGGTTGGCGCGCGCCCACCCGCCGGCGCCAGAGCGCGGGCGGGGGCACGGTGGCACGGACGAGCGCGACCCAGTCGTCGAGCGGGAGCTCGCCGGAGATCAGACGCCCGAGCGCGCCGGTGACGGGGGCGCCGACGCCGGCGGCCTCGAGCGCGTGGGCGAGCAGCGGCACGGACTCCAGCGCCTCGACCGCCTGGCCAACCTGCGCGGGGATCTCGGCGGCGGGGACGCCCGCGGCGAGCAGTTCGCCGGCGCGGCGGTTGCGGCTTTCGGGGGCGAGCGCGGTGGCGACGAGGTCGCCGGCGCCGGCCAGCCCGATCATCGACTCGGGGCGCGCGCCCAGCCGCTCGGCGTAGCGCCAGACCTCGGCGAAGATGTGCCCGGCGGCGGCGCCGGCGGCGTTCAGCCCCTGCGCCTCGGTGGCGCCGGCGGCGAGCGCGGCAGCGTTCTTGGCGGCGCCCGCGAGCTCGACGCCGACGGGGTCGTTGGAGATCTCGCACACGACGCCCGCGCGCGTGAACACCTGCGCGAGCGCGCGCGCGAGCTCCTCGTCGGCGGACGCGGCCACCAGGCCGGCGCCCGCGTGCACCATCTCCTGGGCGTGCGCCGGCCCGCCCACGCAGGCGACCCGCTCGGCGCCGAAGCGCGCGCCGAGCACGAGCGTCGGCGGCATCCCCTGCGGCGGCACGAGGCCCTTGGCGACGGACACGACCGCCGTGCGCCGGCCCAGGCCGGACGCCCCCAGCCGCTCGATCACCTCGCCGAGCCCGCGCGAGGGCACAGCCAGAAACACGTAGTCCGCGCGTGAGAGCACCGCCGACGGCGGCTCGATGCGCAGCTGCGCGGGCAGCTCCACGCCGGGCAGGTAGCGCCGGTTCTCGCGTGCGCCGTTCGCGGTGTGCTCGCGCTCGATCAGCTCGGCCTGCTCGGCGGTGTGCGTCTGCAGCGTCGTGCGCAAACCCCCGCGCGCGAGCAGCACCGCCAGCGCGGTGCCGAACGAGCCGGCCCCGATCACCGTCGCCCGCTTGGCGCCGGGGGTGGGCAGCGCGCGGGCGCGGGCGGCGCGAACGCCCGGGCTCGGAGTAGGCTCGGGCTCGGTCATGTGATGAGCGAGAGTAGCGATCGGCAGGCGCGCGGCACCGCGCGGCGCGAGGCAGGACGGCGCGCCGTGGCACGGCGCGGCGCCCCACGGCACGGCGCGGGATGGCGCAACTGGGCCGGCGATCAGCGCTGCACGCCGGCGGCGGTGGAGCACCCGGCGTCGATCGACGAGCTCTCGGCGGCCGTCGCCAAGGCGGCCGAGCGCGACCTGCGCGTGCGCGTGGCGGGCACGGGGCACTCGTTCAGCGACATCGCGTGCACCGACGGGGCGATGCTGGCGCTCGACCGTCTCGCGCGCGTGCTCGACGTCGATCGCGCGGCGGGGTTGGTGCGGGCGCAGGCCGGCATCACGATCCGCGAGCTCAGCCGGGCGCTCGACGCGCACGGCCTGGCGCTGGAGAACCTGGGGGACATCGACGTGCAGACGATCGCCGGCGCCATCTCCACGGCGACCCACGGCACGGGCGCGCGGCTGCGCAACCTGTCCAGCCAGGTGAGCGAGCTCACTCTGGTGCTCGGCGACGGCTCCACGCTCGCGTGCTCGGCCGAGCGCGACGCGGAGGTGTTCCGCGCCGCGCGCGTGGGCCTCGGCGCGCTGGGCGCAATCGCGGAGGTGACGCTGCGCTGCGTGCCCGCGTTCACGCTGCACGCGATCGACGCTCCCGCTCCGCTCGAGCAAACCCTCGCGCGCTTCGAGCAGCTGGCGCTGGAGAACGATCACTTCGAGTTCTTCGTGTTCCCCCACGCGGACGTGGCGCTCACGCGCACCAACAACCGCACCGAGCTCCCGCCGCGCCCGCGCAGCCGCCTCTCCGCGTACGCCAACGACGTGCTGCTGACCAACCACGCGTTCGCGCTGTGCTGCCGCGCCGGACGGCGCTTCCCCAGCTTGATCCCCCAGCTCAACCGCACGGTCACGCGCCTGGCCGGGCGCTCCGAGCGCGTGGAACGCTCGGCGGACGTCTTCGCCAGCCCGCGGCTGGTGCGCTTCACGGAGATGGAGTACGCGCTGCCGCGCGAGCACACCCCGCTGGCGGTGCGCCGCGTGATGGAGCTGGTGGAGCAGCGCGGCTTCGCGGTGCCGTTCCCGATCGAGGCCAGGACGGTCGCGCCCGACGACGCCTTCCTCAGCACCGCCGCCGGCCGCGACAGCGGCTTCGTGGCGGTGCACATGTACGAGGGCATGCAGTGGGAGCCGTACTTCCGCGCGGTCGAGGCGATCATGGACGAGCTCGACGGGCGCCCGCACTGGGGCAAGCGCCACTTCCAGACGGCCGCCACGCTGCGGGCGCGCTATCCCGAGTGGGAGCGCTTCGCGGCGGTGCGCGCGCGCCTGGACCCCGACGGGCGCTTCGCCAACGAGTGGACCGAGCGGGTGCTGGGACCCGTCGGCTCCGTGGCCGCTCCCGCCGACCCGATGCAGGGCGCCCCCGCGGATGGCTGACGCCCAGCACGCGCCCCCGCGGATGGCTGACCCCGAGCACGTCCGCCTGCGCACGACTGACGCCGAGTACGCCCGCCTGGAGCGGGCGACCGCCGAGCTGCGCGCGCCGTTCGCCCTCGTGGACCTCGACGCCCTGTGGCAGAACGCCGCGGACATGCGCCGCCGCGCTGCGCCCAAGCCGATCCGCCTGGCGAGCAAGTCGCTGCGCTGCCGCGCGCTGCAGGAACGCGTGCTGGCGAGCGACGGCTTTCGCGGCACGCTGGCGTTCACGCTGCCGGAGGCGCTGTGGCTGCATGCGTGCGGGTTCGACGACCTGCTAGGCGCCTACCCGACCGCCGACGGCCATGCGTTGCGTACGCTCGCGACCACCTCGGCGGCGGGGTCGGTGACGCTGATGGTGGACGGCGTGGAGGGGCTCGACCTCATCGAGCGCGCGGTGGGCTCCGCGCCGCCGATGCCTGTGCGCGTGTGCATCGACGTGGACGCCGGCTGGCGTGCGCTGGGTGGGCGCGTGCGCGTGGGCGCGCGGCGCTCGCCGGTGCACGCGCCCGCGCAGGCGGCGGCGCTGGCACGGGAGATCCTGGCGCGCGACGGCTTGAAGCTGGTAGGGATGATGGCCTACGAGGCGCAGATCGCGGGCGTCGGCGACGCCCCGCCCGGTCGTCCGCTGCGCGGCCTGGCGATCCGCGGCATGCAGCTGCTGTCCGCGCGCGAGCTGGCGGGCCGGCGCGCGGCGGCGGTGGCGGCGGTGCAGGAGGCGATCGCCGCGCACGGCGCCCCGCCGCTCGAGCTCGTGAACGGCGGCGGCACCGGCAGCCTCGAGCGCACCGCCGCCGAGCGATGTGTCACCGAGCTGTCCGCCGGGTCGGGCCTGTACGGCCCGACGCTGTTCGACACCTACCGCGCGTTCACGCCGCGCCCGGCGGCCGTGTTCGCGCTGCCGATCGTGCGTCGGCCCGGCGCGGGGGTGGTGACGGCGCTCGGCGGGGGCTACCTCGCATCCGGCCCCGCCGACTCCGCGCGGCTGCCGCGACCCCACCTCCCGGCCGGCCTGCGTCTCGCGCGGATGGAGGGCGCGGGCGAGGTGCAGACGCCGCTGCTGGGCGCCGTCGCCGACGGCTTGGCGATCGGCGAGCGCGTGTACTTCCGCCACGCCAAGGCGGGCGAGATGTGCGAGCGTTTCAACAGCCTGCACTTGCTGGAAGGTGGGAGAATCGTCGACGAGGTGCCCACGTACAGAGGCGAGGGAAGGTGCTTCCTGTGAGCGACAGCGCGACCGACGGCGAGCTCTCGTCGCCCCCGCCGGGCGGCCCGACGGGGGCAAGCGCACCGCGGCTGGAGGCGGTGCTGCGCGAGGTGGTGGAGACGCTCGCGCCGATCGAGCGCCCGCCGTGCTCCCCCGGCGAGCGCCAGGCCGCCGAGTGGCTCGCCGCGCGGCTGCGCGCGGTCGCGGGCGTGGAGGTCGCGCTCGAGGACGAGCCCTCGTGGGGAACGTTCCCGCCGACGGCCACGGGCCTCGGGCTGCTGGGCATGGCGGGCGCGGCCCTCGTGCTGGGCGCCCGGCGCGGCGGCGCCGCGCGCCGGGCGCTGGGCGCGCTGTTCGCGGCGGCGAGCTTCGCGGGCGTGGTCGACGAGGCCCAGAACGGTCCGCGCCTGCTGCGCCGCGCGGTGCGTCGCCGGCGCAGCACCGTCAACGTGGTCGCGCGCGTGGGCGAGCGCGCGGCCGTGGACGGAGACGGCGGCAGCCCGCGCGACACGCTCGTGGTGCTCGCACACCACGACGCCCCGCAGACGGGGATCATGTTCGACCAGACGCTGCAGCGGCGCGCGTACGCGCTGGCGCCGCGGCTGCTCGAGCGGATGAAGACCTCCCCGCCGCAGTGGTGGGTGGGACTGGCGGGCCCGCTGTGCACGATCGCCGGGGCGCTCACCCGCCGCCGCGGGCTGGCGTGGGCGGGGCTTGCGATCGGCGCGCTCGGCTCGGCGCTGGTGGCTGACGTGTGGCGCAGCCAGACGGTGCCGGGAGCCAACGACAACCTGTCGGGCGCGGCGGCGCTGGTGGCGCTCGCGGAGCTGCTGCGCGAGCGCCCCACGCCGGGGCTGCGCGTGCTGCTGGTCTCGTGCGGCGCGGAGGAGACGCTGCAGGACGGCGTGCGCGCGTTCCTCGCGCGCCACCGCGGCGAGCTGACGCCAGGGCGCACGTGCTTCGTCAACCTCGACACGGTCGGCTCGCCGCACCTGGCGATGGTCGAGGGCGAGGGGCCGGTGTGGATGGAGGAGTACCCCGGCCCGTGGCTGCGCGACCGGCTCGCCGGGCACGCCGGCGAGCTGGGCGTGCCGCTGGAGCGCGGCTTCCGGGCGCGCGCGTCCACCGACAGTGTGATCCCCGGCCGGGCCGGCTATCCGATCGCCACGCTCGTGTCGCTCACCGACTGGCGCAGCCTCGCCAACTACCACCTGCCGAGCGACATCCCCGCGAACCTCGACTACGGCACGGTCGCCGATGCCGCCCGCCTGGTGCACGCGCTGGCATGCGGGTTGGCGGTGTCAGGCGAGCTCGGCGAGCTTGCGCCCGGCGGCGCCTAGACCCCTCGCGCCTCGCGCCTCGAGCACGAGCTGCAGGTCGAGGATGCGCGCGTCGAACGCGTCCAGCCCGTTGTGCGCGGTGATCGCGTACGTCGGCACGCCGCCCTGGCGGGCCCGCGTGGCGATCTCGAACGTGATGCTGCCCGCGAGCGCGTGCTCCTGCAGCTGCGCGCACGCCACGACCACCGCGCGCGCAACACGCATGCGCCGATCGAAGCTCATCCCGTCCAGCAGCGCGCGCATCTCCGCTGCGTCGTGCGCGATCGCGTCGATCGGGCACAGGTCGGGCGCGGGCCGGCCGGCCGCGCGAACGCCGCGCGCGATCGCCGCGGCCACCGCGGGCGCGGTCAACGAGCGGCCGAATGGGCCGGCGGCGACCAGCAGCCGCTGCGGGATCAATGCGCTTGCCACGGTGGGGCCTGGCTGGTCATGGTGCGCGAGCTTTGTCACGATCGGGCATCCTTCCAGCAATGGCCGCCGCGAAAGCCGACCACGTGATCCTGGAGGTGTGCGGGCGGGAGCTGCGCGTGAGCAACCCCGGCAAGCTGTTCTTCCCCGACGTCGGCCTCACGAAGCTCGACCTGGTGAACTACTACGTCGAGTGCGAGCAGGCGGTGGTGCGCGGCCTGCGCGAGCGCCCGACGGTGATGAAGCGCTGGGTGGACGGCGTGGCGGGCGAGCCGTTCTTCCAGAAGCGCGTGCCCGACGGCGCGCCCGAGTGGCTGCAGACGGCCACGGTGACGTTCCCCAGCGGGCGCCATGCGCGCGAGCTGGTGCCCAACGACGCGGCGCACCTCGTGTGGGGGGTGAACCTGGGGGTGATCGACTGGAACCCGTGGCCGGTGCGCCGCAGCGACGTGGACCACCCGGACGAGCTGCGCGTCGATCTCGACCCCGGCCCAGGGGTGCCGTTCTCGGAGGTGCGCGAGGTGGCGCTGGGCGTGCGCGAGGTGCTCGAGCAGCACGCGCTGCGCGGCTTTCCCAAGACCTCGGGCTCGCGCGGCATGCACGTGTACGTGCGCATCGCGCCGGAGCACGGCTTCGAAGAAGTGCGCCGCGCGGCGCTCGCGCTCGCGCGCGAGGTCGAGCGGCGCATGCCGGGGCGCGCGACCAGCCGCTGGTGGAAGGAGGAACGCGAAGGGGTGTTCGTCGACTTCAACCAGAACGCCAAAGACCGCACGGTCGCATCGGCTTATTCGGTGCGCGCCACGCCGGACGCGCGGGTGTCGACGCCGCTGCATTGGGAGGAGGTCGCCGGCTGCGACCCGGCCACGTTCACCGTGGCGACGGTGCCGAAGCGGTTCGCCGATATCGGGGATCCGTGGGCGCCGATGAACGACACCGCCGCCGGCCTGGATGCACTGCTCACGCTGGCCGGGGAACTCGGCCCTGCCGAGAAGGCGCCAAAGGGTGCGCGCCGCGGGGATAGCACCGGCCGTCGCCAGTCGGCGATGCCGCTCATCGAGATCGCCCGGACCAAGACCAAGGACGAGGCGATGGCCGCCCTGGACACCTGGCGACAGCGCCACCCCGCCGCGGCGGATCGACTGCAGCCGGCCGACGTGCTGGTCGACGGAATGCGCGGGCCGAGTTCGATCTGGTATCGGATTCGGATCAACCTGCAGCATGTGCCCGACGACCAGCGGCC